>JAJYPY010000108.1 GCA_021794995.1 Actinomycetes bacterium | reverse complement strand
TCCCCTGAGCCTGCGGGGAGCCCGGCAGCGTCCACCCGCACGTCGCCGCCGGTCGGCACACCGCCGCCGTCGACGTCGGCCTCGCCGGCCTCGGAGAACCTCACGGCGAGCGGCGCCACGTCCGTGCGCGCCCTTCGTGGCGGCGGATCGTCGCCCCCGAGGTCGAGGACCTCGACGGGCCGGTCCATGGCGCGCCGCACGGCACCCGCAGCGGCCGCCACCGCCCGACCGAACGATCGGACGGACACCCCCGTCGCGACCACGCAGCCCGCGGCGACCACGGCCACGAGCACGACGACCGCGCCGGCCGTCCCAAGCCCGTCCGCGAGGGGTCGCCCGACGATGGCGCCGAGCCACCCGCCTGCGGCCGCGAGCACCGATCGGCGCGCCGAGAGGGCGGGTGACCCACCCGCGAGCTCCGCCAGACCGCACACGGCGAGGACCGCGATCCCGGCCCCGGCCCCGGCGCGTGCCCGCAGTGGCTGGCGTCGGCCGGCGATCACCACCACTCCGGCGGCGGCACAGACCGGGGGGATCACGAAGCGGGCCCAGCCGATCGCGCTCCCGAGCCCCACGTCGACGGCATGCCCGACCGACCCGGCGGCACCTCCGTAGACGGCGAGTGCCAGGAGGATGCCGACGGTGAGCAGCCCGATGGACCACAGGTCTGCGCCGTGGTCGCTCAGGATCCCTGGCGCCCCCTGGTCCGTGCGGCGGCGCGCCGCAGGGGTCCGCTGCGATGCGTGCCGGGCGGAGCGCCGTCCCGCGGCGCCCTTCCGTTCCCCCCCATCGCGTGCGGACCGGGCCCGGCTGCGGCTCGAGGCCGCTCGGCGCTTCGTGGCCACCACAGTCTCAAGAGGCTACCGCCGGCGTGCGCCGCCACGGGGGAGGCGCCGTGGCGCGCACCTGGACAGGTCCGACCGGTCGCCCCGCACGGGGATTCCCGTAGGCTCTGCCGCCGTGACCGGGCCCGACGGCGAGGAGGCTTCCGCCCTGCTGCGACGCCTGCCCGGGGTGCGCGCCGTCGACCTCGAGCTCGTCGACGCCCGGCTCCTCACGCCGCGGGTGCGGCGGCTCAGGTTCACGGGCGGCGGGCTCGACGGCTTGCGCGCCGTCGCCGGCCAGGACCTGATGGTGGCCGTCCCCGCATCCGGCCGCACCCACTTCCGCCGGCGCTACACGATCCGCAGGCTGGCGCCCGATGTCCCGGCCGTCGACCTCGACATCGTGCTCCACGGCGAGGGGCCGGGTGCGAGGTGGGCGGCGGCGGCGGCGGTCGGCGCGCGCGTCGAGGCGATCGGCCCCCGGGGGAAGATCGGGCTCGCCGAGGGCGCCTCGTGGCACCTCTTCGTGGGCGACGAGTCCGCGCTGCCGGCCATCTTCTCCATGATCGAGGCGCTGCCCTCGGGCGCTGCGGCGCTCGCGGTGCTCGAGGTGGCCGGAGCCGACGAGCAGCAGCAGCTCGAGGGATCGCGCTGCGACGTCGCGCTGCGATGGCTGCATCGAACGAGCGCACCGGGCACGGGGACGCTCTTGGCAGACGAGATTGCCGGGCTCCCGCTCCCTCGGGGCCACGGGCACGCCTACGTCTTCGGCGAGCTCCGCCAGGTGGCCGCCGCGCGGGCCGGGCTCATCGCGCGCGGGGTCGACCCCGAGGACATCGACCACAAGGCGTACTGGCGGCTCGGCGTCGCCAACGCGGCCCACGGCGAGCCCCCGCGCCCCGAGCCCGCCTGAGCCGAGCGGTCGCGGCGGGGAGCGACGGACCCCGGGGCGCGACCACGCGCAGCTCACACGGCCATCACCACGGGGACGATCATCGGCCGGCGTCGCGTGCGCTCGTTCACGAAGCGCCCCAGGGCCTTGCGCGCATGGCGGGTGAGGACGTCGACGTCGTGCGCGCCATCGGCCATGGCGCCGAGGACCGCCTCGGACACCGCCGCGGCGGCGTCTCCGAGCAGCGCCTCGGCCTCGGGAGCATGCACCCAGCCCTTCGTCTCGATCTGCGGCGTGCCGGTGAGCACCTTGCGCTTGAGGTCGACCGTCACCACCACCATCACGACGCCCTCTTCGGCCAGCTGGCGCCGGTCGCGCAACACCCCGTGGCCGACGTCGCCCACGGTGCCGTCGACGTAGAGGTAGCCGGCAGGCACGGTGCCGTCGCGGTGCAGCCCGGAGCCGTCGAGGCGCACCACGTCGCCGTCCTCGCACAAGAGCACCTGGTCGTCGGCCACACCCATCGAGCGGGCGATGGCCGCGTGGTGGAACAGGTGGCGGTACTCGCCGTGGACGGGAACGAACGCCTTGGGCTTCGCCACGGCGAGCAGCGTCCGCAGCTCGCCCTGGCGCGCGTGCCCGCTCACGTGCACCGCCTCGGTGCCCGTGTGCACCACCTGCGCGCCGCGCCGGTGCAGCTCGTCGATGACCCGGCCGACCGACCACTCGTTGCCCGGGATCGGGTGCGCGCTGATCACGACCACGTCGCCGTCGCCGACACGGAACCACTTGTTGTCGCCGGTGGCCATGAGCGAGAGCGCCGACATCGGCTCCCCCTGGGAACCCGTCGAGATCACACACACCTCGCCTTCGGGCACGCCGTCGATGTCCTCGATGGCGCAGAGCGCACCGGGAGGCACCGACAAGAGCCCCAGGCGCTGGGCGAGGTCGACGTTCTTGGCCATCGAGCGACCGAGCGTCGCCACGCGTCGCCCGCTTGCCACGGCGGCGTCGATCACCTGCTGGACGCGGTGGATGTGGCTGGCGAAGCACGCGACGACGACGCGACGGCCGGCGCTCGCGGCGAAGACCCGCGCCATGGTCGCGCCCACCGTGCTCTCCGACGGGGTGAACCCCGGCTCCTCGGCGTTGGTGGAGTCCGACAGCAACAGCGCGATGCCCTCGGCAGATGCGATCGCACCGATGCGCGCGAGGTCGGTCCGCCGGCCGTCCACCGGCTCGAGGTCGAGCTTGAAGTCGCCGGAGTGCAGCAGCACCCCGACCGGCGTGTGGAACGCGAGGGCGAAGCCGTGGGGGACCGAATGGGTCACCGGGATGAACTCGACGTCGCACGGCCCGACCGAGCGGCGCTCGCCGTCGGCGACCGGCACGTAGCGGGCCCGTCCCGACAGCCCTGCCTCGTCGATCCGGTTTCTCGCCAGGCCGAGGGACATCTCGGATCCGTAGATCGGGACCTCGAGCTCGCGCAAGAGGAATGCCAGACCCCCGGTATGGTCCTCGTGCCCGTGGGTGAGGACGACCGCGTCCACCCGGTCCGCGTGCTCGCGCAGGTACGTGAAGTCCGGCAGGACGAGGTCGACGCCGGGCATGTCGGGGTCGGGGAACATGACGCCGCAGTCGAGGACGACGATCCGTCCGTCCACCTCGACGCAGGCGCAGTTCCGTCCGATCTCGCCCAGGCCGCCGAGGAAGACGACCCGGACCGAGTCCGCCCTTCCCACCGGCGCCCTGCGCCTAGCGGGCGGACGGGAGCGCCGCTGCATCCAGCCTCACGAGCATCCGCAACGCCTCGCCCTCGAGCTCGGGAGGCGCGTCCCCCAGTGGAAGGCGGCACTGCCCCACGCGCAGGCCGAGCGCCCGGCATGCCGCCTTTGCAGGCAGAGGGTTCGGGAACTCTTCGGTCGACTCGAAGTCGTAGGACTCGACGAGGCGCGCGTTGAGGGCGCGCGCGGAGTCGAGGTCGCCTTTGACCGCCGCCGTCACCATGTCGCTCATCTCGCGGCCCGCCCAGTGGCCGCACACCGAGATCACCCCCACCGCCCCGACCGCGACGAGCGCCAGGGTGAGCGAGTCGTCGCCGCTGTAGAGCTCGAAGGACCCCGGCGCGCGGGCGAGCAGCCTTGCCGCCCCCGCGACGTCGTTCGCGGCGTCCTTGACGCCGACGACGTTCTTCGTCTCGGTCGCGAGCCGCAGCATCGTGTGCAGGCCGATCCGCCGCCCGGTCCGCACGGGGATGTCGTAGAGCACGACGGGCAGATCGGTCGCTGCGGCGACCGCGGAGAAGTGCGCGAAGAGCCCTTCTTGCGACGGCCGGCTGTAGTACGGCGTCACGACGAGGACCGCGTCGACGCCACACTCGGTCGCGGCCCTCGTGAGCTCGATCGCGTGCGCCGTGTCGTTGGTCCCGGTCCCCGCGAGGACCGGCACGCTCACCGCCTCGGACACCGCCCGCCACAGCTGGCGCAGCTCCTCGTCGCTGAGGACGGGTCCCTCGCCGGTGGTGCCGCCAAGCACCAGCCCCTCACTCCCGTGCTCGGTGAGCCAGCGTGCCAGCGACACGGCGGCGTCCACGTCCAGCGAGCCGTCGGGGCCGAACGGCGTCACCATCGCGGTGAGCATGGCGCCGAAGCGAGCGGAGCGCATCACTCGCACGCTACCAGCCGCTTCGTGGGGCGTCCTCAGGCGACGTGGCGCACCGCGGGGGACCCGTCGGCTTCCGCGTCGACCTCCTGCGCCGTGTCGACGAGGTCCTCGAAGCCGATCGCGCCCATCTCCGTGAACTTCTGGCGCAGCCACCCGTCTGCTGCGTCGAGCAGGCCCAGCTTCTTCAGGTTCGGCACGATCTTGGAGAACAGCAGGATCTGGAATTCGTCACGCTCGGGCGAGCGCTTCATGATCGTGATCACGTCCTGGGACGGGACCTCCAAGCGCTCCCAGACCTCTTGCATCATCATGCGGTCTTTCATTCGCACCGCGGCTTCGAAGGCGAACTCCTGGCGTTCGCGGAGCTCGGACGTGCTGAGCTCGGCGTAATAGTCCTGGAGGCTCACCACGCCGAACGCGACGTGGCGGGCCTCGTCCGCCATCACGTAGCGCAGCATCTGCTTCAGCAGCGGCTCCTGGGTGACGGCGTGGATGAACCCGAACGCCGCGAGCGCCAACCCCTCCACCATGATCTGCATGCCGAGATAGGTCATGTCCCAGCGGCGGTCGCCGATGATGTCGTCGAGGAGCAGGCCGAGGTGCGCGTTGATCGGGTAGTGCCCGGACAGCTTCTCGTCCAGGTAGCGCGAGAAGACCTCGACATGACGCGCCTCGTCCATCACCTGGGTCGCGGCGTAGTACTTGGCGTCGATCCACGGCACCGTCTCGACGATCTTCGCCGTGCACAGCAGCGCCCCCTGCTCACCGTGCATGAACTGTGAGAGCAGCCAGTTCTGGTATTCGACGCCGAGGCGGAGCCACTCCTTGTCCCCCCACCCCTCGAGGGCGGTCCCGGCGGTGTCCTCGGGCGACCAGCGCAGCCCGTTGGAGTTGGCGGCCTGGTTCTGCATCACGACGCGCTCCTGGTCGACCTCGGTCTCCCAGGGCAGGTCGGTCTGCCCGTTCCACTGGGCTCTCTTCGCCTTCTCGTAGAGCCGGTCGAGCCGCGGGCGCGCGCCCTTCTCGTAGTCCCAGGTGAAGTCTGCGGGGCACGGATCCGCGACGGCGTGGTGGCCTCCGGGGTCGTCGTGGCCGACCGTCGCGAAGACCGCCTCGAGATCCCTCACGTCGACCCGGCCGATCAGCTCCTCGTTGCTGCGCATGGGCTCCGTCGTCATCCTTGTCGCTCCCTTGGTCATCGCGTCGTACGTGCGCGCGGATGTGCGCGCCCGACACGACCGGGCCCGTCCATCGCCAGGGCCTGGATCCCAGGTGCCACGTACGTGGCCACGAGGTGCCGGGCCGCTCCGGCGTCGGTGAGATCCATGGCGTCGCTCGGACACGCGAGGTACGAGACGACGATACGCGTGGCCCACTCCGCCGCGCGGGCGGCGTCCTCGGGTTCGAGCCAGCGCCCGAGGAACGGCGCGGCGAACGAGCTCGCCACCGAGAGCAGCGTGTCCATCCCCCCGAACGTGAGGTGCGGAAGGACCGTGCCGGGCTCGTGCGCCAAGAGGACCCTGAGCGCCTCATGGGACCGCAGTCGCCGGGCGGCGCCGACGATCCCGGCCACCAGGAGCTCCTCGAGGTCCCTTGCCTCGCCCATCAACGCGCCGAGCTCCGAGAAGAGCCGCGCCGTCTCGGTGTCGACCACGGCACGCACGACGGCGGGCTTGCCGCCCGGGAAGAGCCGGTAGAGCGTCGCACGCGAGATCCGCGCCTCGCGCGCGACGTCGTCCGCCGTCGTCTTGGCGAGCCCGACCCGGGCGATGCAGCGCAGCGCCGCGTCGACGACCCGGACCCGAGCCGAGCTGTGGTCGTCCATGCCGAGGTGGCGCACGATCGGGCGAAGCGGTTTGCCCCCGGCGTGCCATCGCTCGCTGGACGCAGGACCGATGCGTGCCACGATGAAACGCTAAGGCGTCAGCTGTCTCAGTGTCAATCAACCCCCGGTGGCAGGATCCCGCCGAGCAGCTCCGCCCGGACGAGCCGGGCGACCTGCTCGGGATCCCCCAAGTCCCATCGTCCGGGCGCCGAGATGTACGACAGGGTCATGCGGGCCAAGAAGTCCGCCGCCTCGTGGTGGTCGATGCCCGGTGCGAGGCGCGCGCCGGCGAGGTACGGCTCGAGGAACGCGGCGATCATCCGCTGCGTGCCCTCGGCTTCCACGGTGAGCTTCGGGAGCAGGAGATCGGGCTCGGTCTCGAGGACCCGCTGGAGCACCGCGTGGTCACGGATGTCGCGATGGGCGAACGCGAGGCCGCGCTCCATCACCTCTTGGAGGGACGCCGCGCCCTGCACCTCGTCGTAGAGGCGGGCGAAGAACCTGGCGTTCTCCCACGCGACGACCGCTGCGAGCACCTCGTCTCTCCCGCCGGGGAAGTGCCGGTACAGCGTGGCGCGCGACATCCCGGACCCGCGTGCGGCGTCTTCGACCGTCGTCTTGGAGAATCCCCGGCGCGCCACGCAGTCGTAGGCAGCCGCGATGATGCGAAGGCGCGAGTCCCGAGCGCCGGCAGCGCTCACAGACCGAGGAGGGGCTCGAGCCCGACCGTCAGCCCGGGACGATCGCGCACGGCGCGTACGGCGAGCAGGACACCCGGCATGAAGGACGCGCGGTCGTACGAGTCGTGCCGGATGGTGAGCGACTGCCCGAGCGCGCCGAAGAGGACCTCTTGGTGTGCCACGAGCCCGGGGAGCCGCACCGAATGGATGCGGACGCCACCCGGTCCGGCGGCGCCCCGCGCGCCGTCCAGCACGAGCTCGGCGGTCGGGTCCGGTCCGAACGCGTCCGCCCCCACCGCCGCGCGCGCGGCGGCGATGCGCTCCGCCGTGCGCATCGCCGTCCCCGAGGGGGCGTCGCGCTTGTTGTCGTGGTGCAGCTCGATCACCTCGGCACCGCCCATGTGCGGCGCCGCAAGTTCGCTCAGCCGCATCAGCAGGACCGCGCCGATCGCAAAATTGGCGGCGACGACCGCGTTCGCCGGCTCGCCCGTGAAGCACCGGGCGAGCATCTCCATGTCGTCGGCGCCGAGCCCCGTCGTGCCCACCACCGCATGGATCCCCTGCGCAGCGCACCATGGGAGCGCGCCGCGAGCGGCGTCCGCGGTGCTGAAGTCGACCGCCACGTCGGTGCGCGCGTCCACGAGGGCTCCGAGCTCCCCCGAGACCACCGCACCGTCGAGCGGGTCGGCGTCGCCCAGCACGGCGTCCCCGGCGTCCGCGGCGTCCGCGGCGCCGCTGGCGCCCCTGGGGTCGATCACCGCTGCGAGGACCAGGTCCGGCGCGGCGCGCACGGCGCGGCAGACCTCGCGCCCCATCCGTCCGGCCCCGCCCACCACGCCCACGCGGATCACCGGCGTCACGCTACCGGGTCGTCTGCCGCGAGGCGCCGGTGCCGGCGCCGGCTCACGAGCGTCGCGAGCGCCAGCGCCACGAACCCTGCGACCGCCACGAGCGTGCCTGCGACGCCCAGCATGAAGTGGCGCGGCTCGTAGCTGAACGTGAGCGTCCACGAACCCTTGGGGACGCGCACCGCCTGCACCAGGCCGTCCGCATGGACTGTCTCCGAGAGCGTCCCGGCTCCGGGCGACGAACGGGACCGTGCTCCCCCCGGACCGCGTGGCGTGAGCACGGCATGCCAGCCGCGAAGGTAGGCCTCGCTCCAGACGACCGTCACCGCCCGGGTCGCGACGACCCGGTCGGTGGCACCGCCCCAGTCGGTGACCGCGACCTGGCGGACCGACGACCCGGCAGGCGACCCCTCCAGCCAGACCGGCGGACGCACGGGCCCGGCACGGCGGAAGATCCCGAACGCACGGGCCCACGTGCCAGTGAAGCGCCACGACGCGGAGTCGAGGGCGCCTTGGAATCTCCCGTCAAATGCCCAGCGCCCCCCTCCCGCGCGCGTCACCGTCGAGCCCTCGGAGATGTCGCCCGCGGGCCCGGCGACGACGATGCCGGCCGCTCGTTGCGGCGTCGAGAACCTCACGGTCCAGCCGGTGGCGGAGCGCTCGACCGTCTCGGCGGGCCAGCGGGTCCCGCCTCGAGGGGCGACGACCCCGACCTTGGGGAGGGTGGCAGGGACCGGGGCGACCGTCGACAGGAGTGTCGCCGCGCGCAGCTCGACCGGCCACCCGAGGTACAAGACACGGCGGTGCGCAGCGCTCGCCGGACGCAACGGCGGCGACCCAGTCGGCGGCGACCCAGTCGGCGGCGACCCG
>JAJYPY010000107.1 GCA_021794995.1 Actinomycetes bacterium | reverse complement strand
CACGGCGTCACGCGCGCCCGCTGCTCCCGCACGGGTGGCGACCACCGGCTCGACCAAGCCGGCGTCGACGGACGCCTCCACCGCGGACGCCTCGGCCCCGGCGCCGGTGACCTCCCCAGCCGTGTGCGTGGTGGGTCCACGGCGCAAGAACGGCAGCTGATCGGCGTTCTTCACGACCACCTGGCGGACGGCCCGATGGGTACGCTCCATCCAGTCCCAGACGAGCGCCGCGGCGGTCGTGGCGACCACGCTGCCGATCGCGACGCCGATCACGGTGCCCTTCACCCCGAATACGGAGGCGATCAGCGCGGAGAGCACCGCTCCGGCGGCCGATGCCGCCACTTGTATCGGGTTCAATCGCTTCATGGCGTCGCAGTCGCATCACGTGCGGCCGCCGGCGACGGGCCGGGCAGGCCGCCTCCGCCTGCGCCGTGTCGGCCGGTCACCTGACCCCGCCCGCTCGGGAGCGTCGGGGGACGTGACCTGCTCACCCTAACGGGCCACGTGGGATAGACACACCACATGGCTTTCCTCGACGACATCCGGCACTACTGGGACGACGACGCCCCGACCTACGACGCGTCACACCAGCACCGGCCCACCAGCCCGATGGTGCTCGCGGCCTGGGCAGCCGCGCTCGAGGCGGTGCTTCCCCCCGCACCCGCACGCATCCTGGACTGCGGCGCGGGGACGGGGTTCTTGAGCCTGCTCGCGGCGCGCCTCGGTCACGACGTCACCGCGCTCGATCTGTCCCCCGCGATGCTCGATCGCTTGAAGTCCAACGCCGACGCGGCCGGCGTGACGATCGGCACCGTCGTCGGGCCGGCCACGGATCCACCGGACGGCGAGTTCGACGCAGTGATGGAGCGCCACCTGCTCTGGACGCTGCCCGACCCGGCGGCCGCGCTGCGGGCCTGGCGCGAGGTGGGCGACGGGCGGGCACGGCTCGTGCTCGTGGAGAGCCTGTGGGGAGACGTCGATCCGATCGAGCGGTGCCGTGCCCGCGTCCGCCGCACGCTCGACCGGGTACGCGCGACGCCCCCCGAGCACCACGCCGAGTACGCGGCCGACGTCCGCAGCTCCCTGCCGCTCGGACGTGGGACCCATCCGGCGCATCTGGCACGGCTCGCGCACGACGCAGGGTGGAGGACGCCTCGGCTCCGCCGCCTCGCCGACGTCGAGTGGGCGGAGCGCGCTGCGCTGCCGCTGGCTGCCCGGATCGTCGGTGTGTCGCCGCGCTTCGTGATCGTGGCGGACTGACCACGACGCGGCGCGCCCGCTACGTCGTCTGGCTGCGCCGCCACCCGCGCCCACGCGGGACCCTGGGCTCGGCCGGCATCGCCCCGTCGGCGCCCTGTGGCCGTCCACGGGGCGCAAGGACGTGCGCGACGACGTCCGCGGCCTCGGTCGCCGGCCCGGCGTAGGCCACGGATCCGTGATCGAGGACGACAGCCGATGTCGCGATCGACAGCACCCGGTCGATCGACTGCTCCACGATGAGCAGTGCCGTCCCGGCGCGTTGGACATCGCCGAGGGCGCGGTAGACGTCGTCTACCACATGGGGTGCGAGCCCGAGCGACAGCTCGTCGGCGATGAGCAGTTTCCGAGGGACGACGAGGACCTTGGCGAGCGACAGGAGGCGCTGCTGGCCGCCGGACAGCGTGCCGGCCCGAGCGTGGCGGCGCTCTGCGAGCGCGGGGAACCGGAGGTAGGCCTGCTCGAGCGAGTGGCGGAGCGCACGCGGTCCCGCGCGCCGGCGCAACGAGAGCACGAGGTTCTCTTCGACGCTCAGCGTCGAGAACACCCCGCGCCCTTCGGGGACGTGGGCGATGCCCGCCCGTGCGATCCGCCAGGCCGGCTTGCCCGTCACGTCGACCCCGCCTGCGAGCACCCGACCGGCCGTCACGGGAACCAGCCCCGACGCGACCCGGGCGACCGTCGACTTCCCCGCGCCGTTCGATCCGAGCAGCGCAACCGTTGCGCCCTCGAGCACCGTGACGCTCACGCCGAACAGTGCCCGGTAGGGACCGTATGCAGCGCTCACCGCGTCGAGCTCGAGGACGGGAGGCGTCATCGTGAGGACGTTCGAACGGTCGTCACGGCACCCCCAGGTAGGCGCGCCGGACCGCCGGCTCGGCCATGACCTCCCCGAACGTGCCCGATGCGATCACGCGCCCGAGGTCCATCACGATGGCGCGATCGACCACCGCGTCCACGAGGAACACGTCGTGCTCCACCAGCAGCACCGCCATCCCCCGTGTCGCCTGCAAGGTGCCGAGGACGGCCGCGAGCTCACGCGTCTCGTGCTCGTCGAGCCCCGACGACGGCTCGTCTGCGAGCAAGAGCCGGGGCTCGGCCACGATCGCCCTGGCCAGCTCCACCAGCCGACAGGTGCCGAGGCCGAGCGCGGCGGCCGGCACCTCCGCCACCTCGCTGAGTCCGACGATCTCGAGCACCTCTTCGACACGCGCGAGCTCGTCTGCCCGCGGTGCGGAGCGCCCGAGGAGGTCGCGCCACAGGCGCGCGTCGTGGTGCCGCACGCGCAGTGCCACCAGCAGGTGGTCGCGCACCGTCATCTCCGGGAAGACCTCCACGCGCTGATACGTCCGGCCGATGCCGAGCCGTGCCCGGCGCCACGTCGCCAGGCGTCCGAGCTCGCGCCCGCAGAACCGCACGCTGCCTGCGTCGGGACGCATCTGCCCGAAGATGCAGCTGCAGACGGTGGTCTTGCCCGCGCCGTTCGGTCCGATCAGCCCGACGCTCTCCCCCGCGGCGACGTCGAAGCTCACGTCCGAGACGGCAACGGCGCCGCCGAAGGACTTCGTGAGCCCGCGCACCGAGAGCAGCGGAGCCGGAGTGGTCACGACCTGCCCGAGGCCGTGGCGGGTGCGGGCTCGCTGCGCAGCCTCGCGAGCGCGCGCTCGGCGCGGGCCGTCCAGCGCCGCTTCTCGAGCTCCACGATGCCTTCTGGGTGCGCGCTGTACGTGAGGGCGCCGATGGCGAACAGCACGAAGGTCAAGCCCTGGAGCCGCTGCGGCGCATACTGCAAGAGCTCCTGGATCACGACGAGACCGATACCCGCTTGGATCGCACCTTCGACCGTGCCCACACCGGCCGTCACGACGATCACCACGAACGCAAGGGACAGCTGGTAGTTGAACTGGCCCGGAGCGATCACGGTCTGCTGGATGGCGAGCAGCGTTCCGCCGACCCCCGCGAGCGCCCCCGAAAGGGCGAACACGAGGACACGTTGCCAGGGAAGGTTGACCCCGATCCCCGCCGCGCCGATCTCGCTGCCTCGCATCGCGGAGAGGAACCGTCCGATCGTGCCACGTTGAACCATGGTGACGCCTGCGGCGCAGAGCGCGAGCACGCAGAGCGCGAGCACGAAGTACGCGTGACCGTCGGGAGCGAGCAGGGGCAGGCCCAGCCAGCTCGAGGCGATGCTGAGCCCGCCTGTCCCTCCGCTCACCGATTGAGCCGGGAAGATCGCGGTGTCGAAGAGCAGCGCCGCGGCGAGCGTCATGAGCGCGAGCCCGAGTCCCCTCAAGCGCAACGAGCTCAGCGCGAGCAGCATCGCGACGGCGGCGGCGGCCAGCACACCGAGCGCCCCGCCGGCGAGGAAATTCAGGCCGGCGTGCATCGCGAGCTGTCCCGCGGTGAACGCCGCGACCCCGGCGAGGGTCGCCTGGGCGAGGGAGAGCTGTCCGGCGATCCCGGTGAGCAGCGTGATGGAGAGGAAGATGACCGAGTAGGCCATGCCCTGGTTCAGCACCGTCTCCCATGCCCGAGGGATCCACGTGAGCATCGAGATGGCGAACGCCCCGAGCACCAGCCACCAGCCGGTGCGCACCACCCGGTCGATCTCTCGGCCCCGCACGCGAGCGACCGGCGGCGGCGGCGGCGGGTCCACCGACGACAGTGGATCGGTCGCCTCGTCGAGATGGCGCAGCCCGGGCACGACCCACAGCGCTGCCACCAAGACGATGAAGGGGAGGGCGGGAAGAACCGCCGAGTACCACACGCTCGACGTCGGGAGGTAGCCCTGCGCGACCAGGCTCACGACGCCGATCAGCACGCCCGCGACGGCCGCGATCGGCATCGACCGCAGGGCGGCGCACGCGGCTGCCGCGATCGCCGCGACCATCAACGTGATGTAGTCCGGCGCCTGGATGGTCGCTTCGGTCGGCGCGAGCAGCACTCCGGCCAGCCCGGCCATGAGACCGGAGACGGCCCACGCCGTCGCGGTCACGCGCTGGGCGTTCACGCCTTCGAGCTCGAGGAGCCGCCGGCTCTCGACTGCCGCACGCATCTCGAGGCCGAGGGTGGTCGTCTGCAGGAGGAGGACGAGCAGGACGAGCATCGCCACGGTGAGGATCGCTGCACTCAGGTACATGCCGTTCACGGGCACGTCCGCGCCGAGGTGGACGTACACGGTGTTGGGGTTGAACATGATGCTCGGCGCGCCGACGAGGTTGGCGTTGCCGAACACCATCGGCAAGAGCGCGGGGATCCCGACGAGCAGGCTCAGCCCGGTGACGATCTTGGCGGTCGTATTGGTGCTGGCGATCCGGCGGAACAAGAAGCGGTCGAAGACGAGTCCGAGGCCTGGCCCGAGCACGACCACCGCAAGCACGAACGCACCCCAGGTGGGCCACGCGTGGTCCTCGACGAGCCACGTGAAGACGAAGGCGGACGCGTATGCCTGGGCGCCGAAGCCGAAGTTGAAGACGCCGGTCGCCCGATAGGTGAGGACCAGCCCGACGGCGAACACCGCGTACGCACAGCCATAGGGCACCCCTGGGACGGCGAACCCGAGCAGTTGCTCCATCGCGGCCCGTTCAGCGTCGCCGTGGACCGGGGATGCCGGGCGGCAGCGGCACCGGGACGGGGTGGCGGTCCTTGGAAGGTGTGAAGCAGAGGTAGACCTCTTTGCCCTTGCCGAGCACGGGCAGCACGGTCGAGCCCTTCACCTGTTCGAACGCGCCGCAGGCAATCCGTGTCGGCGCCGTGTGGGCGATCTTCCAGTCGACCGGTACGGCGATGCCGCCGGCGGTGAACGCGGTCATGCGGTTCGTCGCCGCCACGACGGAGGCTTGGGTGAGGTGCCTGCCTGCCGCCCTGATCCCTGCGACCATCAGCGCGGCGGACTCCCACCCGTCGAGCGCCAGCGCGTTGTCCGCATAGCCCGGGGCGAAGCGGTGCATCGCCTTCAGGTAGATCTCGAGTCCTGGATAGGCGCCGGGGAACGTTCTCGCCGCGGTCTCGGGGACGTTCTGCACATCGAAGTACACGCCCTGGAGCAGGCTCCGGTACTTCTTCACGACCGTCGCGTCGGCACCGTCGAACCAGAGCTGGTGCACGTGCAGCCCGTACTGTTGGACCGCGCGCGCGAGGGCGATGTTGCCTGTCACTGTCATGCACGACACCACGAAGTCCGATCCCGCGCGCTTGATCCGCTGGACGTCGGGCGTCAGGTTCGCACCGATCGGGGACAGCCGCAGGTCTGTGAAGCTCACGTGGTAGCCCGCAGCGCGCAGCAGCCTGCCGGTCGTCGCGCACAGGTCCGACGACGTGGACACGCCGTACGCGAGGATCGCGACCGACCTCGACCTGGTGTGGTCGATGAGGTACGCGACACCCGGCACGATCGTCTTCAGTGTGAGCACCGACCCCCCGGCGGCGAACAGGTTCGGGGGGCCCGACCAGTTGCCGTCCACGTTGAACCCGTAGGTCGGCGTGCAGGTCGCGGCGAAGTACGTCGGCGTGAACCAATACGACGACACCGCGACGGCGAACGCGTGGTCCTGGTCGATCGCGGTGTGGGTGTCTGCTTGGAACTGGCTCGACAGGCCGGCGTCGTCCAAGTTGTACGCGAGCACGATCTTGCGCCCGTCGACGCCGCCGTGCGCGTCGACCATCTTGAAGTAGGCCTTGACGCCGGGCACGAACGAGCCGAAGTCGGCCGCCAAGATGCCGGTCAGCGTGGAGATGGCCGCCACCTTGATCTCGGTATGCGTCACTCCTGGCGCACCGCTGCCGGTTCCGGGCCGGCACGTCAGCGACGTCCTGGGAGACGCCGCCGCGCGGACGATGCCCGCGTCCGATCCGATGCCGCCCCACCCCCATAGCCAGGACGCGAGCAGCACGACCGCCAGCGTCAACGCCGCCGTTGCCCTCCCACGCGTGGTCATGCGTTCCACCTTCTACCACCGCGCCTGCATCGCGCCGCATCACCGGGCACGTCGATCGGACGAACGTTTGTTTCTGGCAGCGTCGCAGCGCGCGACGAAGACGTGCCAGCGGGGCACCTAGGGTCGGTGCCGCCGCGCCGATGTGGTGTCCCGCGGATCGGGGAGCCAAGACGCGGCACGTGGCACCGTTGCGGTGCGCGCGAAAGGAGCTCCCATGGACGTTCGTGACGCCTTCTACATCGGTGGGGAGTGGGCCCGTCCCGTCGGCACCGGGATCCACGAGGTTGTCGACTCGAACACCGAATCGGTCTTCGGCAAGGTCCCCCAAGGCTCGGGGGCCGACGTCGATCGTGCACTCGACGCGGCCGCCGCGGCGTTCGGTCCGTGGTCGGCCACCGCGGCGGAGGAGCGGGCCACGCTCCTCTCCCGGATCTCCGATGCGCTGGGCGCGCGCACCGACGCGCTCGCCGAAACGATCTCCAAAGAGGTCGGCATGCCTCTCGCGCTCTCCAAGATCATCCAGGTCGGCCTCGCCGTCGGCGCGTTCGCCGACGCGGCGAACGCGTTGCGCGAGCTCCGCTGGGAGGAAGAGATCGGCAATTCCCTCGTGGTGCGCGAACCGGTCGGCGTCGTCGGCGCCATCACCCCGTGGAACTACCCCCTCTACCAGATCGCGCTCAAGGTCGCCCCCGCGCTCGCCGTCGGCTGCACCGTCGTGCTCAAGCCGAGCGAGATCGCCCCGCTGAACGCGTACGCGCTCGCCGACGCCATCGATGAGGTGGGATTGCCTCCAGGCGTCTTCAACATGGTCGTGGGCCCTGGGCCGATCGCCGGCGAGGTGCTCGCGACCGACCCTCGGGTCGACATGGTGTCGTTCACGGGGTCCACGCGTGCAGGCACGCGCGTCATGGAGCTCGCGTCGCGCACGGTAAAGCGGGTCGCGCTCGAGCTCGGGGGCAAGTCGGCGAACGTCATGCTCGAAGATGCCGACCTCGACGCCGCCATCCCCGCAGGCGTGTTCGCCTGCTACCTGAACTCTGGCCAGACCTGCTCCGCGCTCACCCGCATGATCGTGCCGAGAGCACGTCTCGGCGAGGTCGAGGACAAGGTCGTCGCGGCGGCGCAGAGCTACGTCGTGGGCAGCTCGCTCGACCCGACCACGACGCTCGGGCCGCTCGCCTCAGCCGCACAGCTCGAACGTGTCCGCGCCTACATCCGCAGAGGCATCGACGAAGGTGCCACGCTCCTGTGCGGGGGAGCCGATCCGCCCGACGGGCTCGACAAGGGATACTTCGTGCGCCCCACCGTCTTTTCCGAGGTCACCAGCGACATGGCCATCGCGCGCGAAGAGATCTTCGGGCCCGTGCTCGTCGTGCTCCCCTACGACACCGAGGAAGAGGCCGTCCGCATCGCGAACGACTCCGACTTCGGACTGGCAGGCGGGGTGTGGGCGGCGGACCGCGACCGCGCCGTGCGGGTGGCGCGCCTGCTGCGCACCGGGCAGGTGGACGTAAACGGGGGCGCGTTCAATCCCTCGGCGCCATTCGGCGGCTACAAGCAGTCGGGGTTCGGGCGCGAGCGCGGACGCTTCGGGCTGGAGGAATACCTCGAGACGAAGTCCGTCCAGCTCTGAGTCCGAAGGGACCTGGTGACCGCACGCGGGTCAGCAGGTTGACGAGTACGCGGAGACGCCCGGGCCTGTCGCCGGATCGTCGACCTTGCCCTGGAAGTGTGTTGTCGTACGGAATGTTGTTGTGGGGCGTGTCACCGCTCCCAGGTGCACCACGTACCACTGGCCTCGCCACGAGATCATCGAGGCGATGCCGAAGGACCTGACCGCACCTCCGACCGTGTAGACGAGCCGCGCGTTGGGCACCTCCCAGTAGCCGATGGCGTTGTAGCAGGTGCCGGGCACGACCCAGTGTGCGTACTGCTCGGGGACCGTGACACCGACGAGCGTGGCCGACGCCGCGCCGGTACCGAGCAGGGCATGGGCAGCTTGGAGGTCCGCACGGAACTCGCCGACGAGCCGGGTCTGCCAGTCGGCCGAGGGATTGGCGAGATCCTTCAGCTGCACGTAGGCGGCCTCGGGGAAGAACGACGCCATGGCGGTGGTGACTGTGCCCGTCACGACGCCTCGCCACAGCGCCGCCTCTTCGGACCGCAGCTGCGGTGACGACGCGGGGGGCAGTGTGGGGGTCTGCGGCAGCGTCCCGGGGTTCGTGGTGGTCGTCGTCGTGGGTGGAATCGTGGTCGGGGGGATCGTGGTGGGAGCGGGCGGTCGCGCCGAGTGGTGGTGGGTGGTCCGCCCCGCGTTGCCGCCGGCGTGCTGCCCCTTCGCGCTCGTCGCCGCGCCCGTCGCCGCGCCCGTCGCCGCGCCCGTCGCCGCGCCCGTCGCCGCGCCCGTCGCGCCAGGATGCGGGCGCGCGGCGAGATACGCGATCGCTCCGGCGAGCACGACGACGGAGAGAAGGACCGCCGTCCTCCAC
>JAJYPY010000106.1 GCA_021794995.1 Actinomycetes bacterium | reverse complement strand
AGGGTGCACGTTGGACGCGACCACAGTTTCCTCGTCTCGCGTTTAGCCTTTGGGTCATGAGCCGGTCGGGACCGCAGACGAACCCAGGTACGCCGACCGTCCACGCCGTCCACGCCGTCCACGCCGCCCGCGAGGAGCGCCCGCGCACCGGCGACCGCCGCTCCTGGGCGGCTCGGCTCGCGCTCGGGGTCGGCGGCCTGGTGGCGGTGGCGGGTGCAGCCGTGGTTGTCGCCCTCGTCTTCGGTCGCCCCAGTGTCTCGGTGTCCTCCAGCGGCGAGGCACTGTTCACCGTCCACGTCAATGGTGTCGGAACCAGGCTCCGCCAGGTGCACGCGACCGCGGATGGGCGCCCGCTCACCCTGCGACCCGGCGACGGAGGGTTCGTGCCAACCGCTCGGCTACCGCAGGGCCAACCGGTTGAGGTCCGCGTCATGGCCGAAGCGCCGAGCTGGCTCCGCTGGCTGGTCGGCGGCACCGTCACGACCGCGGCGACGGTGCGCTGCCCGAAGGCGGTCCCCGCCGCTGCAGTGGTCGTCGCCGCCAGCGCGCACCGCGTGCCAGTGAGGTTCGACGGCTCCGTGCGCACCGTCACGTACGCGGCGACAGGCGGACCCTCACACGTCGTCCACCTTCGCCACGCGGCCACCGTCGTCGACCTCCAGGTGCCTGCGACGATCGGCGGCTCGCTCCGGCTGCAGGCGGACCCCCGCACGTGGGAGCAGCCGCCGACGCGGACCAGCTCCCTCACGTGGTTCGTCTCCTCGGTCAACGGCGAGCCCAGTGCTGTGGCCAGCCCCGCGCCCGGGAGCGCGACGGCATCGTCGAACGGTCCCATCACGCTGACGTTCGACCGACCCGTCTCCAAGTTGCTGGGTTCGAGGCGACCCACCCTGTCGCCGGCGGTGCAGGGCACCTGGCGTCAGCCGTCGCCGTATGAGCTCGTGTTCACGCCGAGCGGCTTCGGTTTCGGACCGGGCACCTCGGTGACCGTCGACTTCGGCCGCCCGGTCGCCGTCGCCACCGGCGCCACGGTGACCACCGCCGCAGCCGCCGCGACGTACTCGTTCCAGGTTGCCCCCGGCTCACTGCTGCGGATGGAGCAGCTCCTCGCCCAGCTCCATTACCTGCCGCTGCGGTTCACCCCCGCTCCGGGTGCGGCGGTGCCAACCACCTTCACCCAAGAGGTGGCGACGTTGTCGCAGCCGCTGCCCGGCACATTCTCGTGGCGGTGGTCGTCGACGCCCGCGACGCTACAGGCCCAGTGGGTACCTGGCTCCCCAAACGTCCTGGTCAAAGGTGCCCTGATGGCCTTCGAGTCGTCGCTGCCGACATACGACGGCTATGCCCTGGACTCCGAGACCGTCACACAGATGGCCACGTCGTCGACCTGGGAGGCCCTGGCGAAGGCGGCGGCGGCCAAGCAGCTCGACGCGAGCCCCTACTCCTACGTGTACGTCTCGAAGGCTCTGCCCGAAACCCTCACGCTGTGGGAGAACGGTGCCAACGTCCTCACGGCGTTGACCAACACGGGGATTGTCCAGGACCCGACGACAGACGGCACGTTCCCGATCTACGTGCGCTTCACCGTCAACTACATGAACGGCACCAACCCCAACGGCACCACGTACCACGACCTGGTGCACTGGATCAACTACTTCCACGGCGGCCAGGCGGTGCACGGCTTTGTGCGCGCCTCCTACGGCTTCCCCCAGAGCCTGGGGTGCGTGGAGTTGCCCGTCGCCACGGCCCAGGTCGCGTTCTCGGACCTTGCGATCGGCGACCTCGTCACCGTGGCCGGTTGACGCCGGGTCCCGCGCCATTGGCCCGCTCGCCGGCCACGTTGGGAGCGGATGCGCAAAGAACCGCGTGCTTCGAGGAGTCTCAGCCGTGGCACCGGGCGCCAGCCAATCGCCGCGCGCCCTGACGAGGTCGCTGCGGCAACGAGCTCCGAGGTGGAGAATCGTCCCCTGGTCGCAGGAGTCAGCCGCTCGTCGAGCTCGAGCCCCGTGCTTCTTCGAACGGATCGATGAGCGAGTGGGTGTCCGTGCTGAGAGCGATGGGACCCCACCGCTCGTGGGAGGCGAGCCATTCTTGCCACTCGGCGTCGTTGAGCGCGGCGTCCCAGGGGTGGATGAGCATGTCAGTCTCCTTGGTCAGCTGGTCATGTCGCTGCAAGCAGCCGGCGGACTGCTCGGACGTGGGGGCCGAGCCGTCGCAGGTGGACCATCAGGTCGTCGGCTGCGACGTGGAGTTCCTCGTCGGTCATCGGGTCGAGTGCGTCGAGGACGAAGAGTGCCGTCGTCGTGTCCTCGCGAAGCTGCGTGCGTCGTGCTTGGCGCCAGTTCCACCGCCTGCAGGTCACCCCGGCGTCGTCGCACCACACGACCTCGCCGGATTCGGGATGTTCGATCACCGCCATGCCGTCTGCCCTCGCGTCGAAGGGCTCCTCGCCACTCGCACGGATCAAGCGCGGCACGCCGACGTAGCACGTCAAGTCCTCCCCGCCGCACGGCAGCTGGTGGAGGACGGAGATCGCGTTGTAGATGTCGGTGAGCCGGTTCACCCGCGGCAGCCCCGATGACACCCGTCGCAAGAGCGCTTCGAGGCTGTTGCGCGTCCGCTGCGGCTTGGCACCGAAGGCCCGATAGGCGTCACGCCATGCGGCCACATGTGGAAGCGCATCGATCTGCTGGTCACCGAGCGCCTCGCGGGCGGCCTTCTCGGCTGCGGAAACCAACGCGTCGCTCGCCTCATCGGTCGGGCCAGCGTGTATCCCGTCCACGGCGAGCAGCAATGCCCGGTAGTCGCGTCGCAGCTCGAAGACGGCCGCTTCGACGTGAGCGCCGGCGAGAAATGCTTCGAGCTTGGCGGGGTCAGCCATTGAGCGCCGCCGAGTGAGACTTCGGTCTGACACCGGGCTGGAAGACGCCAAGGGAGAACTTCGCTGGCCGCTTCTTGGGGTTGCGATACGCGTGGGTCACGTCGCCGGGGAACGAGATCGCGTCACCAGCGACAAGGGTCACCGCCTCGTCTTCGACCTCGACGGTGATCGTGCCCTGATGGACTTCTAACAGTTCCTTCGTGCCCGATGAGTGCGCTTCGCTTCCGTGTCGATCTCCAGGTCCGAGCGTCCAGTCCCACAGTTCGACCACATCGGGCGGCTCCGTGCCGGCCACCAAGACGCCGCGACCTCCAGCTTCGCTGCGCCAAAGTTCGGCACCTGCCCCGCGGCGGGTGACCTTCACCGGCTTGGGGCGTGCCGGCTCGATCAAGGTCGGTAGCCCGACGCCAAGCGCGTCACTGAGCCGAAGGAGGGTCCCGATGCTCGGGTTCGCTCCTCCTTGTTCGACTTTGACCAGCATGCGCCGGCTCACCCCAGCCGCCTCGGCCAACTGATCGAGCGTCCATCGCCGGAACTGACGCTCCTGTCGCACGCGGTTGCCGATCGCGAAGGCCATCGTGGCGGTGCCCTGGTCCATGTGAGCACTATAGTGCATCTGATAGTGCACTATAAACTCCAGGGCGATCGTCGGGCACTGCGCGTGGTCATCAGCCGCCGCTCAACCGTTACTCCCGAACCTGCCCATCGGTGGCCAGGACGGGTGCCCTCTCCCATGAGTGGGGGAGGGGTCCCTGCGACGCCGTACACGCTGCCGCGACCCCGTCAGGGCGACCGGTCCAGCGTCGGCACCTAAGGACGGTCCACTGTCAGGCGTGGCGCCGGGCGACGAATAAGGTCCCGTTGGTGGCGAGACTCGAACGCTCCGCATGAAGAGATCGGCGCGTGCATGTGCCTGTTGATCGTGCTGACGCGGCTCCGACCGGCCTTCCCGCTGGTGATCGGCGCGAACCGAGACGAGCGATATGAGCGTCCAGCCACCCCGATTTGCGTGCTGCGCCAATCGAACCCGCGGGTCCTCGGTGGCCGAGACGAGCTCGCGGGCGGTACCTGGCTCGCAGTGAACGACGCCGGCGTGTTCGCCGGCGTCACCAACAGCCCCACTTCGGCGGGAAGAGATCCGACCAAGTGCTCACGCGGCGAGCTCCCGCTCCTCCTCGCCGAGCACCGATCTGCTGCATCCGCCGTCGACCATTTCCTGGAGTCCGTTGATCCCTCGGACTACAACCCATTGTGGATCTTGGTCGGCGACCGCCAGTCGCTCTTCTCCATCGACATGGGTGACGGTCACTCGCTGCACAGCAAATCGCTGCCACCGGGGCTCTACGTGCTGGAGAACCGGCCACTGGGGGCACCTTCTCCAAAGGTTGGAAGGGTACGTGAGCTCCTCGGAGACGTTCGCAGTCTGTCAGTGGAGAAGATCGAGACGCGTCTCGAGGAAGTCCTCAGGGACCACGAGATGCCGATCGCTCCGGTGGTGCCGAACGACGAACCCGTTCGCCCGGCCCAGGTCGGTGCCGCCTGTGTGCACACCGAGCGCTACGGCACGAGGTGGTCCGCCATCGTGAAGGTGCCGGCGGCCCCGGAGGACCTCCCGCGATTCCGCTACACCGACGATGCACCTTGTCGGTCTGCCTATCGCGACGCGACGTCGCTGCTCTCTGTGTCATCAAACCTGGAGTGAGGCACATCAAACTGGCGTGTGGTCGCGAGGGTCGAACGCCCGTCCGGTCTGCAGCGGTGCCTAACCGGCCGCAGATCGAGCCAGTGGTGACTGAAGCTGGGCGGGTTCCGCTCATGAGATGCACGGCGTGGACGCAGGCGACCAGGTGCCCCCCGGGCCGGCGTGCTGGGGCGTGACCTGCGCAGGATGGGTCCGGGCGACCGCTCGCCGACTGCGAGGTCGACGGTCCTGGCGGTGCGCGCGACGAGCGGGATCACGGCCGGCTTGGCACCCTTCCCCATGATCCGAAGCGTCTGTGCGTGACCACGTCCGAGCCCGAAGTCCTCGATGTTGGTTGCGCACGCCTCGCTCACCCGGAGCCCGCTGAGTTCGAGGAGGACCGCGAGAGCAGCGTGATCGTGGTGAAGGGCCTCTGCACCAAAGAGGCACCGTCGGAGTGCGAAGCGGTCGAGCCCGCGCCCTTCGGAGCGGTGCACCGTCTGGCGGCGGACGCCCTGGGCAGGGTTCGACACCATCGGGCCGTCGATGTGAGGAATCGGGAGCAGCCGCAGATCGTCGAGAGCCGCCGGTCGATGGTTGCTGGGGCCAACCGGCGCTCCTCGAACGAGGCGCGGCACAACGCGAGGTGTGGACGCGCCGCCCCGAGCGCGTCCAGCCCCACGTCTTCCGGTCACTGGAAGAACGAGCGGAGTGCCTGCTCTCGTACGTCGGCGCCGAGGCGGCGACTCGTCGAGATCGTCGACCGCACACTGAGGGGTGACGGCGGCGACCGGATGGACTTCGACGTGGCGGCGATGCGGCGCCGTCAGCGGGCTGCTGCAACCACGACCACGTGCGTACACGCGGTCTGCCGCGTGCAGGTGACGGGCGCCACCGGCGGACGCAGAAGACGACGCGTCACGCCTGGTGGCGTCGCTCGTGCGCACGGGCGCGGCGAGTGCACAGCGGTGCCCGCCGGGGTGTCCTACTCGTCGGCTGGGCCAGCGCGGAGCCCGGGCGAGGCTCGGCGCGGGGCACACGCCGACGGCGACCGCTGGGGTTCGAATTTGCCACTTATATACGATTGTTCGTATAATATGACTTGTGACGCCGCTTGACTTCGTGCTCTCGCTGACGTTGATCTCCGTCGCCGCCGGGATCCTCGGGTCACTGATCGGCTTGGGAGGTGGCGTGGTCATCGTGCCGGTGCTCACGCTCCTGTACCACGTGGACATTCGTCTCGCCATCGGGGCCAGCATCGTGTCGGTGATTGCCACGTCCAGCGGCGCCGCTGCGGCGTACGTCCGCGAGCGCATGACGAATCTGCGGGCAGGAATGTTCCTGGAGATCGCCACGACCACGGGGGCGGTGAGCGGCGCATATCTCACCACCGTGCTTCCCACCCGCTTTTTGTTCGTGCTCTTCGGGCTCGTCCTCGGCTACTCCTCGTTCGCCACGTTCCGGCGACGCCATGCCGACGCGCCGCTGGCGGTATCGAACGATCGGATCGCCAATTACTTCAATCTGCACGGCTCGTACTATGACCCCGCCGAGCAGCGCGAGATTCCCTACAAGGTCGTCGGTACCAAGCTCGGTCTCGGCCTCATGTACGTCGCGGGACTGGTCAGCGCGTTGCTCGGAGTCGGATCAGGTGCGCTCAAGGTGCCGGCGATGGACAGCGCCATGCACCTGCCCATGAAGGTGTCCTCGGCCACCAGCAACTTCATGATCGGGGTCACGGCTGCCGCGAGCGCCGGCGTGTACTTCACCCGGGGCCAGGTCGACCCCATCATCGCCGCTCCCGTGGCTGCGGGCGTCCTCCTCGGGGCGACGGTCGGTGCCCGGGTCCTCGGCCGGGTCACGAGCAAGACGGTCCGGCTCGTGTTTGTCGTTGTCCTCGTCGTCATCTCTCTCGAGATGCTCCAGAAGGGGATCTTCCCATGAGCGACGTCAGCGGATCGACCGGCAGTCCCCAGTCGCACGTACCGGACTCACCGCACGAGCCAGTCACGGAAGGTCTCGATCGGTCCGGTCACCGTCGGCGCCCGCTCACCCCCGAAGAAGTCGCCGTGATGGAGGAGAAGGTCCGCAAGGTCGAGTTGGCGATCAGCCTCGTGCTGCGGGTCGGTGTGCTCCTGAGCGTGGCCGTCATCGCTGTGGGACTTGCGGTCATGTTCGCCCACCACAGCGACTACGTGTCGATCCGCGGCCACTTCTCCTACCGGGCGCTCACTTCCAAGGCGACGGCCTTCCCACACTCGTTCGGCGCGCTCGGGCACTCCATCGCCCACGGGGATGGGCGCGGGATCGTGGTGCTCGGTGTGCTGATCTTGATCCTCACCCCGGTGCTGCGGGTGGCGGTCGGCGTGCTGTCCTTCATCTACGAGAAGGATCCCCCCATGACCGTCGTCACGCTCTATGTCCTCGTCGTCCTCGTCGGCTCGTTCTTCCTCGCTGGAGTCTGAGGTGGTGGCGTCAACGCTCGACCGATCGAGCCCATTGCCCCTCTGGGCGCAGATCGTTGACGACCTGCGCCGTCGGCTGCTCACCGGAGAGTTCGCACAGCACTTCCCGACCGACGAGGAGCTCACCCGGGACTACGACGTCAGCCGGCAGACGGTGCGCGAAGCCGTTCGCCACCTCACCCAAGAGGGTTTGGTCGTCCGCCAGCGAGGCCGCGGGAGCTCCGTCGCCCAACCCATTCTCGAACAGCCCCTTCACTCCCTCTACAGCCTGGCGTCGACGGTGCGAGCCGGTGGCATCGAAGAGCGAAGCGAAGTGCTCGCCGCAGAGCGTCTCTCCGCTACGGCCGAGGTGGCTGCGCAGCTCGGCGTGGACACCGATGACGAGGTCGTGTTCATCGAGCGGTTGCGCTTTGCCGGCGCTGAGCCGATCGCCTGGGACCGATCGTGGCTGCCGGCCGATCAGGCTGGGGCCCTCGTGGACGCCGACCTCTCCTCCGGAGGACTCTACGATCTCCTCGCCACCCACTGCTCCGTGCGCATGACCGGAGGCTGGGAGCGCATCAGGCCCGTCATCCCCGAGGCGAGCGAACGCAAGCTGCTGCGACTGCCATCCAAGGTGGCAGCCTTCTCCATCGAACGGCTGGCTCTCGTCGGAGAGGCGCCCATCGAGTGGCGCCGGAGCTTGATCCGCGGCGACCGCTACTCATTGATCGCCCAATGGCCAGCTGGTGGGCAAGCCTGATGCGGGCACTCCTGCTGCGCTCACGGACTCACTGAGCCCGGCAGTCAGTCGGCTGCAGTCGTCGCCCGTCACGGGGACTCCCATCCACGGGGCTCCTCGTCGAAGATTCCCAAGGTCACGAGTCCCTCTCGGAGCCGTGCAGTGGCCGCCGTGTCCAGGTCCAAGAGGGGGAGCCGCACGCCACCGACCGGTCGATCGAGCAGGGCCATGGCCGCCTTCACCGATGCGGGGTAGCCCGTTGCCCGCAACAGATGCCAGAGCGCGGACATCCGGTGCTGCAGCGGCCGGGCGCGCCCCAGGTCCCCGGCGCGGCAAGCCTGCTCCAGTCGCCGCACCAGCCGAGGTGCAATGGCGCTGGAAGGGGAGAAGCACCCGCTGCCTCCGACGACCATCGAGGGCAGGAGGTACTCCACGCCGGTGAGCATCGAGAAGTCGCTCCGCCGGGCCGTGCTGCGCCGGACACACTCGGTGAACGACTGCATGTCGTAGGAGGCGTCCTTCACCCCGACGAAGTTGGGGCAGGCGTCGATCAGGGTCTCGATCAGCTCCGGGGTCACGTCCACACCCAGGCGACTCGGGAAGTTGTAGGCCATCACGTCGATGCCGACGCTGTCGGCCACGGTCCGGTAGTGCGCGCGGAGCGACTCCGGTCCGGGTCGCCAGTGATAGGGGGTGACGACGACGACGGCCGCGGCCCCGGACGCCTCGGCGTGGCGGGCCAGCGACACCGCCTCGGGCGTTCCGGGTGCGCTGGCGTGGACGAGCACCGGCACTTCGCCGCCCACGGCGTCGATTGCCGTCTCGACAAGGGACATGCGCTCCGGCGCGGTCAGGCTGGGAGACTCGCCGGTGTGCAGGGGGAGCGTGATGCCGTCCACCCCGTGGGCACAGAGGAAGCGAACGCAGCGGCGGAGCGCGTCGTGG
>JAJYPY010000105.1 GCA_021794995.1 Actinomycetes bacterium | reverse complement strand
TTCCGATCTCGCCTGGCGCCACGCACTTCGTCAATACAAAGCCCAAGGTCACACCGCACGCGACACGCTGCACCCAAGACGCAGAGCGCATCGGCTACCGCTCGCCCAAAGACAGCGGATCGCCCCAGAACAGCACACCCGCCTACCTGGTCTGCTCCCATGGGTCGGTCGTCCAGTACGGCGACAAGGCGATCGTCTACAAGGCGCCACCTGCGTCATACATCTCCGCCGGGCACAAGCTGTTCGAGGAGAACTGTTCGAGCTGCCACATGCCCACAGCGCAGGGGAGCGCCGCCGCGCCGTCGTTGCGCGGGGTCGGCCCGGCCACCGTCAATTTCTGGGTCACCACCGGTCGCATGCCTGCCGCGGCGCCTTTGCAGGTGCAGGCCACAATCAAGCCCCCGCGCCTCTCCGTGAAGGAGGCGAACGAGGTGGCGGCGTGGATCAACTCGCTCACACCGTCGGCGCCGTACATCCCGACGGTCAACGTCAAGTCCGCCAATCTCACCGAGGGCGCCAGCCTCTTCGCGCTCAACTGCGCCGCCTGCCACACCATCACCGGCGCCGGCGACGCGCTCGCCTACGACACCTTCGCGCCGACGCTCCATGCCGCGACAGCGCGCCAGGTGGCCGAGGCGATCCGCACCGGACCGGGGAACATGCCCCGGTTCACGGGCAACCTCACCGACGCGCAGGTACGCGACGTCGTCGCCTACGTCACCGAGAAGATCAAGCACCCGACGAATCCCGGCGGTTTCGGGTTGGGTGGCGTCGGTCCGGTGACCGAAGGGTTCGTGGCGCTCCTGTTCGGCGTGGGCGGTCTCATGCTGGTCAGCTTCTGGATCGGGGACCGGGCGTGATCACCTGGTCGCAGGGAGCATGGTGATGAGCGACTCCGAAGAAGACCACGCTTCGGGCGACAGGCTCGGCACGCCGACTGCCGTGACGTTGCGGGCCTCCCAGGCCGACGACCCGCACATGCGCGACGCGGCGCGCTACCCGCGCCGCGTCGAGCTCATCGTGGCGCTGTTCTTCATCGCCGGCATCGCCGGCGTCTGTGCGTTCGGCGCCGCATACGTCGAGAACGCGGGAACCCAGGTCTACGGGGCCACGCTGTTCATCGGCCTGTTCTGCCTCGGGTTCGGTCTCACGGCGTGGGGCAAGTACCTCATGCCGCAGGGCCCCTTCGTCGAAGAGCGCCACTCGCTCGCCTCGGGGGAGCAGGCCCGCGAGGCGCTGGCGGCGGCGCTCGTCGAGCGCACCGGGATCGTGGTGAAGCGCCGCAAGGTGCTCGGTGGCCTTCTCGTGACCGGGATGGGCATCTTCGGGATCGTCGCAGCGTTCCCCCTGATCCGCTCGCTCGGTCCGCGGCCCCGTTCGAGCCTCTTCGTCACCAACTGGAAGAAGGGGTCGCTCCTGGTCAGCCAGACAGGAAGGCCGGTCCACCGCACAGACATGCAGGTTGGCGGCATCCTCACCGTGTTCCCCAAGGGCAAACAGTCGACACCGACAGCCCAGGCCGTCGACCAGACGGTGCTGATCCGGGTGCAGTCGACCGAGCTCGTCACGATGAAGGGCCGCGGGGACTGGGCGCCCGACGGCTACGTCGCCTACTCGAAGGTCTGCACCCACCTCGGGTGCCCGGTCGGTCTGTACGAGCAGGAATTCGAGCTGCTCGTCTGCCCGTGCCACCAATCGATGTTCAACGTGCGCGACGGAGCGTTCCCGGTCTTCGGGCCTGCCCCGCGTCCGCTCCCACAGCTCCCGATCTACTTCGACTCGACAGGCTTTCTGCGTGCGCGTGCCCCCTACAACCAGCCGGTGGGCCCGGGCTTCTGGGAGCGCACGACAGAGGGCAACGGGAAGGCGAGCGCCACATGAGCGAGCGCATGGTGGAAACCGACGGGAAACCGCGCACGCGCCGTGATGCACGCCGAGCGCTCGGTCCCTACGGCCGCGTCCAGCGGGCGGTCAACGAGCTCGACGAGCGCATCGGGATCGCCAAGGGTGGCCGCACCTTCTTGGACAAGATCTTCCCCGACCATTGGTCGTTCATGCTCGGCGAGGTGGCGCTCTACTCCTTCGTCGTGCTGCTCGCGACCGGCGTGTTCCTCACCTTGTACTACGTGCCGTCGAGCACGACCGTCGTGTACCACGGCGCCTACCGTCCGCTCGACGGCATGCGGATGTCCGAGGCGTACGCCTCCACCGTGAATTTGTCGTTCGCGGTGCGCGCGGGTCTCCTCATGCGTCAGATGCACCACTGGGCGGCCGACGTCTTCGTGGGATCGATCGTCGTCCACATGGCGCGGATCTTCTTCACCGGCGCCTTCCGCAAGCCACGGGAGCTGAACTGGACCATCGGGATCACCCTGCTGATCCTGGCGATCTTCAACGGGTTCATCGGGTACTCGCTCCCCGACGACCTCATCTCGGGCACCGGCATCCGGATCGCGTACTCGATCCTGCTTTCCATCCCCTTCGTCGGCAGCTATCTCGCCTTCTTCCTGTTCGGAGGTCCGTATCCCGGCGGGATCATCCTCGAGCGGTTCTACATCATCCACGTGCTGATCCTCCCGCTCATCATCATCGGGCTGATCGGCGCGCATCTCGGCCTGCTCGTCCGCCAGAAGCACACGCAGTTCCCCGGGCGTGGGCGCACCGAGCACAACGTGGTCGGCTCGCCCATGTTCCCCACGTTCATGGCGAAGACGACCGGTTTCATGCTGATGGTGACCGGCGTCCTCGGCGTCCTCGGCGGGTATGCCCAGATCAACCCGATCTGGCAATTCGGCCCCTATCAGCCGCCGAAGATCTCCTACGCGGTGCAGCCGGACTGGTACATGGGATGGCTCGACGGCGCCCTGCGCATCATGCCGTCGTGGGAGTTCACGGCGTGGGGCCACACGGTGCCGTGGGAGGTGTTCCTTCCCGCCGTGGTCTTCCCGGGTCTCGTCTTCAACATCTGCTTGGCGTGGCCGATGATCGAGCGCCGGTTCACCAAGGACTTCGAGCTGCACAACCTGCTCGACCGGCCCCGGGACAGGCCCAAGCGGACGGCGGCCGGTGCAGCGATGATCGCGCTCCTCTTCACCGTCTTCGGCGCGAGCTCGACCGACGTGCTCGCCAACTACTTCCACCTCTCCTTGAACCAGGTGCTGTGGTTCTTCCGGATCGCGGTCATCCTCGTGCCGATCATCACCGGGCTCGTGACCTGGAAGATCTGTGTCGAGATGCAGGGCACGCCAGGCGCCGTCAAGCGCAAGCGGGCGATGGTCGTCTCCCGGACGGCCTCCGGCGAGTACGTGGCCGTGCCGGCCGAAGAGCGGCCAGGCGACGAGCATCACGAGCTCGAGCCCGAACCCGTCCCGGTGCGCATCGACCTCGAGCCCCAACCGGTCGGCGTCGCGGTCGCCACGGCGCCCACGGCCGAGCCCGGGGTCCGGCGGGTACGTCGGTAGCTCCACCGAGAGGTTCTGCCCCACCCTTCGTTCTCCTCGACGAGCAACGCCCTGGATGGCCGGACGATCCGTGCCGGGCGAGGGAGGTCGACGGAGATGCACAAGGGCGTGCGACGCCCCAGGTGGACGGGCGCGGTGGCCCTCGCCGGCGCCGCGCTCCTGGCGGTGACGATCGGGACCGGGGGCGCAGGCGCGAGCGCTCAGACATCCACGGGCCACGCGAACGAACCTGCCTGGATGGTGGCCAAGCAGCAGGCGCTCGCGCACTTCGTGCCCCCGGCGCCCGCCAGCGTCACGCTCAGTCCGTCGGGGGCCGGGACGATCACAGGGACGCCGTTCCACACGTACGCGCTCGCCGCGCAGGTGACCGTGGGGCCGACACGGGACGTGCCGTGCAAGATCGTGGGCGAGCTGCTCGTCCCCGACAATGCGACGGCGGGGGCGCCGCAACCGGTCGTGATGGCGACCAACGGCTTCGGCGGCTCGTGGACATCGTCGACATCGCTCGGGCCCGCAGAGATGGCGGTGTCGAGGGACTACGTCGCCCTCACCTACTCGGGGCTCGGCTTCGGAGGCAGCGGGTGCCAGATCGAGCTCGACAACCCGACATGGGACGGGCTCGCGGCATCAGAGCTCATCTCGTGGCTCGGGACCCTTCCCGAGGTGGCGAAGAAGGGCCGCGACGACCCGGTGGTCGGCATGGTGGGCGGGTCGTACGGGGGTGCCATCCAGTTCTCCACCGCGGCGATCGACCCGCGGGTCGATGCGATCGTCCCGGTCATCACGTGGAACGACCTCGCATACTCGCTCGCACCCAACAACGAGACCAACGGCACCTCCGGCCTCGCCCGTCAGACAACAGAGCCGGGGGTGCTCAAGTGGGAGTGGGCGTCGCTGTTCTTCGCCGACGGCATGTCGACGCCCCTCACGTACCCGGCCACCGCGACCCCGAGCACGTGCCCGGACTTCTCCCCCACAATCTGCAAGGCGTACCTGTCGAGCGTCGCGCTCGGCTACCCGGACCGCGCGACCATCGCCATGCTGCGCCACGACTCGATGGTCAGCTTCTGGCAGCACCTCCACCTGCCCGTCATGCTGGCTCAGGGCGAGCACGACTCACTGTTCAACATCCAAGAGGCGGTCGACAACTACCGCGAGCTCAAGGCCAACGGAGACCCCGTCACGCTCCTGCTGCAGAGCTGGGGCCACTCGGACCTCACGCCCGCGCCCGGTGAGTTCACCTTCTCGCCCCCGTTCAACGGCTACGAGAACATCGCCGTGTCGGACTTCTTCGCCAAGTGGCTGCGTGGCGAGCACGTGTCCACCGGCGCACCGATCCAGTACTTCCGCCCCTGGGTCTCCTACGCGGGCAACGCCGCGCCGGCATACGGGAGCGCCTCGTCGTGGCCGGTGGGATCGACTACCGATCTGTACCTCTCGGCACCCGGGGCGCCGGGCCCGCTCGGTTCGCTCGGTTCGCTCGCGACGACGGGCTCGCTCGTGAGCTCGCCCTCCGCGGTCACCGCAGGATCGATGCGCTTCGTCAACCCGCCAGGTGGCATCGGGACGAGCTACTCGGAGACGTCCTACGGGCAGGACACGGCGCCACTGTCGACAGTGCCGGCCACCGATGCTCCGGGGACCTATGTGGCGTTCGAGTCGGCACCGCTGCGCACGGCGGCCGACGTCGTGGGCATCCCGACGGTGACCGTCAGGCTCGCCTCGTCCGTCCCGGCGGGGATCTCTGTCGCGACCGACCCGGTGCTGTACGCCAAGCTCTACGGCGTCGCCCCGACAGGCGCAACGACGTTGGTGGACCGTCTCGTCTCGCCGGTGCGCGTCGCGCGCACCTCGACACCGGTCACGATCACCCTTCCCGGGATCGTGCACCGCTACCCCGCGGGCGACCGGTTGGAGCTCGTGCTTTCGGCCGGCGACACCGCGTACCTGGGGAACCGGACCGCCGACACCATGACGGTGACGATCAGCCAGGCTCAGCCGAGCGTGCTGCGCCTCCCAGTGGTGGCGGTGTCCGCGCAGGTGGTGTCGACACCCCCGACGGGCGACTGACGACGACGGGGCGACCGACCGGCCGCCACCGATCGAGCGCCGTCGTGGCGAGGGCGAGGACGGCGAGGCCTGCGCCGACGCCGCACACCCCGCTCCACCCCACCGCCGCAAAGACCGTGCCCGCCGCCACCGATCCGAGGGTGCCTCCGATGAAGAAGCAGGTCAGATAGGCACTGTTGACGCGGCTCCGCGCATCGGGCGCGATCTCGTAGATGACGGCCTGGTTCGTGATGTGCAGCCCCTCGACGCCGACATCGAGGATCACGATCCCGAGGAGGAGCAACGCGAGCGACGACCTGCCGGCCGCAAGCAGCGCGAAGGACCCGGCGATGCACAGCGCAGCGAGCGCGGTCGTCAGCGGGACCCGGCGAGCGTCGGCAAGCTTGCCCGCGAGGTTTGCGGCTGCGACCCCGCCCACGCCTGCAAGCCCGAAGAGGCCGATGACCAGGCTCGAGTAGTGGTACGGCGCGCCGGAGAGCACGAAGGCGAGCGACGTCCACAAGAGGGTGAACTCGCCGAACGCGAGCCCGCCGTACCACCCGCGCCTGCGCAGCACCGGCTCGCGCAGGAAGAGGGCGAAGGTCGAGGCGACGAGCCGGCGGTAGGGGACCTGGCGGCGTGCGGGCTCGGACGGGAGCACCGTGTGCAGGACGACGGCGAAGACGAGCATCAGCGCGGCGGAGATCCAGTAGATGGCCCGCCACCCGGCGAACTGCGCCGTGAGCCCGGACAGCGTGCGGGCGAGCAGGATGCCGAGGAGCACCCCGGTCATGAGGCGGGCGACGATCCGGCCCCGGCGAGCCGGTGTGGCGAGGTCGGCCGCGAACGGCACCATGATCTGTCCGCCGATCGACGCCAGCCCGGTGGCGGCCGAGGCGACCTCGAAGAGCCAGAGGGTAGGGGCCAGCGCGCAGACGACGAGCCCGATCGCCGCGAGGCCGTACATGGCGGCGATCAGACGGCGCCTCGGGTGGAGGTCGCCGAGCGGGAGCACGAGGACCACCGCCAATGCGAAGCCTCCCTGCGTGCAGGTGACGATCAGGCTGGTGGCCGTCACGCCCGCATGGAAGGTCTGCGCGATCTCGTGCAGCAGGGGCTGCGCGTAGTACATGTTCGCGATCACCGCGCCCGTCGCGACCGCCATGAGCGCGACGAGGCGCCCCGAGAGCGCAGATGCCGTGCCCGCGTGCGACGTCACGAGGCGTGGCGAACGCCCGGGCAGGGGCGGGAGCTCGGACGGCTGGTCAGTGGGAGCCGCCGCGGCGGCTCTCAGCGGTGACACCGATGAGCGCAGTCACCACGAGCGACACGCCGACGAGTGCCATCCACGTCCCGAAGACGAATGCGAGGAGGAGCACGAAGGCGCCCAGCCCAAGGGTGAACGGCCACACGCTCGATCCGGGGAACGTGCTGACGATGCCCGCACCTTCCTCGATGGTGGCGTCGCTCCGGTCCTCGGGCCGCGGGCCCACCACCCGGTCCGTCCGGCCCCAGAAGAAGTACTTGTGCCCATCGAACCGCCGGTGCCAGAAGTAGTAGTAGCTGCCCGGCAGCAACCCGAGGGCTGCGGTGCCGAAGAGCATCATCGTGCCGCCGTCCTCGTAGCTCAAGAACCAGTAGATGAGCCCGACGCAGCCGAAGAAGACGCCGACGCCGATCAAAAAGGACGATTCGATCTTCACGTCAGCGTCGCCTCCCTCTGCGCGCCCGACGATCCGTCACCGACACCGTTCGGTCCCGAGCCGTTGGCGCCATACGGGCCGTGCCCGTTCGGATGTCCCGGGCCGCCCCGGCCGCGCCCGTGGCGGATCGTGGGTGCGTCGGGGTGGTTGTAGTCCCACGTCGGACGCTCGGAGCGGATGAGGGGCAGATGCGTGTAGTTGTGGTGGGGCGGTGGCGACGTCGTGAACCACTCGAGCGTGTGCGCATCCCACGGATTGTCGCCGGCGGGCACCGGATACCGCCACGACACCCAGACGTTCACCAGCATCACCATGAACGACGCGGCGATCATGAAGGCGCCGACCGTCGACGCGATGTTCCACGAGTGCCACCCCAGGTTGCTCGGGTAGCTCGCGACGCGCCGCGGCATGCCGCGCAGGCCGAGCACGTACTGGGGCATGTAGGTCACCCAGAATCCCACGAACAGCAGCCAGAAGTGCCACTTGCCGAGCCGGTCGTTCAGCATCCGCCCGAACATCTTCGGGTACCAGTAGTAGAAGCCTGCGAATCCTGCGAACACCGCCGTGCCGAGCAGCACCTGATGGAAGTGGGCCACGACGAAGTACGTTGTGTGGACGAAGAAATCGATAGGCGGTGAGGCGAGCATCACGCCGGTGACGCCGCCCATGAGGAACGCGAACAGGAAGCCGATCGACATGAGCATCGGCGTCTTGTAGACGATCTCGCCGCGCCACATGGTGCCGATCCAGTTGAAGAACTTGATCCCGGTGGGCACCGCGATGAGCAGGCTCATGAGCGAGAAGAACGGCAGGAGCACGGTGCCGGTCGTGAACATGTGGTGCGCCCAGACCCCCGTCGACAGGGCCGCGATCGCCATGGTGGCGAACACCATGCCCTTGTAGCCGAAGACCGGCTTGCGGGAGAAGACCGGCAGGATCTCCGTGACGATGCCGAAGTACGGCAGTGCGAGGATATAGACCTCGGGATGGCCGAAGAACCAGAACAGGTTCTGCCACAGCACCGCCGACCCGCACGCATTCTTGTCCGGTGCCCCGGTGACGGTGTGACACCCCGTGACGGCGTAGATCTGGGTGCCGAAATGGCGGTCTGCGAAGAGCATCACCAGCGCCGCGGTGAGCACCGGGAAGGCGATGAGGATGAGGATGCCGGTGACCAGCATGTTCCAGGTGAAGATCGGCATCCGGAACATCGTCATGCCGGGCGCGCGCAGGTAGAAGATCGTCGCGACCAGGTTCACGCCGGTGAAGATCGCCGAGAACCCGGTCAGCACGAGCGCCATGATCCAGAGGTCCTGACCGGCGCCGGGCGTGTACGTCGCCGACGACAGCGGCGCGTACGCGACCCAGCCGAAGTTGGCGGCACCACCGGCGACCACGAAGCCCATGAGCATCATGACGGAGCCACCCAGGTACAGCCAGTAGCTGAGCGCGTTGAGCCTCGGGAACGCCATGTCCGGCGCGCCGACCTGCAAGGGCACCATGAAGTTCGCGAGTCCCCCGAATGCAAAGGGGCCCGCGAAGAGGTACATCATGAGGCTTCCGTGCATCGTGAACAGCGTGTTGTACTGCTGGAACGAGATG
>JAJYPY010000104.1 GCA_021794995.1 Actinomycetes bacterium | reverse complement strand
TCGGGCGCCGGTGACCAGCGACGTGGCCCGGACCGGCACCGGCCACGTGGCGAGCCATGTCCGGGGGGCCCCGGTCACGACCCCGGGCCCGGCGCGGGGTGCCTTCACGAGCGCCCACACGACACGGCCCCCGGCCGTCACGGCTCCGACGCGCACGGCGCCCAGGTGCCCGGCGGCGGCGGCCGTCAGATGTGCGGCGACGACAGGGAGCACGGAGCCCAAGGTCCACGTCGCATCGTGCCCGCCGGCCATGCGGCGCTCCCCCGTCGCGTGCCTGGCGGCGAGGAGCGGCACCGGAGGGGGCGCAGTCCCAACGACGCGACGGATCAAGTACTGCGGCGGCGTGAAGACGTCGGTCGTCGACAGCTGGTCGAAGACGCCGTCGACCGCGGCCTTCGGGGCGAACACGTCCTGCCCTGTGCCCGAGGCTTTGTGCGTCCCCGTTGCGCGCGCGTACGGACCGTCCACGATCGCGCTGTAGCCCTGGACCGAGGAGGTTCCCATGACGGCGTTGGTGTCCGGGACGCCGAGGGCCGTGAGCTGCGGTGCGTCGAGCAGCCCGGGATCATAGACGGCGAAGCGGCCGCGAAGACCGAGTGACCCGATCGGACGGACCGGCCCACCTGAGCTCGCGAACGCCGCAGGCGGCGTGGCTGACGCCGGCGGCGTGGCCACTACCGCGCCACCACCACCGGCATCGACCGCGACGACGCTCGTGAGGGCGAACGTCACGAGGTCGGCGACCGCCACCGCCACCAGTACTGCACGCCGCGCGTCCGGGCGCATCCGACGACCCGCCCACACGAGTCCCAACGCGCCGAGCGCCAGTCCGAGCGACACGCAGAGCCACGGCGCCAGTGCGCCTGCCGCCGACGCGGCGTGGCGCGAGACGCCGAGCCATTCGTAGAAGCCGGGTCCTACTGCGAGGGCGGCGGTGACCATCCCGGCGATCCACAGTGCAGGGATGGAGCCGAGCAGGCGCTCGGCTCGCCGCAAGGGCGCGCGCCCGTCGAGCCAGTAGGCGAGCAGCACGGCGAGCGCCAGGTCGGTGATGAGGAGGTTGCGGCTCTGCAGGCGCTGACCCCCGAGGAGAGGCACGCGGATGAGCGCGTGCCACAGCGGGGTGTGGTTTCCCAGCGCCAGGACGATCCCGACGACGGCTGCGAGCTCCCAGATCACCCACTCGGGCAGCTCGTGGCGCCATCTGATGCGTCCGAACAGCGCGACCGCCGCGACGAGCGGCAGGACGCCCACGTACGCGGTGACCTCGGTCAGGCTGTAGCTGGCCAGAAAGCGCGGGGCTCCGAACGAACCCGATCCGCCGAGGAGGTCCGGGATACCGAGGAGACCGAGCCAACGCACCGGCAGCGATCCAGCGGAGAAGAGCGTGGCCGTGACCGCCGCCCGCTGAGAGGTCGCCACTGCCGCGAGGCCCGGGATGAGCTGCACCGCGCCGAGCGCGATGCCGAGCGCCCCCCCGGCAACGACGCTGCCCGCCTCCCAGGCGAGCGTCGCCGCTCCCGGCACCGCGTGCGACGACGCGCGGTCCCGCCGCCAGCGTCCCGTGCATCGCCCGAGCCGCCATACGCTGTAGAGGACGAGCACGACCGCCGCGTCGGTGATTGCCCGCGGCTCGCCCGAGAGCATCACCAGACCCACGGAGGCGCTGAGCACGCCGGTCCACCCGAGGCGCGATCCCACGGTCCGGCGCGCGTCCTCGGTCAGGCGCAAGAGCGCGAGGAGGGCGACGGGGACCCAGCTCATGCCGACGATGAGCCCGAGATGCGGGACCTGTGCGGCCATCCCGCCGCCGAAGGCGTAGACGAGCCCACCCGCCCAGCTGGCAAGGACGCCGAGCCGGGCCGCCCGCAAGAAGGCGTAGCAGCCGACGCTCGCGACCGCCGCTGCGGCAGCGAGGTTCACGGTCCATGCCGTGCTCGAGGGCAGCACGGCGAACAGCCACGTCAGGGGATACGCGGCACCGGCGTTCCATCCTGCGAGAAGCGGGCTGCCGCTCCAGATGAACGGATCGAAGATCGGAAGGTGACCCGCGGCGAGGTCCCGGCCGACGAGCTCGCGCAGCGGGAGGTTCTGCGTCAGGTCGTCTCCGGGGACGACCAGGTGGCCGAGAAGCGCGGGCACTGCGTAGACGGCGAGGGAGAGGGCCACGAGGGTGGCGATCGCGACGCGTGCGCCGCGCCTGGTTGTTCGGCCGGGGCACGCCGGGGTCGACGTGCGTCCGGGGGGGTCGGGCGCGCGACCCTGGCTGGGGGAGGGCTGTGTGGCGGCGTCGGGCTGGGCGGTGCGGGTGGCCACCGCGTGCAACTCTCGCAGCTGACGGTGCCCGAGTCCCCGCGCCGCGCCGTGCAAGGTCGCCGCGGGCCGGCCGTGCCACGCGTGCTTCCCCCGGGTTCCCCGGCGCGATCGATGTACGGGGTTCAGAACGGCGTCTGCGCGCTCCAGATGGCCGCGACGCCGGCATCGCCGAACTGCTCGATGCCGAGCGCGTCGAGCGGCATGCGGTTGGTGGCCCACAGCCAGAGGGCCTCGGCGCTGCCGCGCAGCGCGAGATCGGCCTTGAGGTGCGCTCTTTCGGTCACGACCTCGCCGCCGGGTCCCAGCCGCACCACCCACTCGCCCTCGCCGTCGGTCCGGTGCAGGTGGACGGTCTGTCCGCTCCATCTCCCCGGGTTCCGGCGCAGCGCCCGGGGCAGGATCACGCTCAGGTGCTCATCGACGCCGTCGGCGGCGATCGCCGGGTCGATCGCCGGGTCGATCGCCTCAGGCTCGCCGATGGCGTGCACGGCGTCCCAGGTGTGCAGGACCGTCTCGAGCGCTTGGCGCCGGAACCAGAAGCGTGCCGTCGAGGGGGGGCCGAACGTCCAGCAGTCGGCGTCGGGGTCCGCCGCGCCGAGGGTGTCGAGCAGGAGCTCGGCCTCCCCTCGTGCCCAGGCGAGCAGGGGCGCGTCCGTCCGGTCATGGGGGGGATCCGGACGTTCGGCGCGCTTCCCGCTCGCCACGATGCGCGCCGCCCACCCCCACACTCCACCGATGTGGACGACGAGGTCCGCCACGGACCAGTCCGGGCACGTCGGGACCGGCCGCTCGAACGAGCCGCGTGCGGCGGTGAGCAACGCGTCGATCCCGTGGGCGAGGGTGTCGAGGTGTGCTCGGGGCTCCACGCAGAGGAGGCTAGCTGCGCGACGCGCCATGTCGTTGTGTGCGCGAGGTGGCACGCCGCGCGGCGATCGGGCGCACCGGCACCGTTGCGCCGCGGATGAGCGCGGCATCCTCGGAGAGCTCGTTCGCGCGCGTGGGGGAGCACAGGCGTTGCACACGCATCGCGCGGGCGGCGGCGGAGCCCCGCCACGTGCCCGGCCACGCTCGGAATGTTCGGGTGGCATCCCCATTGGATACCCTCATGCAGCGTGGACTGGGTCGACGCTGTGGTGGTGGTCGCGCTGGTGCTCGCCGCGGTCCACGGACTGCGCGTCGGCGCGCTCATCCAGGTCCTGTCGCTCGCCGGCTTCGTCCTCGGCGTCACGCTCGGGGCACTGCTCGCCGACGTCGTCGCACCTTCCGTGCACACGCCCTCTGCGAAGGCGGCCGTCGCGCTCGGGCTGGTGATCGGGATGGGTGCGATGTTCGGCGTCCTCGGCCGTGTGCTCGGATCGTGGGGCAACTTGGCGGCGCGGCGGATCCGCCTCGGCCCCCTCGACAGCGCGGCCGGAGTTGGCGTGGCCGTCGTGGCCGCGCTCTTCGGCGTCTGGCTGGTGGCCAACGAGCTGGTCCAGAGTCCGTATGTCTGGCTGAGCTCGGCCATCCAGCGTTCGGGTCTCGTGCGGGCGGTCGACGGGGTGATGCCGCCGCTCCCGAGCGTCTTCTCCCGGGTGCAGGGCTTCTTGGGGGGATCGGGGTTCCCACCGGTGTTCTCCGAGCTCGAGCCCACGCCGTTGCACGTCGCCTTGCCCAGCGGGGCCTGGGCGCAGCGCATCGCGCGGTCCGGCGCAGCGTCGACCGTGAAGGTCCTCGGACAGGCGTGCGGCTACGTGCAGGAGGGGTCCGCCTTCGTGGTAGCGCCCGGCGAGGTCGTGACGAACGCGCACGTCGTCGCCGGCGAGCACGCGACGACAGTGGTCGTCCGGGGGCAGCAGTATCCGGCGACGACGGTGTACTTCGACCCGACATTCGACCTCGCGGTCCTTCGCACGGCTGCCCCCCTCGGGCCGCCTCTCGCCCTGGATCCCTCGACAGTGCCATCGGGTACGCAGGGCGCGGTGATCGGCTACCCGGAGAACGGACCGCTGACCGTCGACCCGGCCGCGGTCGCCGAGGAGATCGATGCGCAGGGCCGCAACATCTACAACGAAGGCACAGTGACCCGCCAGGTGTACCAGATCGATGCGAACGTCCAGCCGGGGAACTCCGGGGGACCGCTCATCGACTCAGGGGGCCAGGTGATCGGCGTCGTGTTCTCCCGCTCGACCGCGTACTCCGGCGTCGGCTATGCGTTGGCCTCGCCGGGAGTGCGGACCCGCGTCCAGGTCGCCGAGCACCGGACCGCCGCCGTCAGCACCGGCGCGTGCACGACGGGGTGAGCCCGGCCCCCCGCACGGCGAGCCCCGCGGTAAGAATGTCCCCCGTGTCGCTGCGCATCGAGGATTATGCGGTCATCGGCGATCTGCACACGATGGCGCTCGTCGGGCGCGACGGTTCGATCGACTGGCTCTGTCTGCCGCACTTCGACTCGGGAGCCTGTTTCGCCCGGCTGCTCGGTACCGACGACCACGGATTCTGGAAGATCGCCCCCGTAGGAGCCCCTGACACGGTCGTCGCGACCCGCCGGCGGTACCGCGGCAACACGCTCGTGCTCGAGACCGAGATGGACACGGCGGACGGGACCGTCCGGATCATCGACTGCATGCCCATCAGGGACGAGAGACCCCAGGTCGTGCGGATCGTGGAGGGCGTGCGGGGCAGCGTGCCGGTCCGGATGCAGCTCGCGGTGCGCTTCGACTTCGGGCAGTCGATCCCCTGGGTCACCCGCCACGACCACCTCCTCACGGCGACGGCGGGACCGAACGCCGTCTCGCTGTGGACGCGAGCGGACGTGCGTGGTGAAGAGATGACGTCCGTCTGCGACGTCACGGTGCGCGCGGGGGAGCGGATCACCTTCTCGCTCACCTGGTTCCCGTCCCACGAGTCGCCCCCGCGCCCGATCGACGCGAGCTACGCGGTCGCCCTCACCGAGGACTGGTGGGAGGCGTGGTCGGCGTCGTGCTGCTTCGAGGGGCCGTACAAAGAGGCGGTGCTGCGGTCGCTCATCACGCTGAAGGCGCTGACCTACGACCCCACCGGCGGCATCGTGGCCGCTGCGACGACGTCGCTCCCCGAGGCGCTCGGCGGCGAGAGGAACTGGGACTACCGGTACTGCTGGCTGCGCGACGCGACCCTCACCCTCGAATCGCTGATGCGCGGCGGCTTCCACGCGGAGGCGATGGCCTGGCGTGACTGGCTGCTGCGTGCCACTGCGGGCGACGTGTCGAAGATCCAGATCATGTACGGCGCGGCCGGCGAGCGCCGCCTCGACGAGTGGGAGGTCGACTGGCTCCCGGGTTACGAAGGATCGACGCCCGTGCGCATCGGCAACGCCGCGGCCGGTCAGTACCAGCTCGACGTCTACGGCGAGGTCATGGCGGCGCTCTACACCGCTTCCCAGGAGGACGGCGTCCACACCCGCGCGATCTGGGACCTGCAGACGAAGCTGATCGAATTCGTCGAGCACGGCTGGAAGGAGCCCGACGAGGGGCTCTGGGAGGTGCGGGGTCCACGCCGCCACTTCACCCACTCCAAGGTCATGGCGTGGGTTGCCGTTGACCGCGCCGTCCGCACGATGGAGGACTGGCCGGAGCTCGATGGCCCGATCGACGCGTGGCGGACGCTCTGCGACGAGATCCACGAAGAGGTGTGCGAGAAGGGGTTCGACGAGAAGAAGAAGGCGTTCACGCAGTACTACGGGTCAGACCAGCTCGACGCGAGCCTGCTCATGATCCCCCTCGTGGGGTTCCTCCCCCCGGACGACCCCCGTGTGGTGAGCACCGTCGAGGCCATCGAACGCGAGCTCGTGGAAGACGGCTTCGTCCTGCGCTATCGGACCCAGGACGACGGCGCCGTCGACGGTCTGACCGGCCGGGAAGGTGCCTTCTTGGCGTGCTCGTTCTGGTTGGTGGACTGCCTCCACATGATCGGGCGCGAGGAGGACGCGGCGCGCATGTTCGAGCGGCTGCTCTCCCTGCGCAACGACCTCGGTCTTCTCTCCGAGGAGTACGATCCGGTGGCAAGACGCCTCGTCGGCAATTTCCCCCAGGCGTTCTCCCACGTGTCGCTCGTGAACTCCGCCTTTCGGATCACCGGACAAGAGCCGCGTGCCGTCGTCTCCGATGGGATGGCCCGCCCGTTGGGTGCCGCCGCGGCCCCCGCCCGAGCGCCCGGGTCTGCACGCTGGCGGATCGGTGCGCTGACGCACCGGCGCTCGACCCCAGGCGCGCGGCGAAACCATCGACCGCACCCGGCGCGCACCGAGAGCACCACACGCACCACACGCACCACACACACCGCGCACACCTCGCGCACCGAGAGCCAGGAGTCCACGTGAACGCACTGACGGTGGTGCCGCGCAAGGCGAAGTCAGCCGAGCTCTCCGACGTGGACGATCCTCCCGAGTCCGACGGACCGGTGCTCGTGGAGACGATCGGGGTCGGCATCTGTGGCACCGACGCCGAGATCCTCTCCGGCGCCTACGGATGGGCGCCTCCCGGGCGCGAGCGCCTCGTGCTCGGTCACGAGTCGCTCGGCCGGGTGCTCGAAGCACCGCCCGGGGTCGGGGTCGTGGCCGGGGACTTCGTGGTCGGCATCGTGCGGCGTCCGGACCCGGTGCCCTGTGCCAACTGCGCCGTGGGCGAGTGGGACTTTTGCCGCAACGGGCAGTACACCGAGAGGGGCATCAAAGCGCACGACGGGTACCTCTCCGAGCGCTACCGCATCACCCCCGAGTACGTCGTGAAGGTGGACGCCGCCCTTGGCATCCTCGGTGTGCTCCTCGAACCGACCAGCGTCGTGGCGAAGGCATGGGAGCAGGTCGACCGGATCGGGCACCGCGCCCACTGGGAGCCGGCCACCGCCGTCGTGACCGGAGCGGGTCCGATCGGACTGCTCGCGGCGATGATCGGGGTCCAGCGCGGCCTCGACGTCCACGTCATCGACCAGATGACCGAGGGCAAGAAGCCGAACCTGGTCCGTGCCCTTGGCGCCGCGTACCACACGGGACCCATCGAGGCTGCGTGTCCTGCGCCCGATGTCGTCATCGAATGCACGGGGGTGTCGGCTCTCGTCCTGGACGCGATGGAGCATGTCGGCCCCGGCGGCGTGGTCTGCCTCACCGGCGTGTCCTCGGGCGGCCGCACGGTCTCCGTCGACGAAGGCGCGCTGAACCGGTCGATGGTGCTCGCGAACGAAGCGGTCGTGGGTTCGGTCAATGCGAACCGTCGCCACTACGAGTCCGCCGCAGAGGCACTCGCACGGGCCGACCGCGCCTGGCTCGACCAACTGGTCAGCCGCAAGGTCCCGCTCGCCCACTGGCAGGACGCGCTCGAGCGCGTCCCCGACGACGTGAAAGTCGTCGTGGAGGTGTCCACGACGTGAGCGACGGGCCGGAGACAGGACACGTCGACGCCGAGCCGGTCGTGCTCGCACCGGGCGTGGTCCAGATCGACACGTTGCTCGGAGGCTGGAAGCGGATGACCGCGGGATACCTCGTCGAAGGACCCGCGCCCGTGCTCGTCGAGACTGGCAGCCAGTCTTCGGTCGGCGTGCTTCTTGCTGCGCTCGATCGGCTCGGCGTCGGGCCGTCGGATCTCGCCGGGATCGCGGTGACCCACATCCACCTCGACCACGCCGGCGGCGTCGGCGACGTGGCGCGCGCCTTTCCGAACGCGACGGTCTACGTCCACGAGAAGGGTGCGCGTCACCTTGCCGATCCAAGCCGTCTCGTGTCGTCGGCTGCCCGTGTGTACGGCACACTCCTCGACAGCCTCTACGGGCGCCTCGATCCCACGCCCGCCGAGCGGCTCCACGTTCTCCGCGACAAAGAAGAGGTCCGCATCGGGCCGGACCGGGTCCTCACCGCCATCGACTCGCCAGGACATGCCAAGCACCACATTGCGCTGTGCGACTCGGTGAGCGGGATCCTGTTCGCCGGTGATGCCGTCGGCGTGCGGCTGCCGGACGCTGGTGTCCTGCGGCCCGCGACGCCGCCGCCGGACTTCGACTTGGACCAGGCCCTGCACTCGCTGCACAAGTTCGCCGCACGCAGGCCCCAGGGGATCGCGCTCGCCCACTACGGGCTGCTCGACGAGCCCGACGAGCTGCTCGAAGAAGCCGAGTCGACGCTGCGCAGCTGGGCGGAGACCGCGGAGCAGGCGTGGCGTGCGGGACGCGACATCGCCGACGCGCTCGCCGAGCGCTACGCCGTCGACACGAGCCACGTACCGGCAGAGCACCGCGAGAAGCTCGAGGTGCTGAACGGCTTCCACTCGAACGCGGCGGGTCTGCGCCGCTGGCTCGAGACGCGCGACGGCTCTGGATCCGACCCGAACGCCGGCGCCAGCGGCGCGGCCTAGCGGGAAGGACCGACGCGGCCGCGGTCGCAGTCGCAGTCGCGGCCGCGGCCGCGGCCGCGGTCGCAGTCGCGGTCGCAGTCGCAGTCGCAGGTCCAGGCGCTGAGCGCCCCGCTGGTCAGTCGACCCGCAGCCTTCGCCGGAGGTCGTCTTGACGAGACTCGAAGTCGTCGATGGAGATCCTGCC
>JAJYPY010000103.1 GCA_021794995.1 Actinomycetes bacterium | reverse complement strand
TCCGGCGCAGGGGCCGGTGGCGGGGCCGGTGGCGGGGCCGGGGCAGGAGACGCACAGGGCGCGACGCAAGAGGAGCTCGAGCTCGCGATCGTCGAGGCGGCGCTCCGGCGCGCCCAGGTCCGCCTCGAGGTGTCCGGCACCAGCGACTGACGCTGCGACAGAGGCGGGGGGACCGTGCTGGGGCTCGCAGCGGCCGGCGTCTCCGGGGAGCAGGGCGTCGTGGTCGCGGTGGTGCTCGTCGCGGCCGTGGCCCACGCGGGATGGAACCTGCTCGCCAAGCTCATGGACGACCAGGTGGTCGCCTTCTGGCTGATCAACGCCACGTGCGTCGTGTGCGGTGCGGGGATGTGGGCGATCGCGGGGTCGCCGCGGGCGCCGGCGTGGCCGTACCTCGCGACGTCGGTGGGCTTGCACGTCGCCTACAACGTGACGCTGCTGAACTCGTACCGCTCGGGTGAGCTCAGCCAGGTGTACCCGCTCGCGCGGGGCCTGGCCCCCCTGCTCGTGACCGGCGGTGCCGCGCTCGTCGCGGGCGAAGGTCTGAGCGCCCTCCAGCTCGCCGGGGTCGCGGTCGTCGCCGGCGGGCTGGTGAGCCTGGTCTGGCTCCGCGGCGCCCCTCCGACGGGCGGACGGCGGTCCATGGCCCTCGCCGCGCTGACGGGGGTCATCATCGCGGCCTACAGCCTGTGCGACGGGCTCGGGGTCCGCCACGCCCACGACACCGCCGGCTACGCGGGCGCGCTCTTCCTCTTCGAGTCCTCGCTCCTCGTCGTCGGCCTCGCCGGGTGGCGCCGCCGGGTGCTCCCCGGGCGGCCGTCGTGGGGCTGGACGCTCTGCGTCGTGGGCGGCGCGTTGTCGGTCGCGGCCTACGGGGCCGTCCTGTGGGCCCAGACGCGCCTCGAGCTCGGAGTGGTCTCGGCGCTGCGCGAGACGAGCGTCGTGGCGGCAGCCCTCCTCGGTGCCGTCTTCCTCCACGAGGGCCACGCGCGACGTCGCGTCGCCGCCGCCGTGGTCGTCTGCGCGGGCGTGGTGCTGCTCGTCGTCGCGTGACGGGTCGCGGCGCTCCCGGCTGTTCGGAGCGAGTCGGTCGGCCCCGAGGACGCTCAGGTCCCCGAGCGCCGGAAGTAGCGGCTGAGGGTCTCGCCCTGGCGCTGGTACGAGGACCCGATCGTCGGGCCGTAGAGGATCTCGGGGGGCTCGAGCATGCGCTCGAAGGTGAGCTTGCACACCGCCTGGCCGTGCTCGATCATGAACGGCACGTCGTGCGCGCGCACCTCGAGGGCCGCCCGAGACCCCAAGAACCCGCCGGCGGGGTCGTAGCCGAAGCCCGGGTCGAAGAAGCCCGCGTAGTGGGTGCGCAGCTCGCCGCTCGTGGGGTCGTAGGCGGTCATCTCGGCAGCGAGGTCCGGCGGCACCGAGACGGCGTCGTTGGACATGAGCAGGTAGAACTTGTTCGGCGAGAGCACGAGGCGGTTCCCGCCCTCGCGCACCACGCCGTCCCAGAACGGATCGGGATCGAGCGCTCCCGAGCGGGTCAAGTCCAAGAGGGGCGCGTGCTCACGGGCGGAGTAGCCCACCCTCCCCCGGTCGTCGCCGCGCAGGTCGAGCCCCAAGAACAGCCCGTTGGACAGGATCAGCTCGTCGGTGGGCACCGGGCGGTCGTCTCGGAACAAGAGCGGCTGGTGCTCGTGCACCTCCTTGATGTCTGTGTCGCTGAGCGCGGGCCTGCCGATCGCCAGGCGAAGCTGGTTCAGCGTCAGGTCTTCACGCACCCTGATGGCGAACGAGAGCGGGACGACTTCGAGGTAGAGCGCGCCGTCGTAGCCGTTGGCGATCTCGTCGAAGCGCTCGCTGCGGTCGGTCACCACGCGGGTGAACACGTCGATGCGCCCGGTCGAGCTCTTCGGGTTCGCCTTGCCCCGGAGCCCTTCGGGGAGGTGCAGCCGTTCCTTCAGCTCGACGAGGTAGGGGTGCCCGACCTCGAGCATCGCCCCGCGCCGTAAGTCGATCTCGTCGAGGGTGTACTCCTCCAGCTTTGCCTCGACGGCGTCGCGCCCGGGCAAAAAGCTGCAGCGGATCCGGTAGGCGGTCTCGCCGAGCCGGAGATCGAGGCTGGCGGGCTGGACGTTCTCCGGCGGGATCTTGAAGCGTCCGGCGTCGATGTAGCCCGCCCTTATGGCGTGCTCGATCAGCTGTCCGGGGAGCACGCCATCGCCGGTGCGAGCCAGGCCGGGTGCGAGGCCGGGGGCGAGCCAGGGTGCAGCCACGGGCGGATGATAGGTCCCCCCCGGGGACGGCGGATCGACGCACCGCCGACCAGCGGTCGCCTGGGTAGGCTGCACCGGGTGCGACCACAGGATCCCGAGCGTCACACGTGACGGGCGAGACCGCGCGCGCGATCCCCGCCACGGTCATGCTGCGTCCGCTGGCGTCCGGACTGCCGCTCGGCTTCTTCGGCCTCGTCGCCGCAGCGACGCTCGTCGGTGCGCAGCTGTACGGGTTCCTCCCCGCGCACGCCGGGGTGGCGATCGGCCTCCTCCTCGTGCCGACCGCCGTCGCGCAGCTCGTCGGCGGCATCTCGGCGATCCTCGCCCGCACAGGGATCGGCGCGTCCCTCATGATCACGTTCTCGGGCGTCTGGTTGGGCACGGCGCTCGTGTACCTGGTCCACCCTCCGGACGCGTCGGTGACGCTCGCCATCTGGTACCTCGCCCTCAGCGCCGTGATCGTCTGCTTCCTCAGCGCGGCGACCGGCAAGCTCGCGATCGCCTTCGTCGTGTTCGCCGGGCTCCCGGCGTTCGTGGTCAGCGCGGTCTGGCTGCTCGCCCCCAGCACGGCCCTCGGGCACGCCGCCGGCATCCTCATCTTCGTGCTCGCCTTTGCCGGCCTCTACGCCGCGCTGTCGCTCATGCTCGAAGACGCACGTCGCGCCACGGTGCTGCCGACGCTGCGACGGGGCCCGATGAAGGAGGTCTTCACCTGCGGCTTCGACGCCCAGCTCGAGGGGCTCGAGCACGAGGCCGGCGTGCGCCGCTATCTCTAAGCTCAGCGCAACGACCCGGACCTCCGGAGCACGAAGGGAGCGACGCATGACAGACATCACGGTGCGCAGCGCGCAATTCCAAGACGGCGGCGAGATTCCCCTCTCCGCGGCGCACTCCCTGGTTGGCGGTCAGAACAAGAGCCCGCAGCTTTCCTGGAGCGGCGTTCCCCAGGGGACCAAGAGCATCGCGATCACCTGCTGGGATCCGGACGCGCCGACGACCGTCGGGTTCTCGCACTGGGTCCGCGTCGGCATCTCGCCGGCGATCGAGTCCCTCGACGAAGGATCGGGCACCGAGCGCGGCGATTGGCAGGACGGCATCACCGACTGGGGGGAGACCGGCTACGGCGGCATGGCCCCGCCACCGGGCGATCCCGCGCATCACTACCACTTCACGGTGTACGCGCTCGACGCCGAGGCGAAGGACCTCGGGCTCGACGACCATGCCACGTACGCCAAGTTCCGCTTCTTGGTGCGCGGCCACGTGCTCGGCTCAGGGACGGTGACGGGGCTCTACGCCGTGAGCGGCTGAGCGCGCCGGCGGGGGCTGATCTCGCCGGCGGGTTGGCGCGCACCCGAACGGTAACTTGGTGCGCCGTGCCGTCCGCCCCCCACCCCGCCGTCGCGCCCGGCGAGCCGGCCCCGCTCGTCGTCGCCCGCGGCCTCGTCAAGCGCTTCGGCGAGTTCCTCGCCGTCGACGGCGTCGACTTCGAGATCCGGCGGGGCGAATGCTTCGGGTTTCTCGGCCCGAACGGCGCGGGCAAGACGAGCACGATGCGGATGATCGCGTGCATGTCGCCGGTGAGCGGAGGCACGTTGCGCGTGCTCGGCATGGACCCTGCGACCGATGGGCCCGCGATCCGCTCGCGCCTCGGCCTCGTGCCCCAGGAAGACTCGCTCGATCTCGAGCTCACCGTCCTCGACAACCTCATCGTCTATGCGCGCTACTTCGACATTCCGCGGGCTGTCGCGCGCGAGCGCGCGATGGAGCTGCTCGACTTCGCGCAGCTGACCGAACGCGCGCGCGACAGGGTCGAGCCCCTGTCGGGCGGCATGAAGCGGCGCCTCACCATCGCCCGCGCGCTCGTGTCGCGCCCCGACCTCATCATCCTCGACGAGCCCACGACCGGGCTCGACCCCCAGGCGCGCCACCTGCTGTGGGACCGCCTCTACCGGTTGAAGCAGGAGGGCGTCACCCAGGTCGTCACGACCCACTACATGGAAGAGGCGGAGCAGCTCTGCGACCGTCTCGTGATCATGGACCACGGCCGCTTCGCCGCCGAGGGATCGCCGCGCGAGCTGATCGGGCGCTACTCGACGCGCGAAGTCGTCGAGCTGCGCTTCGCGACCCACGACGACCAGACCGAGGCGCTCTCGCTCGCCCCGATGGCCCAGCGCATCGAGGCGCTGCCCGACCGGCTGCTGCTCTACTCCGACGAGGGCGATGCCATCCTCACCGAAGCCCACCGCCGCGGCTACGCCCCGGTGAGCGGGCTGGTGCGCCGCTCGACGCTCGAAGACGTCTTCCTTCGGCTCACCGGCCGCACCCTGGTCGACTGATGACGGGGTCCCGGCGCCGGGCGCGCCCCTTGTGGCTGCGCTCCCTCGGCTACTGGGCGTTCCAGTACAAGCGCACGTGGCGGAGCTCGGTCACGTCCAGCTTCCTCGAGCCGCTGCTCTTCCTCACCGCCATGGGTATCGGGCTCGGTTCGCTCGTGGACCGTCACGTGCACCACGTCGCGGGCGTGAGCTACCTCGCGTTCGTCGGTCCGGGACTGCTCGCGTCGGCGGCGATGCAGGTCGGCACGAGCGAGGCGACCTACCCGGTCATGGGGGCCATCAAGTGGATCCGCACGTACTTCGCGATGCTCGCGACGCCCTTGCGCGTGATCGACGTGCTGACCGGCCACCTCGCCTGGATCGTCGTGCGCCTCTCGATGGTCTCGGGGATCTTCCTCGGCGTGCTCGCCGCCTTCGGCCTCGTCCGCTCCTGGGAGGCCGTCCTCGCCCTGCCGGCCGGTGTGCTGACCGGGCTCGCGTTCTCCGCCCCGATCGTCGCGTTCGCCGCGACCCAGGAGAAGGATGCGGCCTTCTCGATCATCTACCGCTTCGGTGTCGTGCCCCTGTTCTTGTTCTCGGGCATCTTCTTCCCGATCACCCTGCTGCCCGGCTGGCTGCAGCCCGTGGCGTGGGCGACCCCCCTCTACCACGGGGTCGCGCTGTGCCGGTCGCTCGTGCTGGGCGGCGCCCCGCTCGGCGCCTCGGTGGTGCATGCGGCGTACCTGCTCGCGCTGATCGCGGCGGGCTACGCGCTCGCGACCGTCACGTACCGAAGGCGCTTGTCCGTATGAGCGGGACCGCGGACCGCACGGACGTGGCCGTGCCGAGCGTCGGCACGGCGATGCGCATCACGCCACCCGCGCTCTTCGGGACCCGGCGTGCCGCACACCTGGTCGAGCGCAACCTCTACGTCTACCGGCGGGGGTGGATCTTCCTCGTGTCCGGCTTCTTCGAGCCGTTCTTCTACCTGCTCTCCATCGGCATCGGGCTCCGCAGCTTGGTCGGGCCGATCCACGTCGGGACGCACGTCGTGGCCTACCCCGTCTTCGCGGCGCCGGGGCTGCTCGCGTCATCGGCGATGAACGGCGCGCTCTTCGACTCCACGTTCAACTTGTTCCACAAGCTCAAGTTCGTGCACACCTACGAGTCCGTGCTCTCGACCCCGCTCACGGTGGCCGACGTCGCGACGGGCGAGCTGGGCTGGTCGCTCATGCGCGCCGGGCTGTACGCGGGGTCCTTCATGGTGGTGATGGCCGCGCTCGGGTACGTGGGCACGGCGTGGGTCGTGTGGAGCTATCCCGGCGCGCTGCTGGTCGCCTTCGCCTTCTCGGCGTCGGGCATGGCCGCCACCACCTACATGCGGAGCTGGCAGGACTTCGACATGATCCTTCTCGCCATCCTGCCGCTCTTCTTGTTCTCGGCGACGTTCTATCCGCTCACCGTCTACCCCGGGTGGCTCCAGCTGGTCGTGCGCTGCACGCCGCTGTACCAGGGCGTGGCGCTGCTGCGGGGCGCGGATCTCGGGATCTTCGACTGGGCGATGGTCGGCCACGCCGCCTATCTCGCCGCCGTCGGCGTCGTGGGCCTGGTCGTGACCAGCCGCCGCCTCCGCGCGCTCCTCCTGCCCTGACCCGCGCCCGCCCCCTCGCCCCCCCCTTCGCCTTCCCCCCGCCCGCCCCTTCGCCTTCCCCCCGCCCGGTCTGGTCGGACGTGCCCGGCTGGTACCGTCACCCATCATGGTTCGCACCCCGGCGCCGGCCCGTGCTGCGCGCTCGGAGGACGCCGATCGCCAGGACCGCTACAAGTGGATCGCCCTGTCGAACACGACGCTCGGCATCCTGATGGCGACGATCAACCAGTCGATCCTGCTGATCTCGCTCCCCGACATCTTCCGGGGGATCCACCTCCAGCCGCTCGCCCCGGGGAACACCTCGTACTTCTTGTGGGTGCTCATGGGCTTCATGCTGGTGACGGCGGTCCTCGTCGTGAGCCTGGGGCGCGTCGGGGACATGTACGGCCGGGTGAAGATGTACAACCTCGGCTTCGCCATCTTCACGGTCTTCTCCATCCTCTTGTCGGTGACGTGGATGACGGGGGCAGCGGGCGCGCTGTGGATCATCCTCATGCGCGTCGGCCAGGGCGTCGGCGGCTCCTTCCTCTTCGCCAACTCGAGCGCCATCATCACCGACGCCTTCCCCGACAACGAGCGGGGAAAGGCGATGGGCATCAACGGCGTCGCGATGGTGACCGGCTCGTTCATCGGCCTCATCCTCGGCGGCGTGCTCGCCCCCCTCGAGTGGCACCTCGTCTTCTTGGTGTCGGTGCCATTCGGCGTCTTCGGCACCGTGTGGGCCTACCTGAAGCTGCGGGACAACGGGATCCGGGTCAAGACGACCATCGACTGGCTCGGCAACGCCACCTTCGCCGTGGGCCTCGTCGCGCTGCTCACCGGCATCGTCTACGGCATCCAGCCCTACGGGGGGCACGCCATGGGCTGGACGAGCCCCTTCGTGCTGGCGTGCATCGTCGGCGGCGTCGCGCTGTTGCTCGCGTTCGTCGCCGTCGAGCTCCACGTCGACAACCCGATGTTCCGCCTGCCCCTGTTCCGCATCCGGGCGTACGCGGCCGGCGTCAGCGCGGGGTTCCTGTCGGGCATCGGACGCGGCGGCCTGCAGTTCATCCTCATCATCTGGCTGCAGGGCATCTGGCTGCCCGAGCACGGCTACGACTTCGTGCAGACCCCCCTGTGGGCGGGGATCTACATGCTGCCGATGATGGTCGGGTTCATCGTGTCCGGCCCCATCGCCGGTGTCCTGGCGGACCGGCACGGCGCCCGCGTGCTGGCGTCGATCGGCCTCGTCGGCGCCGCGGTCTCGTTCCTCCTCTTGGAGGCGCTGCCGATGGACTTCGGCTACGCCACGTTCGCCGCCGTCCTCCTCCTCTTCTCCGTCTCGTCGGGGCTCTTCATGTCGCCGAACCAGACGGCGGTGATGAACAGCCTGCCCGCGGCCCAGCGCGGCGCGGGAGGCGGGATGAACGTCACGGCGCAGAACTCGGCGATGGTGCTCTCGATCGGCGTGTTCTTCTCGATCATCACGCTCGGCCTCGTCGCCACGCTGCCCGGCCACCTCTTCCACGGCCTGGTGGCCGAGGGTGTGCCGAAGGCCGCGGCGGCACAGGTCTCGCACCTGCCGCCGATCGGGTCGCTGTTCGCCGCCTTCTTGGGCTACAACCCGATCAGGACGCTCGTGCCCGCAGCGGTCCTCGCCCACCTCGGGCACGCACGTGCCGCATACCTCACCGGACGCTCGTTCTTCCCCCGGCTCATCTCGCCCGCCTTCAAGGCGGGGCTGCGCGATGCCTTCGACTTCGCCGCGGGGGCGACGGCCCTCGCGGCGGTGGCGTCGTGGGTGCGCGGGGGACGCTACATCCACACCACAGTCCCGGCCGAGCCGGCCGGCGAGGCGCTCGGCGCCGGGCTGCTCGAGTCGGGCGAGGTCGCAGCGCAAGAGGCGGGTGTCGGGATGATCCCCGACGACGAGCTGCCGCAGCGGCACGCACCGGGCGTTCCCCGCATCACCGCCGCGCGCGAGGTGACGCAACGGCCGTGACCGTCCCAGGCGGTCCGGCAGCCGGGTTTCGCGGCGCCGGAACGGCGGGTACGTCGCGCGCAGGCCACGATCGGAGAGCGGGCGCGGATCTCGCTGTTCGGTGAGGAGGACGGTGATGTCAGCGGCGAGGCAGTACACGACGACAGGCCCTGTCGAGGGCACCGGCACCACGCGTCTGGTTCCTGCGAAGGGGGTCATCTCCACACGGCCCTCCGTGCCGGTCAGCATCTTGTTGCTCGGGCTCGTCGCGGCGGTGGTCGCGGCGTGGGGCGCCGCAGCACCGTTCGCGGGACCCGACTTCGGCTTCGTGGCGGACCGGGCCACGGCGTGGCAGTGGTCGGTGACGAGCGCGTGCCTCGCGCTCGGCCCCGGTGCGCTCGCGCTCATCGCCGGGCTGATCGTGGTGGGTGCGGCGACCCGCCCGTCGTACTCCCGCCGCGCCGACCTGTGGCTCGCAGGCTTTTTGATCGTCGTGGGCGGCGTGTGGTTCGTCGTCGGCCAGTACGCGTGGCCGGTGATCTACGGGACGCTGTTCATCGCTCCGTCCAACGCCTCGCACTTCATGTGGAAGGAGCTGGCGTTCGCGGTCGGGCCGGGGGTCATTCTCGTCTTCTGCGGCGCCGTCTTCATGGGGTGGGCGGTACGGCGCCAGCTCGCGCTCGTCGCCGACGGCGGCTCGCGGGCTGCGGCACCCGGCGCGCCAGGCGTCCCGG
>JAJYPY010000102.1 GCA_021794995.1 Actinomycetes bacterium | reverse complement strand
CGGGCTTGGCCCGGGCGCAACGTCGTTCCCCCGCCGACCGGCGCGGCGCGCAGCGCACCGCCGCCCGACGAGGCACCGAGCAGCATGGCCGCCGCCCTCGGCGTGAGCAGGCCCAGCCGCTCTCCCTTGGACTCGATGCGCTGCCGGATCGCCGCGTAGCGCGGCTCGCGCTCCTTCAGCCAGGCGAGGATCGGCGACGCGATGAAGATCGAGGAGTACGCACCGGACAGAAGCCCGACGAAGAGCGCGAGTCCGTAGTTCAACAGGGTCGTGGCGCCGAGCAGCTCTGCACCGATGAGCAGGACCGAGAGCACCGGCAGGATGGCCACGAGCGACGTGTTGATGGACCGCGCGAGGGTCTGGTTCATCGACAGGTTGACCATCTCCGAGTAGGTCATCCGCCCCGAGGAGCCGAGCCCCTTCGTGTTGTCGCGCACGCGGTCGAAGACGACCACCGTGTCGTAGAGCGAGTACCCGAGGATCGTGAGGACGGCGATGACCGTGTCGGGGGTCACCTGGAACCCGGCGAGCGAGTACACGCCCGCGGTGACCAGCAGGTCGTGCAGCAGCGCCACGAACGCCGCGACGGCCATCTTCGGCTCGAAGCGGATGCTGATGTAGGCGGCCACGAGCACCAGGAAGACGATGAGCGCGATCAGTGCTTTCTGCGTCACCTGTCCGCCCCAGGTCGGGCCCACCGTTGTCACCGATACCGCGCTGGCGGGCTGCTTGGTGAGCGCGGCGAGCGCATGGATGACCTTTGTTGTCTCCGCCCGCTGCTGCGCGGCGGTGAGGCTGTTCAGATCGGCGGTGACGCGCACCTCCTGGGAGCTGCCGGTCCCGATGATCTCGACGGTCGGCTGGTTGAGCCCCGCGGCGAGCGCCGTGTTCGTCGCCTTGGTCTGGGAGATGCCCGGGGCCTTCACCGTCCACGCCTCGCCACCTTTGAATGTGATGCCGAGGTTCAGTCCGCGCACCCCGAGGGAGGCGATGCCGGCGAGGATGATCGCCGAGGAGATGACCAGCCACAGGCGGCGGCGGCCGACGAAGTCGAAGGACGTCTCGCCCCGGTACAGCCGCCGGATGGGCCCGGCTCGGCGCGGACCCTTCCCGCCGGAGGCCCTGGCGGCGAGCCGCTGGACCTCGTCCTCGACGAGCTCGTCCTCGGTGGGCGCGGGCTCCTCGACGGGCTCGTCCTCGGTGAGTGCGTCGTCGGTGAACGCGTCCTCGGGGGGCCCGGGCTCCGCCGCGCCGCCAGCCTCGGGACCTTCCACCTCGCGTGTACCCCCTGAGCGGATCATGCGGCTTCAGGCTCCGAGCGCACCGCCAGCCCACTCGAGATGCCCATGCGGCCCATGCCGGTCATGCGGTCGTTGCGGCCGAGCAGCACCACGAGGGGGCGCGTGAAGAAGTAGGTCATGAAAATGTCCATCAGGGTCGACAGCCCGAGGAAGAAGGCGAACCCCTTCACCGCGCCCACCGCGACGAAGAAGAGGACGACGGCCGCGCCGAGCGAGACCGTGTCTGCCGCAAGCACGGTGCGCCACGCGCTGTGGAATCCCCGGTCGACGCTGGTGCGGACCGTGCGCCCGGCCCTCGTCTCGTCCTTCAGGCGCTCGAAGTAGACGATGTACGAGTCGACCGTGATCCCGATCGACACGATGACGCCGGTGACCCCCGCCAGGTCGAAGCTCGGCGCGATCGCGGTGTGGCCGAGCGCGGAGATGATCGCCCACAAGAGCATGCCGGTCACCGCCAGGCCGCTGAAGACCACGATCCCGAGCAGGCGGTAGTAGACGATCGTGTAGAGCAGCACCAGGAGCAGGCCCGCGAGGCCCGCCCCCAGTCCAGCCAGGAGCGCGGAGTGCCCGAGCGTCGGAGAGACCGTCTGGCTGGTCTCGCGGATGAGGCGCACCGGCAGTGAGCCGAACTGCATCGCCAGCGCCAGCTGCTTGGCCTCCGCCTGGGTCAAGTGCCCCGAGATCTCACCCTTGCCCCCGAAGGAGCTGAACGTGGACTGCGACGGCTGGATGATCGGCGCCGAGTAGACCTGCCCGTCGAGCTCGATGGCCACGATCTGGTGAAAGTTCGCCTTGGCGAGCGCGTCCCAGGCGGGCGACCCCTTGGAGGTGAGGGTGTAGTTGACCACCCAGCGGCCCAGCTGTGTCTGCTGGGCGAGCGCCGACGCGACCGCATGGCCTGTGAGCGGCGACGGACCGAGCAGGTAGCGCGAGTACTGCCCCGCGCCGTTGATGGCGGGGAGCAGGACGGTCTTGCCCTTGGCGTCTTTTGTGGGAGACGTGCTCGGGTACGCGGCAAGAGCCTGATCGACCGGAACCGTGTTCTCGTGGAATGTTGTGCCCGAGGTCGGCCGGACGCCCAGGTTCGCGGCGGTGAGCTGGCTCGACGGGGTGCACGACGGCAGGGGCGCCGTCGAGGGCTTGGCCGCCTTGGACGACTTGCCGCTGAAGGCCGGTGCGCCGCAGAGCGCGGGGCGGAAGTACAGCTGCGCGGTCTCGCCGATGGTCTTGAGGATCTGGTGGCCGTTCTTCACGCCGGGCACCTGGACCAAGATGTCGCCGCCCTGCGTCCCGACGGTGGCACCCGACACGCCCAGGCCGTTGACACGGTTGGTGAGGATGCTGACGGTCTGGTTCAGGTCGGACTGAGAGACCTTGTGCGCGGGCTTGTAGACGACCGAGAGACCTCCGGCCAGGTCGAGCCCGAGGCGGGGGGACCAGCGCGCAGCCAGGGTGCCAGCGAGCGAGCCGACCGCGATCACGATCACGATCGCCAGGCTGATCACCAATGACCGCTGCCGTCGTGCTTGAGCGCGCGACGACGGCGGGCTCACTGGCTCGTGCCCTCGCTCTCGGCGCTCTCGGCGCTCTCGGCGCTTCCGCCGGCAGGTGCGTCACCGTTCATGGTCGGCGCGCCGTCCGCGTCGTAGTCCGAGGAGTGCCCGTCGTCGTCCATCGGGCCGGGAAGGGGCGGCTCGATCTTGCGGGCGACCGCATTGCGGACGAGCACCAGGCGGGTGGGCTCGCTGCCCGCAGCCGGGAACCCGACCGTGTCGCCCCCCGACAGGATCGTCACCCGGTCGGCCTCGACCGCGACGACCCGTCCCACGATCCCGCCGACCGTCAGGATCTCGTCCCCCACCGCGACCGCCGACTGCTGCTCGCGCTGCCTGCGCTGCTTCTGCTTCTGCGGACGGATGAGGAGGAAGTAGCCCACGAGCGCGATGAGCACCAGGAAGATGACGAACGTCGTGCTGCTTCCGCTGCTCTTGGTCGACGTGGTCGCCGCGGCCAGGAGCACATGGATTGCACCGGTCATTCAGACCACCCCCCTCGGGCAGAAATTTTCGAGACGTTGTACCCGCACAAGAAGGGCACGATACAGCCTGGGAGGAGCCATGGCGACGCGGTGCCTCAGAACAGGGCCGCGTCGGGCGGCGCCACCCCCAGATGCGCCCACGCGCGGGCCGTCGGGGCGCGCCCGCGCGGCGTCCGCTGGATGAGTCCCTGCTGGAGCAGATAGGGCTCGTAGGCGTCCTCGATCGTGTCGGGCTCCTCGCCCACGCACTGCGACAGGGTCGTGAGACCGACCGGCCTGCCGGCGAAGCGGTCGCACAGCGCGTGGAGGATCGCGCGGTCGACCTTGTCGAGCCCGAGCACGTCGATCCCGAAGAGATCGAGCCCGAGCTCGGCGGTCGTGGCGGTGACGGTCCCGTCGCCGCGGACCTCGGCGAAGTCCCGCACCCTTCGCAGCAGGCGGTTGGCGACCCGTGGGGTGCCGCGCGACCGCTGCGCGATGCAGCGCGCACCGGCCGCGTCGACGCGCACCCCGAGGATCTTCGCCGAGCGCGAGACGATCGCCTCCAGGTCCGTTGCGTCGTAGAGATCCAGCCGCCCGACGAAGCCGAAGCGGTCGCGCAGCGGTCCCGCCACGAGTCCCGTGCGGGTGGTGGCGCCGATGAGCGTGAAGCGCGGAAGGTCGAGCCGGATCGACCGCGCCGTCGGGCCCTTCCCGATGAGGATGTCGATCTTGGCGTCTTCCATCGCGGGATAGAGCACCTCTTCGACGGACCGGTGGAGCCGGTGGATCTCGTCGATGAACAGGACGTCACCCTCCTGGAGGTCGGTGAGCAACGCGGCGAGATCGCCGGCACGCGAGAGGACCGGGCCCGACGTGACCCGCAGGCCGACCCCCATCTCGGCGGCGACGATGCCGGCGAGCGAGGTCTTGCCGAGCCCCGGCGGCCCCGCAAAGAGCAGGTGGTCGACCGGTTGGCGGCGGCCGAGCGCCGCTTGGAGCACGATGCCCAGGTGCTCGACGAGGTCGGCCTGCCCGACGAACTCGACGAGCCGCTTGGGGCGGAGGTTGGCGTCGATCTCCGCGTCCTCGTCGGGGACGAGCGCCGGGTCGACCGCCCGCCCGTCGCCCGCCGGCGCCACGCCCTCTAGGACCTCGCGCCGCGCTGCGCCGTGCGCGCCGGTCACCGGGACGCGAGATCCCGCAGGGCGAGCCGAAGGAGCTCCTCCACGCCGACATCCTCGCGCCTGCCCTCGAGCGCCCCGCGGATCTCCTCGGGTCCGTAGCCCAGCTCCGCGAGCGCGGCCCGCGCCTCGACCCGTGCCGACCCGGCGCCTGCGGCGGTCCCCGAGAGCTCGGGCAGGTCGAGCCGGCTCTTCAGGTCGATCAGCAGGCGGGCTGCCGTCTTGCGGCCGACGCCGGGAACCGCGCAAAGCGTCTCTGCGTCGTCCTCGAGCACGGCCGTGGACAGCGCCGCCGGAGAGAGGGCGGACAGCACGGCGAGCGCGAGCGACGGGCCCACCCCGTGCGCACCGAGGAGCGCCTCGAAGCACCGGCGCTCGTCGTCGTGCGCGAAGCCGTAGAGCACGATGGCGTCCTCGCGCACGTGGGTGTGCACGTGGAGGAAGACGTCGGATCCGAGCGCGCCCATCGACGCAGCGGTCCCCGACGGCACGCTCACCCGGTATCCGACGCCGCCGACCTCGACGATCACCTCGCCGCCGGGCGTGCGCGCGGCGAACGTCCCGCGCAACGACCCGATCACGTGCGGCCCCCCGTGACGCGCCCCGCCTCGGCCGCGGCCACCGCGCGCCGCAGCGGGACGGACGACAGATGGCAGACGGCGAGCGCGAGGGCGTCGGCGACGTCGGGGGGGCGCGGGACGGCGGCCAGCCCGAGCACCGCGGCGACCATGCGCTGGACCTGTCCCTTGGTCGCCGCGCCGTAGCCCACCAGGGCCTGTTTCACCTCGTTCGCCGTGTACTGCACGACGGCGCATCCGCTGGCGGCAGCTTCGGCGAGGGCGAGGCCGCTCGCCTGACCGACAGACATCGCGGTGCGCGCGTTCACCTGGAAGAACACCCGCTCGACGACCACCACGTCGGGACGGTGCTCCTCGAGCAACGTGTGCAGCTCGTCGCGCAGGACCCGCAGCCGTGTCGGCAGCGGCGCCGCGACATCCGTCTCGATCACCCCGGCGGCCAGCGCGTGCAGGCCGCCGCGCCCCGCGGGGAGTGCACCGGGGCGGTCCCCGGAGGCCACCAGCCCGTATCCGCAGCGTGAGAGCCCGGGGTCGACGCCCAAGACGAACATGCGTTCGACGTTAGCCCACCGGTGCGCACGAGCGGTGGCTTTCCGGGCCGCTACCCGGCGTAGCTCGCGAGGACGGTCTCGGGGATGTCGTAGTTGGCGTGAACCGCCTGGACGTCGTCGTGGTCGTCGATGGACTCGAGCAGTCTGAGCACGCGCTGGGCTTCCTGGGGCTCGGCGACGCTGACCGTCGTCGTCGGCACCAGGGTGAGCTCTGCACTGAGTGGCGTCATCCCCGCAGACTCGAGCGCGGCGCGGACCGCGGCGAGGTCGGTGGCGGCGGACACCACCTGCCAGCGCGCACCGACGTCGATGACGTCCTCTGCGCCTGCGTCCGCGGCGGCCTCGGTGATGGCATCCTCGTCGAGCGAACGGTCCAGCTCCACGACACCCTTGCGATCGAACTGCCAGCTCACCGCACCCGGTTCGGCGAGCGAGCCCCCGTTGCGGGTGAAGAGGTTGCGTAGCTCGGCCGCCGTGCGGTTGCGGTTGTCCGTGAGCGTCTCGACGATGACGGCGACGCCGCACGGCGCGTAGCCCTCGTAGGCCACCGACTCGTACCGGACGCCCTCGAGATCGCCCGTCCCGCGCTTGATCGCGCGCTCGATCGTGTCCATCGGCATGGAGTCCGCGCGTGCGCGCTCGAAGGCGGTCCGCAGCGCCGCATTCGTCGCCACGTCGCCGCCCCCTTCGCGTGCGGCGACCTCCAAGGAGCGGATGTGCTTCACGAACCGCTTGGAGCGCGCCGCATCCTGCGCGCCCTTGCGGTACTTGGTGGTTGCCCACTTCGAGTGACCCGACATCGCGAAAACGTCCTTCCTACGTCGCCATGGCGATGCTACTTCGACCGGTCGCGGACCCTACCTGCCCGCCTGGGCCGCCCTCGGCCGGGCCATCGCCGCGAACAGCCGGTGCAGTCGCCGATCGGGCGTCAGCTCCGGATGGAACGTGGCGGCGAGCACGCGTCCCTGGCGCAGCACGACGGGGGCCGGCGGCTCGCCCGCGCCGTCGGCGCCCCCCGTCGCGAGGACCTCGACGTCGGGTCCGACGGTGATCACCTTCGGTGCCCGGATGAAGACCGCGGGCAGCGCGCCGAGCGCCGGCTCCAGGTCGTCGCTCGCCGGGTCGGCCCCGCCTTCGAACGAGTTGCGCTGCGGACCGTACCCGTTGCGGCGCACGGTGCAGTCGAGGACGCCGAACGTGCGCTGATCCGGCCGCCCGTCCACGACGCGGCGGGCGAGCAGGATCATCCCGGCGCACGTCCCGAAGACGGCCAGGCCGGCCGCGAGGCCGCCGGCGACCGGAGCGAAGAGGCCCGAGGACTCGAGGAGCATGGAGAGGGTCGTCGACTCCCCGCCGGGAAGGACGAGGCCGTCGATGCCCTCGAGATCCGACGGCCGCCGGACTCGCCGCGTGCGAACGCCCACGTCGTCAAAGGCGGCCTCGTGCTCCAAGACGTCACCTTGGAGTGCGAGGACGCCGACGGTGGCCGCCGGCTCCCGCACCGTGCGTTACCAGCCGCGATCGGCGAGCCGTTCGCTGAGGAGCGACAGCTCCTCGCCGCGCATGGCCTCCCCGAGGCCCCGGCTCACCTTGGCGACGTGGTCGGCATCCTCGAAGTGCGTCGTCGCCTCCACGATCGCCCGGGCCCGGCGGGCGGGGTCGTCGCTCTTGAAGATGCCCGACCCGACGAAGACCGCCTCTGCGCCCAGCTGCATCACGAGCGACGCGTCCGCAGGCGTCGCGATCCCGCCGGCGCAGAAGAGCGGTACCGGGAGCTTGCCGGTCTCCGCGATCTCGCGCACGAGGCCGACCGGCGCGGCGAGCTGCTTCGCCCAGCCGTACAGTTCGGCGCTGTCCGCCTGCGTGATCCTGCGGATGTCCCCGGTGATCGACCGGAGGTGCCGCACCGCCTCGACGATGTTGCCCGTGCCGGCCTCGCCCTTGGACCGGATCATCGCCGCGCCCTCCGAGATCCGGCGCAGCGCCTCGCCGAGGTTGGTCGCGCCGCACACGAACGGTACGACGTAGGCCCACTTGTCGATGTGGTACGCCTCGTCTGCGGGAGTGAGCACCTCGCTCTCGTCGATGTAGTCGACGCCGAGCGCCTGGAGGATCTGCGCTTCGGCGAAGTGCCCGATGCGCGCCTTGGCCATGACGGGAACGGTCACCGCCTGCTGGATGCCTTGGATCAGCGCAGGGTCGCTCATCCTGGCGACGCCCCCGTCACGCCTGATGTCGGCGGGCACGCGCTCGAGGGCCATGACGGCCACGGCGCCGGCGTCCTCGGCGATCTTGGCCTGCTCGGCGTCCACCACGTCCATGATCACGCCGCCGCGCAGCATGTCGGCGAGCCCGCGCTTGACGGTGAACGTGCCGGTCTCGCGTCCTGCGTGCGCCGTGGCCATCGGCTCCATCCTACCGGCTCGACCCCTCGGGGCTCACCACTGCGCCAGCGCGTCCATGCGGGCCCGCGTCGCGTCGAGCTCGCCGTCCGGCGCGGCCTCGCGATCGCCCACCATCGGGTCGATCCAGATCCACCGGGTCGCGGCCCAGCGCCGGCCCGCGAAGGCGCTCGCCCTGCCGCTCCGTCCCCTCTGCCCCCCCGCAGGCCCCCCCGCAGGCCCCCCCGCAGGCCCCCCCATCGACGCCAGGGCGGCGTGGAGCCCCGGCGGGTAGCGCACCGCGAGCGCCGCCGCCTGGTCCGCCCCGTACTCGCGGCCCCTGCCGACCGCACGGTGCACCAGGGCGTCGCGGCCGGTGAGCCACGAGACGAGCCCGACGGAAGCGAGCGCGACCGAGGAGACGGCGGCGTCGCGCCGCTTCAGGTGGACGAGCTCGTGCGCGACCACGCCTTCCATCTCGATCAGCCCCATGCGCTCGAGGAGACCCGAGGTGACGACGAGCACCTCGCGCGGCCCCGGGCCTGCGAGCGCGCAGGAATTCGCGACCGGGTCGTCGACGAGCCACAGCTCGGGAGGCGAGACCCCGATGGTGGCGCAGAGCCCTTCCACCTGGTTGGCGAGGGCGGGGAGCGCGCCGTCGGCCACCGGCGCCGCGCCCACGAGCCGGAGCGCGATCGGCAGCGCACGCACGTGCACGAAGAGGACGGCGACGACGCACGCGGCGACCGCCGCACCCGCGCCGGCAACCGTCCCGACCACGATACCGACGACGACGCCGAGGACGACGGCCGGAACCGCCGCCGCGCCGGCCGTCAAGAGCTTGACGCGCCTCGTGTTCGCACGCACGCGGGCGACGTTCTCCGCGTCGGCGCGCTCGTGCGCGTGGGGCAACGACGCCAGAGCCACCCGCGGCGCAGGACCGCCA
>JAJYPY010000101.1 GCA_021794995.1 Actinomycetes bacterium | reverse complement strand
CTGGAGTCGGCGCGTGCCGCCGCCGAGCGGCTCGACGCGGTGGCAACCGAGGTCGAGCGCCGTCGCGGGGACCTGGCGCGGGATCGCCGGGAGCTCGACGAGGCCGAGCGTGCGCTCGAGATCGACGTGGCGGCGCTCGGGACCGAGCTGGCTGGGCTCGAGCGAGAGCAGGCGGCGTTCGCCGACGCACACGGCGGCCTGGTCTCGCCGGCGCCGCGCGCCGAGGCGTATTTCGGGTTGGCCCGAGACGTCGAGCGCCTCGCGGAGGTGCTCGGAGAACGGGAAGCCGCCGAAGCGAGTAAGAGGGGCTGCGAGGCGGTCCTCGGTCCGATCGCCGCGGAGCTCGGCGCCTCCGACACCTCGGAGCTGGGCGACTGGGTGCTCGACCCGGCCGAGGTCGAGGCGCGCGAGCGTGCGCTTGCAGCGCGCCACGAGCGCCGTGAGGAGGTGCGTCGGAAGATCGCCGCGTACCTGGCCGAGGTGGACGGGGAGCCGGTGCTCCCGGACCTCGACGCCCTCGAGGCCGCAGCGCAGGGGGCCGACCGTGCGTACACGGCCCTCGTCCAGCGCCGCGGGGTGTTGGCCGAGAAGCTCGCCGTGCTCGTCGCCGGCCCCGAGATGCTCGCTGTGGCGGGAACGACGCTGGACGCGGCCCGCCGCGCGCTCGAGCAGGCCAAGACGATCGCCGACCAGTGCGCCGGCCTCGGCGGGGGGGCGGGGCTCCGCCTTTCGCTCGAGAACTGGGTGCTGGCCGACTACCTGCGCCAGGTGCTCGTCCAGGCGAACCACCGCCTGGACGCGATGACCGAAGGGCGATTCGCCCTGCAGCTGAGCGACGGGGTGACCGATGGTCGCAAGCCGTGGGGCCTCGACCTGTCGGTCTTCGATGTGAACACGGGTCAGGTGCGTCCTGCCACCACGCTTTCGGGGGGCGAGACCTTCATGGCGGCCCTCTCCCTCGCCCTCGGGCTCGCCGACGTCGTCTCGGGAGGCATGGGTCGCCAGATCGGCGCGCTCTTCGTGGACGAGGGTTTCGGCGCCCTCGATCCTCAGTCGCTCGAGGGCGTGGTCGATGTGTTGCGCTCGCTCGAAGACGGCGGTCGCATCGTCGGGGTGATCAGCCATGTGGACGAGGTGAAGCACGCACTGCCGACCGGCATCACGGTGGCGTCGTCGCCGTCGGGATCGGTGGCCACGCTGCACTATCCGCCGGAGTGAGCGGCGGGAGCGGTGCCGGTGCCGGTGCCGATGGCGGGGGCGGTGCTGGTGGCGGTGCGAGAGCCGGGGCCGCCCGGAGGCCGGCTGGCGCGTCGCGGCCGGTGGTCCAGGCGTTGCCCACGTTCGCCGCGACGACCAGGAAGAGCGCGGCGATCTCGATGCCGCCCAGGCGCTGGCCGAGGATGACGAACCCTGCCAGCGCCGCGAGGCCCGGGGCCATGCTGAGCAAGATGCCGAATGCCCGCGGCGTCGCCCGGCGCAGTGCCGCCATCTCGCAGGAATAGGGGAGCGCAGAGGCAAGGACGGCGACGGCTAGGCCGATCGCGAGCACCTCGGGTCGGAACAGGCGGGCGCCTGCGTCAAGTGCCCCCAGCGGCACCACCACCAGCGCGGCGACCGCCATGGCCCCGGCGAGTCCCGAGGTCCCAGAGAACCGCTTGCCGGTTTCCTTGTTGATGAGGATGTACGTGGTCCAAAAGGTCCCGGCCACCAACGCGAACCCGATCCCGGCGATGTCGAGATGCCGCACGGCGCCGAAGAGGTCGCCTGCCGCGAGCAGTAGCACGCCCCCGCCCGCGAGGAGCGCCCACAGCACGTGCGATACGCGTCGCGAGCCCGCGACCGACAAGGTGAGCGGGCCGACGAACTCCACGGTCACCGCCACCGCGAGGGGGATGCGGGCGATCGCCTCGTAAAAGGCGAGGTTCATGCCGGCGATCGCCAGGCCGAAGGCGACCATGACGGCCAGGTCCGTGCGCCGCCGGGGGTGGAGGACCTGGCGGACACTGGCGACCCGGGGGCGCACCACGACGAGCAGCGCAAGCGTGGCGAAGACCAGTCGCAGGGTGAGGGTCCCCGCGGGGCCGACCTGGGCGAACAACCGGGCCGCGATGGCCGACCCGCACTGTGAGGAGATGCCACTCGTGGCGACGAGCGCGATGGCGGGCGGATGGAGGAGCCGGCTCCTGGAGGGTGCCGAGCGGGGGGGTTCGCGAGACAGGATGCGCATCGTGGGGGGCAGGGGGTGGGCGACTCGTCTGGGCAGGTGGGCGGGCGAGGCTCCAGGCTACCGGGGGTCCGCTGTGCCTGCGGGGCCCGCCGGTGCGCCGCCTGGGTGCCTGGCTTTCTGCGATCGGGCGCGTCGTCCGATGTCGCCACTACCCTTGGCGGCGAGGTCAGGACAGGAGAAGACACGGACATGGGCGCACTTGACGGGCGTGTGGCGGTCATCACCGGCGCCGGGCGCGGCATCGGGCGGGAGCACGCGCTGCTCTTCGCCGCCGAAGGGGCCAAGGTCGTCGTGAACGACCTGGGCGGCGCGTTGGACGGATCGGGCGACGATCGGTCGCCCGCGCAGCAGGTCGTCGACGAGATCAACGCGGCCGGCGGCGAGGCCATCGTGAACGCCGACGACGTCGCCGACTGGGACGGCGGCAAACGGCTGATCGAGGCCGCCGTCGAGGCCTTCGGCGACCTGCACGTGCTCGTGAACAACGCGGGGATCCTGCGCGACCGGGTCATCGTCAACATGACCGAGGAGGACTGGGACAGCGTCATCCACGTCCACCTGAAGGGCCACTTCGTGCCCACCCGGCACGCGGCGACCTACTGGCGCGAGCGGAGCAAGGCCGGCGAAGACGTCCGCGCGTCGATCATCAACACCTCGTCCACCTCGGGCCTTCTCGGCAACCCCGGACAAGCGAACTATGGAGCGGCGAAGGCGGGGATCGGCGCGTTCACGGTCATCGCCGCACAAGAGCTCGGCCGCTACGGGGTGCGCGTGAACGCGATCGCCCCGGCGGCGCGGACCCGGATGACCGAGCTGACCCCCGGGCTCTCCGACATCGTGAAGCGACCCGCCGACGAGGCGCAGTTCGACGTGTGGGATCCGGCGAACGTCTCGCCGCTCGTTGCGTACCTGGCGACCGAGGACTGCCCGATGACCGGGCGCGTCTTCTTCGTCCAGGGAGGCACGGTGCGCAATTTCTGCAACTGGACGATGACCGAGTCGATCGACCGCTCCTCGCGCTGGACGGTCGAGGAGCTGAAGACCGAGATGGTGAAGCTCGGCGCGCCGGACCCGGCGTCCTAGCGAGCGCACCCCGGGGTCGGCATGCCGCGCGGCCCGGCCATCGCAGCCGGCTAGTCGCCGTCGAGCGGGGTCACGTACGCCGAGTGGATCCCGCCGTCGACGAGGAACGTCGACGCCGTGATGAAGGAGGAGTCGTCAGACGCCAGGAATGCCGCTGCGGCGGCGATCTCTTCGGGTTCCCCGAATCTCCCCATGGGGACGTGGACGAGCCGCCGAGCCGCGCGTGCAGGGTCCTTGGCGAACAGCTCGCGCAGTAGCGGCGTATTGACGGGGCCGGGGCACAGGGCGTTGACGCGGACACCACGGCGTGCGAACTGCACGCCGAGCTCGCGGGAGAGCGCGAGCACGCCTCCCTTCGACGCGGTGTAGGAGATCTGGGAGGTCGCGGCACCCAGCACGGCGACGAAGGAGGCGGTGTTGATGACGCTGCCACCGCCGTGCTCGAGCAGCCTGGCGATTCCCGACTTGCAGCACAGGTAGACGCTCGTGAGGTTCACCTCTTGCACACGGCGCCAGGCGTCGAGATTGGTGGTCAAGATCGAGTCGTCATCGGGTGGAGAGATGCCGGCGTTGTTGAAGCACACGTCGAGCCCGCCGAACCGGGAGATCGCTGCGTCGTACATCGCCTCCACGTCGTCCGGGTCCGTGACGTCTGCGCGCACGAAGATCCCGCCGACCTCCTCGGCCACGTCCTTTCCGGCGTCCGCGTCGAGGTCGACGACGACGACGTGCGCTCCTTCGGCTGCGAAGCGCCGTGCCGACGCCCTCCCGATGCCGCTCGCCGCGCCGGTGATCACTGCGACCTTGGCGTCCAGCCGACCCATCGCTTCCCTCGCTTCGCTCGCGTCCACCGTGCCGATCAGGGTGCGGTGGAGATGAACACGTTCTTCACCTCGCTGAACCCCTCGAGTGCATCGGGCCCGAGCTCGCGGCCGAGTCCGGACTGCTTGAAGCCGCCGAAGGGCGTCCAGTAGCGGACAGAGGAGTGCGAGTTGACCGATAGGGTCCCCGACTCCACGGCCCGGCTCACCCTGATGGCCCTCCCGAGGTCGTTCGTCCAGATCGAGCCGGACAGGCCGTAGGGCGTGTCGTTGGCGATACGGATCGCGTCGGCCTCGTCCTCGAAGGGGATCACGGCCAGGACGGGGCCGAAGATCTCCTCGCGCGCCACCCGGTCCCCGGGCTGCACGGGCGCGAGGACGGTCGGCGGGTACCAGTAGCCGGGAGGGTCGGGGGCGCGTCCTCGGAACGCGACGGGAGCGTCCTCGGGGACGAACCCTTCGACCGTGCGTCGCTGCTCCGCGCTGATGAGCGGCCCCATCTGGGCGTCCTCGGAGGAGGGGTCCTTCACCCGGAACGCGGAGACGGCGGGCTCGAGGAGCTCCATGAAGCGGTCGTACGCGGACCGCTCAATCAACAGGCGCGACCGGGCGCAGCAGTCCTGCCCGGCGTTGTCGAACACCGATGTGGGTGCCGTCGCGGCCGCGCGCTCGAGGTCGGCGTCGGCGAACACGATGTTCGCGCTCTTGCCGCCGAGCTCGAGGGTCAGGCGTTTCACCTGGTCGGCGCACCCCGCCATGATCCGCTTCCCGACGGCGGTCGAACCGGTGAAGCAGATCTTGCGCACGGTCTCGTGGGTCACGAACCGCCACCCCACGGTGCTGCCGGGGCCGGTCAGCACCTGGAAGACGTCCTCGGGGATCCCGGCCTCGTGGCAGAGGGCGGCGATCCGCATCGCCGTGAGCGGCGTCAGCTCCGCGGGCTTCAAGACGACGCAATTCCCGGCGGCGAGCGCTGGGGCGAATCCCCAGGACGCGATCGGCATCGGAAAGTTCCACGGCACGATGATGCCGACGACCCCGAGTGGCTCTCGGAAGGTCACGTCGATGCCGCCGGCGACGGGGATCTGGCGCCCGAAGTGGCGCTCGGGTGATCCGGCGAAGTACGCGAGCACGTCCCGGACGTTCCCCGCCTCGAAGCGGGCGTTCGAGATCGTGTGGCCCGCGTTGCGCACTTCTAGGTGCGCGAGCTCCTCCCGGGCCGCGTCCACAGCCTCGGCTGCCCGCGCGAGCAGACGGGCGCGGTCCCCCGGGGCGATCGCCGCCCACGCGCCGTGCGCCCGCGCGGCACGTGCGATCGCGTCGTCGACCTTGGCCTCGCCCATCTCGTCCACGGACGCGATCACCGTCTCGTCGACCGGGCTCACGACGTCGTGGCTCACGGTGCCGTCCTCCCTGCAACGGGCGCCGCGATCACAGCCGCTCGAAGCAGCGGTACCGCTCCCAGTCGGTCACCGCCGCGTCGAAGGCGTCGAGCTCGACCCGGGCCATGTTCGCATAGTGGTCGACCACGTCGTCGCCCAGGGCCGTGCGCGCCACCGCGCTCGACGCGAAGCGCTCCATGGCTTCTTTGAGGGTGCCCGGGATGCGGGGAGCGTCGCTCGTGTACGCGTTGCCCGCGAGCTGCGGCTCGAGCTCCAGGCGGTTCTCGACCCCGTGAAGGCCGCCCGCCACGAGCGCCGCGAGCGCGAGGTACGGGTTCACGTCGCCGCCGGGGACACGGCACTCCACACGGAGGGAGGGACCGTGGCCGACCACACGAAACGCGCACGTACGGTTGTCCCTCCCCCACGCGATCGCCGTGGGGGCGAACGACCCGGCGGCGAAGCGCTTGTAGCTGTTCACATTGGGGGCCAAGAGCAGCGTGAAGTCCGGCAGCGTCGCGAGCATCCCCGCGAGCCACCATCCGAGGACTTGCGACGTGCCGTCATCGCGGTCACCGGCGAACACGGGGCGGTCGTCTGCGTCGCGGACCGAGAGGTGCACGTGACAGCTGTTGCCCTCGCGCTCGTTGAACTTGGCCATGAAGGTGAGGGAGCACCCTTGCTGGGCAGCGATCTCCTTCGCACCGGTCTTGAAGAGCGCGTGCTCGTCGGCCTTCGCGACGAGCTCTCCGTAGCGGAAGGCGATCTCGTGCTGGCCGAGGTTGCACTCGCCCTTGACCGACTCGACGGGCATCGCGGCCGCGCGCATGGCGCGACGGATGCGCCCGAGCAGCGGTTCGAGTCGCGAGGTCCCGAGGATCGAGTAGTCGACGTTGTAGCTGTTCGCGGGGGTCAGGTCGCGAAATCCCCGGCGCCAGGCGTCCTCGTAGGTGTCCTCGAACACGATGAACTCGAGCTCGGTCCCCGCCAGCCCCGTCCACCCACGCTCGGAGAGCCGCGCGCGCTGGCGCTGGAGGATCCGGCGGGGCGACTGCGCGACCGCGGAACCGTCCTCCCACTCGAGGTCGGCATGGCACAGCACGGTCTTGTCGTGCCAGGGCACCGGGCGGAGGCTCGAGAGATCCGGGCGCATGACGAAATCGCCGTAGCCCGTCTCCCACGAGGAGATGGCGTACCCGTCGACGGTGCGCATGTCGACGTCGACGGCCATGAGGTAGCTGCACCCCTCCGTCGCATGCTCGACGACGTCGTCGAGGAAGAACCGAGCGTCGACGCGTTTGCCCTGCAGACGACCCTGCATGTCGGTGATGACGACGAGCACGGTGTCCACCGCGCCGTCGCGCACGGCTGATTCGAGCTGGACGAGTGCCTCGGAGTGGGGGCTGCCACCCGCGGACGCGCTCAATCCACCTCCTCGAGCTCTCTCTCGATGTGCTCGAACTCCGCTTCGATCTCTGCCAGGCGTTGCTCGTCCCCCTGCATGCGCGGCCCGGTGAACCACTTGTGGGCGCTGATGAGCCACCATCCTCCCGAGAACAAGAGCACCACGCCAACCGCGATCGGCGCGTAGTTGAAGGTGTCACGATTGATCGGGCTGAACTCGGGGAGCATGAACAGGATGGCGATCACCACCACCCACGCGATGCCGAGCCAGCCCACGAGCGCGCTCCAACGGCCCAGGCTCCAGCGTCCGCCCTGCCACTGCTTGCCCTGAGAGCGCCGGAGGACCGTTGGAAGGATGTACGCGATGTACAGCCCGATCGTGGCGATGGAGGTGACTGCGCCGTAGGCGACGGTGCTCCACATCGTCGGGATGGCGAGAATGAAGGCGAACGTCACGCAGAACCAGATGCCGTTGGTCGGCGTCCGGGTCCTCGGGTTGATGTGGTGCCACAGGCGGTGACCCGGGACCGCGCCGTCACGGCTGAACGCGTAGAGCATGCGCGAGTTGGCGGTGACCGACGCCATGCCGCAGTACGCCTGGGCGACGAAGGCGATCACGAGCAGGAGCTCCGCGCCGTGACGCCCGATGGCTGTCACCCAGATGAGCACCGGAGCGAACTCCTGGGAGGCATCCGCCGCGTAGACGTGCATGTTGGTCGGGATCACGAAGGTGATCGCCAGGATGAGGACCCAGCCGGCGACGATGGAGACGATGATGGAGTTGACGATGCCGCGGGGCGCCGCGAGGTCGGCGTTGAGCGTCTCTTCGGACATGTGTGCCGATGCGTCGTAGCCCGTGAAGGTGTACTGCGCCATCAGCAGTCCCACGAAGACGACGTACGGCACGGCGTGGAATCCGGAGAGGTTCACGAACTTCGTGAACACAAAGGAAGCTGGGGCGTGGTGGGACGGCACGAACGCGAGGACGAGCGCGATGACAACGACACCCAGGAGGTGCCACCACACCGAGACGTCGGAGAGGAAGGCGACCACCCGGACGCCGAACGTGTTCAGGACCCCGTGGATGATCAGGATGCCCGCGTAGACGAGGAGCACGTACCCGGCCGACGTCGGATACCCGGTGGTCATGTTCAGGAATGCCGTAAAGAAGAACGCGAAGCCGTAGTCGATGCCTGCGGTGATCGCGACCTGCCCCAGGAGGTTGAACCAGCCGGTGAACCAGCTCCATGCCCCGGGATTGTTCTTGGACAGCTTGGCGGACCAGTAGTAGAGGCCGCCTGCGGTCGGATAGGCGGACGCGATCTCGGCCATGCCGAGTCCCACGATCGTCGTCATGACGCCGACGGCGAGCCAGCCCCACACGATGTCGACGGGACCGCCCTCGGCCATGCCGAAGTAGTAGAGCGTCAGGCAGCCCGACAGCACCGAGATGATCGTGAAGGAGACCGCGAAGTTCGAGAAGCCGCCCATCCGCCGCCGCAGCTCTTGGGCATAGCCGAGTGCATGCAGCTTCGCGACGTCACGAGCGAAGGACGCCTCGCGATCCGACGCGGTCTGGACGCGCCTTCCGTCCTGGTTGTCCGCCATCGCCGCCCCCCCTCGTGCCGCCGCGCCGGACGGCACCTCATGGCCGCTCCGCACAGGCGGCACGTTGGGACAATGGCAGCAGCTGGCACCCGCCGTGTCAAGGAGTTTCCACGACCGCGCCAAGGAGCCCGACCGCGCCGTGCGCCCCGCCGTGCGCCGTGCGCCGCGGTCGCCGCCTCCCCCCGCAGCGACGTCTATTCGGTGATGGACCGCAGCCGGTCGGCCATCTCCTCGGCGTGCTCGTCGGCCGGCGTGGTCTGGATGGCCATCAATTTGGCCATGTCGCCTTCCACGCGGATCTTTCCTGCCATGAACGACTGCATCCCGGCCTGGGGGTTCCGGTCGATGAGGATCGCCTTGGCGGTGGCGTAGTCGAGCGTCACCTTCACGTCCGCGTCGTCGACGTGTCCCTTGTCGATCTCGAGCTCTCCGGCGGTCGTGTCCATCACCGAATAG
>JAJYPY010000100.1 GCA_021794995.1 Actinomycetes bacterium | reverse complement strand
GCGCGCGACGCCGCCGGATGGCCCCCGGGGAGCCAGAGCGCGGCGCTCCGCCTCCTGCGGGCGGCCGGGCTCCCCGTGAGCCCCGACGCAGGCACGGTGCGTGGCGTCGCTGCGGCCTTTGCGCGGTGCCGGGAGCTCGAGGAGCACCGCCACGACCTCCCCTACGAGATCGACGGAGTCGTGGTGAAGGTGGACGACCTCGGGCTGCACGGGCGGCTGGGGGCGACGTCGCGGGCGCCGCGTTGGGCGATCGCCTTCAAGTTCCCGCCCGAGGACCGCACCACGCGCCTCACCGGCATCATGGTGTCGATCGGCCGCACCGGGCGGGCGACCCCGTTCGCGGTGCTCGAGCCCGTCGTCGTCGGCGGGTCCACCGTCCGGCTCGCCACCTTGCACAACGAGGACCAGGTGCGCCTGAAGGACGTGCGCCCGGGCGACCTCGTGATCGTGCACAAGGCGGGCGACGTGATCCCAGAGGTCGTCGGGCCGGTGCCCGGCGGCGGAGACCGGGCGGCGCCGTGGTCGTTCCCCACCGCCTGCCCCTCGTGCGGCGGGCCGCTCACGCGCCTGGCGGGAGAGAGCGACACGTACTGCACGAACATCGACTGCCCCGCGCAGCGCGTCCAGCGGATCGTCCACTTCGCGTCGCGCCCGTCGATGGACATCGAAGGGCTGGGCGAAGAGCGCGTCCACCAGCTCGTCGCAGCCGACCTGGTCTCCGACCCCGCCGACCTCTACCTCCTCGACGCCGAGCGGCTCGCCGGCTTGGAGCGCATGGGTGCCGTCTCCTCGGCGAACCTCGTCGGCGCGATCGACGCGTCGAAGTCCCGCCCGCTCTCCCGTCTCCTCGTGGCCCTCGGGATCCGCCACGTCGGGCCGTCCGGTGCGCGGGCGCTCGCGCAGGCGTTCGGGTCGCTCGACGCGCTGCGTCGCGCGCCCGCCCACGAGCTCGCCGCCGTCGAAGGCGTGGGGACGGTGATCGCGGACAGCGTCACCGAGTTCTTCGCCAACCCCCGCAACGTCGCCGTCGTCGACCGCCTCGTGGCCCTCGGACTGCGGACCGACGAACCGGGTGCTGCCGCGCCGTCGGAGGGACCGCGGGCGCAGCCCCCCCCGACCCTTGCGGGCAAGTCGGTCGTGGTGACCGGGACGCTCGAGGGCTACACGCGCGAAGAGGCGGAGCAGGCGATCGTCGCGCGCGGCGGGAAGTCGCCGGGCACGGTGTCGAAGAAGACCTTCGCCGTGGTGGTCGGCGACGCGCCCGGGACCGCCAAAACCGCCAGGGCCGAGCAGCTCGGGGTCCCGATCGTCGACGGCAGCCGCTTCGCCCAGCTCCTCGACTCGGGCGAGATCCCGCGGTGACGCGACCGCGTGGTCCCACTGCGGACCCGGAGCGCCCGGTAGCGTGGATTACGACTCTATGTCCGTGATCTCCGAACCACTCGGCCGGGTCCTCGGCAACCGCTACCGGCTGGTGGCGGCCCTCGGCTCGGGCGCGTCCGCCCAGGTCTTCTTGGCCGAGGACATGGTCTTGCAGCGCCGCGTCGCGGTCAAGGTGCTCCAGCCGGCGCTCGCCAAGGACGAGGCGTTCTTGCGACGCTTCCGCGCCGAGGCTCGATCGGTCGCGGCGCTGAACCATCCGCACGTCCTGCGGGTCTTCGACTGGGGCGAGGGGGACGACGGTCCGTATCTCGTCCTCGAGTACCTGGAAGGCGGGAGCCTCTTCGACATGCTGGCGCGCGGGCGGAGACTGTCGCCCGCGCAGGCGGCGCGCATGGGCGCGCAGGCCGCGGACGGCCTCGCCTACGCGCACGCGCGCGGGATCGTGCACCGCGACGTGAAGCCGGCCAACATCCTCTTCGACGAGGACGGCAGGGTCCGGGTCGCCGACTTCGGCGTCGCCCGGGCGCTGTCCAGCGCGTCGACGACCGACCCGGGCACGATGCTCGGGACCGCCCGCTACGCGTCCCCCGAGCAGGCCCAGGGACATCCCCTCGACGGCCGCTCGGACGTCTACTCCCTCGGTCTCGTGCTCTACGAGGCGGTGACGGGGACCGTGCCGTTCTCAGGCGAGACCCCGCACGCGACGCTCCAGGCGCGCATCGGTGAGGATCTCCCCGCCGACCCGGCCCTCGGGCCGCTCGGACCGCTGCTCGGCGCCGCGTGCGCGCCGGACCTCCAGGCCCGCCCCGATGCCGGCGTCCTCGCCGGCCGGCTCGACGCGCTGGCCGAGACCCTTTCCCCTGGGGGCCCGCTGCCCCTGGTCCGCCGCGCCCCGATCGACGACGATGCCCTCGGGACGGGAGGCACCGACCTCACGCTCGCCGAGGCTGCCGGCGCGACGCTCGTCGGCGACGCGGCGCTCACTCTGGCCCTGACCCAGAGCGTGCCGGGCGGCGGGACGGGAGCGGACCTGGCCGCCTCGGGTGAGCCGACGGCGACAATCCCCGCCACGACCGGCGCCTCGTACCGCGGTCCCCAGCCGACGCGCCGCGGCGCCGGACGCCGCCGCTGGCCGTGGGTCGTGGCGATCCTCGTCGTCGTGGCGTGCCTCCTCGCCGCAGGTGCCGTCTACGTCGAGAAGGCAAAGCTGCTCACACCGAAGTACGCGGTGCCCTCCGTGATCGGCGACACACTGGCGACCGCGCGCCAGGCGCTCGGTGCCGACCACTTCAAGGTGGAGGTCGGCACGTCCGTCCAGTCGATCAAGGTCGGCGCCGGCAAGGTGCTGCGCCAGTTCCCCGCGCAGGGCACGTCGCTTGCGTCCGGGAGCGTGGTGCACCTCGTGCCGTCCGCGGGCCCACCGTCGGTGAACGTCCCTTCGCTCACCGGCGCCGGCAACGTCACCTGCCCGCTCGCACGCCAGCTGCTCGCGCAGTCGCACCTGCGCGCCAACTGCCCGGCCCTGTCGGCGTACACAAAGACGGTGCCCCAAGGCGACGTGATCAACTGGTCCTACGCCGGCAAGATCGACCCGACGACCGCCCCCTACGGCGCCGTCATCGATGTCGCGATCTCCGAAGGCAAGCCACCCGTGCAGGTGCCGACGCTCTCGGGGCAGAGCTGGACACAGGCGAATGCGACGCTGTCGGCGGACGGCCTCGTCGTCAAAGAGGTCCAGGCCTACTCGACAAGCGTCTCGTCCAACGACGTGATCTCGACGACACCGGGCCCGGGCGCGACCGTGCCGTGGGGCTCCCCGATCACGGTGACCGTGTCGAAGGGGTCCCAGTACGTGGCGGTCCCCAACGTCATCGGGGACACGGTGGCGAAGGCGACCGCCGCGATCCAGGCCGCGAACCTGACGGTCGGCCCCGTCTACGGGCCGGCCACAGGGGTGGTGTTCACGACCGATCCGCTCGCCGGGCAGAAGGAGAAGATCGGCACCCCGATCGCGCTCTACACCGAGACCCCGCCGCCGACAGGCAACGGGCCGAAGCCCAAGACAGGGACAGCGCCGCCGGCGGGAGGGTAGGGCGCCGAGGTCGGTCAGGCCGGCTGGTCGCTCGGTCGCGGTCAGGCCGGCGTGTCGTGGACGAGCTGGCCGTCGTCGAGGCCGATGTGGCGCGTCACCTCGACCGCGTCGAGCAGGCGCCGGTCGTGGGTGACGAGGACGAGCGTCGCCTGCCACGCCTCGAGAGCCTCTTCGAGCTGCTCGATGGCGGGCAGGTCGAGGTGGTTCGTCGGCTCGTCGAGCACGAGGCAGTTCGTTCCCTGCGCCATGAGGAGCGCCAGCTCGGCGCGGGTCCGCTCACCCGGGGACAACGCACGCGCGAGCCGCTCGACGTGGCTCGCGCCGAGCCCGAACTTGGCAAGGAGCGAGCGCCCTTCGGAGACGGTCATGGCGGTCGCGGAGAGGAACTCGTCGATCAGGGTGCCCGCGCCATGGGAGAAGCGCGCCCGGTGCTGGCCGAGCTCGCCGACGACGACCGAGGGGCCGAGGAAACGTGCGCCCGATGCGAGCTCGAGTCTCCCGAGCAGCGCGGCGATGAGCGTGGACTTGCCCGACCCGTTCGGTCCGAGCACCGCCACGCGCTCGGCCCACGTGATCTCGAGGTCGATGGGGCCGAGCCGCCACGCGCCGCGCTCGACGACGGCGCGATCGAGGCGCGCCACGATGTCGCCGGATCGCCCGGCGCTCGCGAGGTCGAGGTCCAGCTGCCATCCCTCGAACGGGTGGTCGACCGTCTCCAGGCGTTCGAGCGCCCTCTCGGTGATGCGCACCTTGGACGCCTGCTTCTCGGTGCGGTTGAGCCGGAAGTCCCGCTGCGCCTTGTCGTTGTCCCGCGGGTGCTTCTTCTCCCGGCTGGCACCTTGGACCGCCCACTGGCGCTGCGCGCGTTCGCGCGCTCGGAGGCGGTCGCGCTCGTCGACATAGTTGTCGTACGCCTCGTACGCGTGGCGCTTCGCGGTCTCCCGGGCCTCGAGGTACGCGGAGAACCCTCCCGCGTAGACGATGGCCCGGTGGGAGTGCTCGTCGATCTCGAGCACCGACGTCACGACGCGTTCCAAGAAGGCCCGGTCGTGCGAGACCACGCCGAGTCCTCCAGAGCGGGTGGCCAAGAAGGACTCGAGCCGCTCGAGCCCGTCGAAGTCGAGGTCGTTGGTGGGTTCGTCGAGCAGCAGCAGGTCGAAGCGTGAGAGGAGGAGCCCCGCGAGGGAGGCTTTCGCCCGTTGGCCCCCAGAGAGCGACCGCACCGCCACGTCGAGGAGGCGGGCGGGAACGGCGAGATCGTCGAGGAGCTGAGCGGCGCGGGCCCCGAAGTCGGCGGCGCCGAGCGCGAGGTAGCGCTCGAGCGCCACGGCGTACTCGTCATCCGCGCCGGGCCGGCCCTCCGCGAGCCCCTGCGCGGCGTCGGCGAGGCGCGCCTCTGCCTCGTGCACCCCGGTCCGCCGTTCCAGCTGTTGGCGGAACGTCTCGTCGCCCAGTGCCTCGGGCTCCTGGGTGAGATACCCGATCGTCGCGGTGGGCGGGTTGAGGACGATCGCGCCCGAGTCTGCGTCCTCGAGCCCCGACAGGACCCGCAGGAGCGTGGTCTTGCCGACCCCGTTGGGCCCGATGATGCCGACGCGGTGCTCGGCGCCGATGGTGATGTCGACGTCGACGAGGATCGGCGCGAGGCCCCGATACGTGGTGATGCGCTGCGCAACGAGCGTCGCGCGGGCAGTTGGAACAGACGGGGCAGAAAGAAGTGGCACGTGCTCTCCCGGAGCTCGGCATGGACACGGCTCGGCGGACTCGGCGGACTCGGCGGATTCGGCGGACTCGGCGGACTCGGCGGACTCGGCGGAGGATCAGGAGCGCACGGGCCCACGATAGCTCGGGCTCCGACACCGACCCCGCCCGACACTGCCACCGACTCCGCCCGTGCGCAGCGGCGGGAGCGACCCTAGGGTGGCAGCCGATGCGAGCTGACCGCGGGCCCGAGGAGCGCCGTGCGCCCACCGACCCGCATCCGCGGAGCCTCGAGGTCGCCTCTCGGAGCGCCGCGGAGCTGTCCGATCTGCTCGAGCGGCGCGAGCTCAGCTCCGTCGAGATCACCGCACAGCTGATTGCCCGCACGGAGGCGGTCGACGCCGGCACCTCGGGGGCCCGTGGCCTGCGCAGTGTCCTCGAGATCGCTCCGGACGCACTCGATGCGGCCGCCTTACGTGACGCCGAGCGCAGTGCGGGTCGGGTGAGGGGACCCCTCCACGGCATCCCGGTCCTCGTGAAGGACAACATCGACACGGTGGCCCCCCTGCACACGACCGCCGGCTCGCTCGTCTTCGGCGACGGTGCACCCGCGAGCGACGCCACGCTCGTCACCGCCCTTCGGGAAGCCGGCGCGGTCATCGTGGGCAAGGCCAACCTGTCCGAGTGGGCAAACTTCCGCGGGCGGCCGTCGTCGAGCGGCTGGAGCGCGGTGGGGGGCCAGACGCGCAATCCCCACGTGCTCGACCGCAGCCCCGGGGGATCCTCTTCTGGGTCGGGAGCGGCCGTCGCCGCTCGCCTGGTGCCACTGGCGATCGGGACCGAGACCGACGGCTCGATCATCTGCCCGTCCGCGGCGTGCGGGATCGCCGGGCTGAAGCCGACGCTCGGGCTCGTAAGCCGGACCGGGATCGTCCCGATCGCGGCCTCGCAGGACACTGCCGGTCCCATGGCACGGACCGCACGCGACCTCGCCCTTCTTCTCGGCGTCCTGGCCCGGGCGGTCGACGACGGCGAGGACGACCTCGCGCGCGCCGCCCGACGCCCGCCTTCGTACGAGACGGCCTACGACACGCTGCTCGGCGATGGGGATCTCTCCGGGTTGCGCATCGGTGCGGTGAGAGACGAGGGGTACTGCGACTACCACCCGCCGACCGACGAGGTCTTCGCGTCGACGCTCGGAGTCCTCGCCGCCTGCGGGGCCGAAGTCGTCGACCCGGTGCACGGCCTCCCCGGCCCCCAGCAATTGTCCGAGGACGAGCTCACGGTGCTCACGACCGAGTTCCGCATCGGGGCGCACGCCTACTTCGCGCGACGGGCGAACGCCGCCCCGGACTGCACGCACCTGCCGCGCACGCTCGACGACGTGCGTGCACACGCCGAAGCGGAGCCGGGGGAGCGGACCGACGTGTTCGGGACGGACTTCATCGCCTGGGCCGCGGCGACCGAGGGCCCCGAGTCCGAGGCGTATGTGCGGGCGCTCGAACACAACAAACGCGCGGCGGGACGAGATGGCCTGGACAAGGTGTTCGCCGACCACCGGGTCGACGTCCTTGTCGCCCCCGCGATGCACCCCGCGTGGCTCATCGACCATGTGCTTGGCGATCACGGCAAGGGGAGCGCCTGGTCCGCGTCGGCGATCGCCGGCTACCCGTCCGCGACGCTGCCGATGGGGATGATCGACGGCCTGCCCGTCGGCGTTGCGCTGCTCGGGCCGGCGTGGTCCGAGGCGCGCTTGCTGCGGGTGATGGTTGCCCTCGAACGTGCGCTCGGGCCCGTCGTCACGAGCCCCGTCCCGCGGTTCGCACCGAGCGTCGGCACGGGGGACTGAGCGGCGTCACAACCGTGTGGGATCGTGGCCCGATGGAGCGTGACCCGTGAGGATCGTGCACACGAGCGACTGGCACATCGGCAGGCGCTTCGAGCGTGAGCCGCTCGAAGAGGACCAGCGCGCGTTCCTCGGTTGGCTCGCCGACCAGGTGGCATCGCGCGGCGTCGACCTCGTGATCGTCGCGGGCGACGTCTACGACCGATCGCTCCCCGCCGAGGATGCGGTCGCCCTCCTCGACGACGGCCTCGACGCCTTGCGGTCCGCCGGCGCCACGGTGGCGATCATCCCGGGCAACCACGACAGCGCCCGCCGGCTCGGCTTCGGTGCCCGGCGCCAAGCGCTCGGCGGCGTCCACGTGTTCGCCGACGACCAGCGCCCTCCCGAGCCCTGGCTGTTCGAGGCAGGCGGCGATGCCGCCGTGCTTGTCGCGGTCCCCTACCTCGATCCGCTGACCGCGCCTGCCCCCGTGCCGTCTCCGGACGGGTCGGCGCGACCCCGGACCCACGGCAACGTCCTGGCGGACTTCGTCGGCACGGGGCGGGACGCCCTCGCGCGGTTTACTGGCGTGCCGTCGATCGCCATCGCCCACGCGTACGTCGCGGGCGCCGTGCCGTCGGACTCCGAGAAGGTGCTGGCGGTCGGGGGCGCCGACGCCGTCGACGCGTCCGTCCTCGGCGGGTTCGACTATGTGGCGCTCGGCCACCTGCACCGTCCCCAGCGCGTGGGGGGCGACCACGCCGTCGCGTACTCGGGGTCCCCGCTCGCCTACTCGTTTAGCGAGGCGCATGCGAAGAGCGTGCGGCTCGTGGAACTGGCCGACGGCGCCGTCGCGTCGGTCGAGGAGATCCCCGTCCCCGTCGGCCGTCCGGTGGCCACGATCGAAGGGACCCTCGAGGCGCTCCTCTCCGACCCGGCGCACGAGGGGCTCACCGGGCACTGGGTGGCCGCGCGCCTCACCGACGACACCACCCAGGTCCAGCCGATGGAGCGGCTCCGCCGCAGGTTCCCGTTCGCCGTGAGCGTGCGCTACGCGGCGCGCTCCGGCGCCCCGGGCGTGGTCGACGGTGTGGGCCGCCGCGCCGGTGAGGGCATCGCCGGCGCGGAGCCACGTCGCGTCGAGGACGTGGTGCTCGGGTTCCTCGAAGAAGTCGGCGGCCGGGTGCCCGGGGAGTGGGCGCGCGAGCTCGTGGTCGAGGCGGTCGGCGCGTCACGCCGTGCGGAGGGGGGAGACGGATGAAGCCCGTGTCGCTCTCGTTGCGGGCGTTCGGCTCCTACGCCGGCGACCTGTGCATCGACTTCGCACGGCTGGGGCGCCACGGCATCTTCGCCATCACCGGCCCGACGGGCGCGGGGAAGTCGACGATCTTCGACGCCTTGGTCTACGCCCTCTACGACGACCTCCCCGGGTTCCGCGTGAACGGGAACGTCCGGAGCCAGTTCGCCGATCCGGCGACCGAGACGTCCGTCTCGCTCGACTTTTTCATGCACGGCCAACGCTGGCGCATCGAACGCCGCCCGACTCAGCTCGTGGCGCGCCAGCGCGGAAGCGGCGCGCCGGTGGAGAAGAAGGCGTCGGTGGTGCTGGGTCGTGTCGGAGCGGACGGAACGGTCGTCGCCGGGTCTGCCCTCGCCAGGGCGCGCGATGTCGCGCACCGGGTCGAACAGCTGGTCGGGCTCACGAAGGAGCAGTTCGAGCAGGTCGTCCTCATCCCCCAGGGCCGCTTCGAAGAGGTGCTCAAGGCCGAGACCTCCAAGCGGGCGCCGTTACTGCGGCGGCTCTTCCCCGTGGAGATGTTCACGCGGGTAACCGACTCGTTGCGCCAGATCGCCGCGGCACGGCAGGCTGCCTTCGAGGACGCGACACGCCAGTTGGGTGCCCTCGCCGAGCGCTTGCGCGAGGCGTACGCCGCCGCGGTGGAGCAGGTGCCCGACGAGCTACGCGGGGAGCATGCGGACGAGGCGGACGGGTTCGCCGTCGAGGACCTCGCATGGCGCCTCGAGGAGCTGCGGCACGCGGCCGGCGCGCTCGACGCGCTCGTCGACGCGGCGTCGACGG
>JAJYPY010000099.1 GCA_021794995.1 Actinomycetes bacterium | reverse complement strand
GGTGCGGGGGGTGCGGACGGCGTCGAGGGTGTCGGGCTGCCCGGCAGCCACGCGTACGTGCTGCCGGGCCGTTCGAGCGGTGCGTTCGCCACCTTCGCGGCGATGGTGACCGTGCTCTTCTCGGTGGAATAGGTGACGGCGTTCTCGATGAGTGCGTGCATGGCGGAGACCAGCTGGCGGCGGTCGCCGAGCACGGCGACGGGGGGATCCGGCTCCGAGAGTGTGAGAGTGATGCCACGCTGCTCTGCGCTCGCCCGCACCCGTTCGACGGCTTCGGCCATGACGAGGCTGACCAGCACGGGTTCGCGCGGCGGCGCTTCCTCGGACTCGATGCGGCTCAGGTCGAGCAGGTCGTCGATGATGCGGCTGACCCGGAATGCTTCTGAGTGGATCCGGTTCGCGAGGCGCCGCGCCACGTCGGGATCCGGCTCGGCGACCAACGTCTCCGAAAGCAGCCCGAGCGCTCCCATGGGCGTCTTGAGCTCATGGCTCACGTTTGCCACGAAGTCCCGGCGGATCTCCTCCAGCCGCCGCCGCTCCGAGACGTCCTCGATGATGGCGATTACCCCGAGCGGACGCCTCCCGTCGTCGATGAGCCGGGCGCGCACGGCGAGCGTCCGCCGGGGGGGGCCGTAGAGGTCGAGCGTGCGCTCCGCCGCGCCGCTGTCCCATGCGTCCTCGAGCAGCTCGGTCACGGCTTGGGCGGCGAGGGCGTCACCGTGGCGGCTCGTCATGAGCGCGTTCGCGCGCGCGTTGCGGTAGACGACGGCACCGTTCTCGTCGCACAGCACGACTCCCTGGGGGAAGGTGTCGAGCGAGCGTCGCAGCCGGATCGCGTCCGCGCTCGAGTCCGCGACGGCTTCGGTCGCCGCACCCGTCACCTGCTCCAGGTAGGAGAGTGCGGACTCGAGGTTCGCGCTCTCGTCGGGGGTGTCGATCCCGAGGCGCGAGCCGAGCGCATTGAGGCGTTGGGAGAGGGCGCGGTTCCCTGCGCGGCGGCCGACGAGGAGGGCCACGATGACGCCGGCCACGAAGATCGCGCCGCCGGCGGCGTAGACCTCGGGCGGGGAGAAGCCGTGCGTCAGCGCAAACAGTCCGGCTCCCGAACCGCTCAACCCGACCACCCAGGTCGTGGGGAGTCGCGCGTCGAGGTGCCGGGCGCGCCGTCGGCCCTGCCGTCACCCGGCACGTCGAGCGGCGTACGTCGTCCCACGTCATCAGCATGACAGCCGGCGCCTCGGGCGTCGGGCATGCCCGGGACGTCCTGTGGGACTGGAATATCATGGAACAGCTTGACAAGCTATGAAACGCTCTCTACGATGCCGGAGCCACGTGGCCCACGCGCACGACGGACCGGGAGGACGCCATGGCATCAGTCAGGGAAGCAGTCAGGGAAGCAGTCGCAGCTCCCTCGATGCGGGCGGTCGGGTGGGTGACCCACGGTGCTGGTGGTGTCGCCCGTCATTGCGACGTGCTTGCACGCCGCGGCGCGCTCAGCCATCCGGCGGTCCTGCTCGCCACGCTCACAAGTCCCACGCCGTCGGACTTCAAGCCGACAGCGGGATCTCTCCCCGGTGGCGCAGCGTTGCTCCACCTGGTGGACGGGCTCGGCGGGTGGGCGCTCATGCTCTCCCTTGCCGGATTGGTCCTCGGCGCCGCGCTCTGGGCGCTTGGCGCGCACTCGCAGAACTATCAGCAGTCCTATGTGGGACGACGCGCGGTGCTGGTATCGGGCCTTGCGGCCCTCCTCATCGGCGCCGCGCCGACGCTCATCAATTTCTTCTTCAGCACCGGGCGCGGCATCGTCAGCCCGCTTCCGCAGTAGGGCGGATGGGCTGCCCCGCTGCGCTGTCGCCCGTTTGTGCCGTCGGAGGAGTGTCGTCGGACATCACCTCCAGCGTCTTGTCCGCGATCGAGGGGTGGATCGTGTCGGCGGCGAGCTGGTTGCTCCAGCAGATCGGCGGGGTGATCTCGTCGACGACGGCAGCCGACGTGCAGGCGTCGTGGTTCGTGTCGCATTACCAGCTGATGGTGGCGCTCGCGGGCGTCGTCGCCGTGCCCATGCTGATGCTCGCCGTCATCCAGGCGGTGTACCACCAGAGCCCTGCGGTCCTCGCCCGAGCCGCTCTCGTGCATCTGCCGCTCGCGGGGATCCTGACGGCGGCCGCGGTGCAGCTCGTGCAGCTGTCGCTGACCGCGACCGACGCGCTCTGCGCCATGATCACGCGCGGGACGAACGGCGAGGTGACGAGAACCCTCCAGGCGATCTCGGTCGCGCTCGTTCATGAGCCGCTGCCGACGCCGACGTTCCTCTTGACCGTCGGTGCGCTGCTGCTCATCGGAGGCTCGCTGGTGCTGTGGCTCGAGCTCATCGTGCGGGCTGCTGCGATCTACGTCGCAGTGCTCTTCCTGCCGCTCGCACTGGCGAGCTTGGTGTGGCCAGCCATCTCGCACTGGTGCAGGCGACTCGTCGAGACGCTCGCGGCCCTCGTCCTGTCCAAGTTCGTGGTCGTCGCGGTGCTCTCGCTCGCGGTGGGGGCTGTCGCGTCGGGAGGCGGTTTCGCGACGGTGCTCGCAGGCGGTGCGTTGCTGCTCCTGGCCTCGTTCACGCCGTTCACGCTCCTGCGGCTCGTACCGATCGTGGAGGCCGGTGCCGCGCTCCAGCTCGAAGGAGCGCGCCACCGGGTGCGCCAGACGGCGGGCGGACTGCCCACAAGCGCGGTGCACGTCGCCATGCGCCACGGGAGCGACCACGCCACGAGGGTCGGGTCGGCGGCCACACCCGGGAGCCCCGGGACCGGCAGGACAGTGCCGCTCGAGGCCCCGGGGTCCGATGACGCGCCCGGCGGAGACGCGCCCACCCCGGGCGGCCCCGGCGGCCCCGGCGCTGGCTCCGGAGGAGGCGGGTGGATCGGTGGTGCAGCCGGCGGCATCGCGGATGTGGGCTCGGCCGCGGGCGGCGGCGGTCTCGCCTCCGGCATGCTCGGCGGCGGCGGGCTCGACTCTCCGTCAACGCGTCCGCCGCCGCCCGGGACAATCCCGGTCTGGGAGGGGTCCCCCTCGAGTGTCGCTGCGGCCCTGGAAGGGTGGAACCGGCCGGGACGCATCGAGCCGGATGGCTACGGCGGGATCGTGCCCGGCGTCCAGTCGCCCCTGTGGGGCGGAACAGAGCCGTTCAGCCGTTTCGAACCGGGCCCGAAGGACGACTGGACCGCGGACGATCTCCGTACGGGGTACGCGTCGGCACCGTCTCCGCTCCCGGGCGGTGCCGACGACGACACCTTCGACACGTCCCCCGGAGATCCACTTCCGGGCGACCGGCACATCGGGGACGGGCACTGAGATGCACGGGTCCCGCGCACGGTACCGGTTCGGTCCGCTCGAGCGCCGCGGCTTGATCGCGGGGTGGCGTGGCGGTCAGATCGGGGTCGTGGCGGCCGGCGCGGTGCTGGCCATTGTCGTCATGCGCCACCAGCCCACGCCGCTGACCGTCGTCGCGGCCGTGATCGTGGTGGCTGCCTGCGTGGCCGTCGCGTGGTGGCCGATCGCAGGGCGCACCGCCGAGCAGTGGCTGCCGACCGTCGTGCGCTGGGGGGTCACCGCGCCACTCGGTGGCCGGCGCCGGCGACCGGGTGTCGAGTCGGCCGGCCACTGTATCGGCGCCGACGGTGCCCCGTGCCTCGTGGCGCCGGCCGTCGCCCGGGTCCCGGGACGTCCCCGTATCCCGGCGAAGGACGCACCCCCATCTGCCGCCGCTCGCGCGGGCCCGTACGGAGGACTTCGGGTGCTCGGGTTCGACGCGCATCAGACAGACGCACCGATGGGAGTGGTGTGCGACGCGAGGACGAAGACCTACACCGCGGTGATGGCCGTGCTCGGGCAGAGCTTCGCCCTCCTCGGTGGAGCGGAGAAGGAGCGGCGCGTCGCCTCGTGGGCAGCGGTGCTCACGTCGCTCTCGCGCGAGCGGTCCGTCGTGCACCGCGTGCAGTGGGTCGCGACCACCATCCCCGACGACGGTGCGGCGGTCAGTGGGCATCTTGCATCCCACGCTGTGCTGCCTGCCGATGCACCAGCTCGCCGCTCCTACGCGACACTGCTCGACGTCGCGGGGCCCGACACCAGTCGGCACGAGGTCCATGTTGCGGTCCAGGTGCGCGCAGCCGGCCCGGCAGCACGCGCGATGCGATCGCTCGGTGGTGGCGATGCCGCGGGTTGTGCGGTCCTGTCCCGTGAGGTCGCCTCGTTGCGTCGCCAGCTCGTGGACGCAGACATCCCTGTCGAGCGGGTACTCGACGAACGATCGCTCGCGGCGGTCGTACGGCGCTCGGTCGACGCGCCTCCCGCCGGCGGCCGGCGATGCCCACCGTGCGGCGTGTCGTGGCCATGGCCACTCGTCACGGAGGTGGAGTGGGGTGCCCTGCACGCAGACGGCTCGTGGCACGCCACGTACTGGATCGCGGAGTGGCCCAGGGTGGACGTCGGTCCTGAGTTCCTCGGTCCGCTCCTCCTGGGCCCGGTGCGGCGTGCCGTTGCCGTCGTCATGGAGCCGTTGAGCAGCACCCAGGCGGTCCGTCACGCCGAACGTGCGAGGACCGCGGACATCGCCGACGCTGAGCTCCGCCGGCGCGGCGGGTTCCTCTCGACGGCGCGCCGCGCGCGCGAGGCGGAGCTTGCGACCCACCGCGAAGAGGAGCTCGCCGACGGTCATGCCTCGTTCCGCTTCTCGGGATACGTGACGGTCGGCGCGGCCACCCGCGAGCAGCTCAGTGTCGCGTGCGACGCCACCGAGCAAGCGGCGTCACAGTGTCGACTCGAGCTCCGGCGGCTCTACGGCGACCAGGAGAGGGCGTTTACCTGCACCCTGCCAATTGCCCGGGGACTCGGCTGACGTCGGGCGTCCCCGCGTCGGCTGGACCGTGCAGGACACGCCGCCTCATCGGTCCGCTGCGCGCAGTGCGCGCTCGTAGACGACCCACGACATGCGGTTGCCCATCCGGTCGTAGAGTGATCGTGCCGGCGCGTTGTACTCCTGGGTATGCCAGTAGATCTTCTCGGCGCCGCGTTGCCCCGCGGCGTCTGCGACCGCGTCGATCAGCGCGCGCGCCGCACCGGTGCCACGTGCGGACGGCTCGACGAAGAGGTCCTCGAGATAGCACGATGGCCGAGCTGACCACGTCGACGCGTGGAGAAGACCGTGCGCGAGACCGACGAGGGAGTCGCTTCTCTCGGCAACGAAGCCGAACATGTTGTCGGACTGGGCGCACAGTCGGTCGAACGTGCGACACGTGTCGGATCTGGACAGCTGCGCCCGGTAGAAGCGCAGGTAGCCTTCCCAAAGCGCCACCCACTGCTGGAAGTCGTCGGTGACAACCGGCCTGACCACCAGTTGCCCACCTGCGGTGGCGGTCATCGCTTCGACACGGCACCAATGTCGGCACGCCGTGTCACAAGCTGACGACGTAGGACCGCACCTCTGCACCGAGCCAGAACGCGCGACCGTCGACTCCGCGCAACGTCACGCGAAGGACGTCTGCTCACACCGTTGCCCACGTAGGCGAGGCTCCTCCACGAGGTCCTCGGAAGGTCCAGTTCACCGCGTAGCTCCCACGTGCTTCACGACTCTCCTATCGTCCGACGAGCATCTTCACCACGAGGTCGGTGTCCGAGAGGTCGTCGAATACGGCGTCGGCGTCGAGTGTCCGCACCGCATCCGTGCCGGCCTGTCCCGTGCCCACGATCAGGCAACGGACGCCTCCCGCGTTCGCGCAGCGGAGATCGTGCACGGTGTCCCCGATGACCCACACCTCTTCGGGTGCGTAGCGCGCTCCTCGGAGCCGCTGCGCGCGCTCGAGCGCGATCGGCACGAGACAGTCTCGGTTCGGGTGGTCGTCGCCATACGCGCCGATGTCGAAGTCGAAGTACCGTTCCATCCCAAAGGTGCGCAACTTGAGCCTCGCATTGGGTGCGATGTTGCCGGTGAGAAGCGTCTGGCGGACGCCATCCGTCGTAGCGAGACGGTCGAGGAGTGCCACCACACCCGGGTGCACGGACCCCTCGGACGCCATCGTTCCCGCGTCGTCGGCGAGCGCGCGCTCGGCCTCTCGGAGCGCCGCAGGAAGCAGCCGCTCCACAGCGTCTTGCGCCAAGCCGCACGCGGTCAGGATCTCGGCGACGATCTGCGGATCCGTCTTGCCACCCATCGCCACCTCGGGGATTGTCGACATGTCGAGCCCTGAGGCATGGCTGGCACCGCGTTCGAGCGCGAGCCGCCCCGTTGGGCCGGTCGAGAGCAACGTCCCGTCGATGTCCCACAGGACGAGGCGCCGAGGTGACATCGCTGCGTCGCCCCCTACAGCTCCCCGCCGGCCTTCCGGACAGCCCCGAAGACGTGGGCGCAGTCGTGCCCAGTCGCGCCAGTTGCGGGCCGGTGCAGGACGGCGTGCGTCGGTCGCACCTTCACCGTGCCGCCCCCAGCGTCGTTCGTGGCTGCAGTGGTCACCTCGCCGTCGACGATGAGGCTGTACCCCGCCGCGTCCGCGCCGCCAGTGTCCGCGCCGCCATACCCCGCTGTCTCGTCGGCCTCCACCGGAGGCGTCAGCAGCGTCACGAGCCTGCGCGCCGTCGCGTTGTGCGTCGACGTGGTGCCCGACCCCATGACGAGGCCTTCTGACTCCCAGTGCACCGAGACGGCGACACAGTGGGGTCGGCCGTCATCTCCGACCGTCAGCAGATACGCGACGTTCCCGCGCCGCTCCAGTTCGGCGCGCAACCGCTCCAATGGCACGTTCACGCTCACTGCAGCAGACCGGACCCGCCGGCAAAAGACGGTGCGTGGATCACCGAGGCTCGCAGATGACGAGTGGGATCTCACGAGCCGTGCGGTGCTGGTACGACCCGTACCCTCGGTAGGCGGCGACAACCTTGGGCCACAGGTCGGCACGCTCACGTGCATCGGCAGTTCGGGCGCACAACACGTGGCGGACCCCGCCCATGACGGCCACGACGTGCGGATTGGCAACGAGATTGCGGTACCAGTCAGGGTCGCGCGCGTCCCCTCCCTTGGAGGCGACGAGCACAATGCGCTCTCCATCGACGATCGGCGCGGTGAGCATGGTCGAGTGGTCCCGTCCGGTCCGCCGCCCGACCGTGTGGAGCTCCACCACCGGCATCCCGAAGGCCCGGGTGAGGAGACGTCCTCTGCTGAGCGCGAGGACCGCGCGGTGGGCCTGGTTCAACGACTTCAACGCGATGTCGGTCACCAGGTCGCGCATCGGCACCAGCCGACTGTATCCGGGTTGTCGTGCGCCGGCTCGACGACCCGTTCCGGACACCCCCGCCTCGGCTCCTCGCGCAGCCCTACGAGCGGAACGTCGCGGCCTCGTGATCTTCGACCATCGACCAGGTGGCGCGTCGTCCCTCTTCGTTATGAGGTGGTGCTGCGGGCACGCTCTTGCATCGGCGCTGCGTCCGCGGTCCCACCACCGGTGCGCGCGTCGGCCAACGCGAGGAACGGCGCGGCACCCATGACGGAGAGCTCCTCGCGTGCTGCTGCGACGAGGTCGTGCGGCCGGTCTGCCTCTTGGAGGAGGAAGGCTGCATCGAGACCGCACAGCGCGAAATCGAAGGGCGTCCGAAGGGCCCGCCACGCTGCTGCGGCCTCGCCGTAGGCGGTGACCGCCTCGCTCACCCTGCCCTCGAGGGCGGCCACCCCGGCTTCGGTGGTGCGCCGGGCGGCCCTCATCCAGCGGCCCCGGAACTGCTCCATGCCCGAGAGCGCTGCCTGTGCGCCTGCGAGGTCCTCTGCCCAAAGAGCGGCGTGGGCCTGGATGCCGAGCGCCTGGGCGCTGTTCGTTCCCGCCGGGTCGAGGGCGACCACGGCGGCTGCGTCAGCGAACGCCTGGTCGACGTTGCCCGCCGCCAGGTGCACGAGCGCCCGTGCCTTGTGGTAGGTGGTGCGGGCGTCCACGTGCTCGTCGGCCTCGATCGTCGCCGCTGTCGCAGCGAGGCTCACGAGCGCTTGCGCAGGATTGCCTGAGAGCCCCTCTACCAGCGCGACGTTCCAACGCCAGACGTCCCGCTGCCGCTCGGGAAGGCGGCGCTCACCGAGCTCAGAGAGGACGCGTCGTGCGGTCTCCCACTCGCCGACGTGGATCGCCGATTCCGCGGCGTTGAGGAGACCGGTGAGCTCGCCCTCACGATCCCCGGCACGCCGGGCGAGCTCGGCCGCCTCGAGGCTGGCTTCGAGCGCGCGCCGGAGGTCGTCGTCGATCACGGCGATGCTCTCGTGGTTCTTGGCGCTCGCCTGCCCACGGAGGGAGCCCACCGCGACCGCCAGCTCGAGCTCGACAGCCATGAGCGCCAGCGCTTCGCGGTGGCGCCCGAGGGCGTAGAGCGAGGCCCCCCGGGCACCCAGCGCCTCGGCGAGGAGCCCCTGGTCGTCGAGCCGCTCGGCCAAGGTGAGTGCCTGCTCTGCCCACTCGAGCCCACCGGCGGGTTCCCCCCGGCGGCGGCTCGCCCACGAGAGCCTCTGGGCGAGCCGGGCCCGGGCGTCGTCTGCGTCCGGGCCCTCCACGTCGCCCAGGGCCGCGAAGGCCCCCTCGGCGCGCTCGATCGCCTCGGCGATGCGCCCGAGACGCTCGAGGGACGGGGCGAGCCAGGCGGTGGCGCGCCCTTGGCCCACCGGGTCCCCCTCGACCTCGGCGTACCCGATCGCCTCTTTGAGGTATTCGAGCGCCCGGTCGTGCTCGGCCGCGTCCAAGGCGGTCTCACCGGCGAGGACCAAGAGGGCGGCGCGCTCAGGGCCGCGCTCTGCGATCCCGAGGGCTTCTTCTGCATAGCCGAGCGCTTCTTCACTGGAGCCGAGGGAGCGGGCCCGGGCACAGGCCTGCCCCAGCCAGTCCCGGGCCTTGGCGGCGACGGCGTCGGCCTCCGGGCCGGGGCGAGAGGTCCGGTGGGCTTCCAGGTAGTGGGTGGCGACGACGCCTGCGAGCTCGTCGTCGTGCAGCGACTCGAAGTGGTGGGCGGCCGCAAGGTGCTTGGCGCGCCGGTCGGGTCTCGAAAGGGTGGCGTAGGCGACCTCGCGCGCGACG
>JAJYPY010000098.1 GCA_021794995.1 Actinomycetes bacterium | reverse complement strand
GGCCGCCACGGGTCCCCCGCCGACGACGAGCGCCGGCCGGCCGGCCACCACGAGGACGACCGGGTAGTGCCCGGGCTCGGAAGGCGCGGCGTCCATCGTGGGCAGTCCAATCCGTCGAGGGCGGGGTTCCGAGGCACCGGACCCCCGAAAACCTGACTAGTTTGGTCATATATAGTGTGGGTGCTCCGGACCGGCAAGTCAAGCGACGGACCGCCGCAGCGCCGCTCCCCCACACGCCGAGGTACGCCGCATGCCAGAAGACCCCGAGAACCCCTACGGCATGACGTTCACGGGCCGCGACCGGTCGCTGCGCTTCGTGCGCCCGTACCGGACCATCGGCACGCTGAACCCGGTCGAGCGGGCGAAGCTCGACCGCCATCCCTTCGAGGTCGCCGGGGCGATCGTCGAGCGCTACGCACGAGAGGGCGTCGACGCGCTGATGGCCGTCCCGGGCGAGGTGGAGCGGCTCAAGTGGGTCGGCCTCTACCCCCAGCGCCAGGGGGGCGACGCGTTCATGCTGCGCGTCAAGGTGCCCGGCGGTGTCCTCAGCGCGGCGCAGGCGCGTGAGATCGGCATCGCCGCCGAGGCGTACGGCGCGGGCCCCGAGGACGACCCGGTCTCGCAGAACCGCTACGCCGACATCACCACGCGCCAGTCCATCCAGGTGCACTGGCTGCGCATCGCAGACGTCCCGAGGATCTGGCAGCGGTTCTTCCACGTGGGGCTCACCACGGTCCAGGCCTGCGGCGACTGCGCCCGCAATGTGACGTGCTGCCCGGTGTCGGGGATCGACGCCGCCGAAGCGCTCGACGCGCTGCCGGTCGCCCGCGCGATCTCTGCGTTCTTCACCGGCAACCGCGAGTACGCGAACCTCCCGCGCAAGTTCAAGATCGGCGTGACCGGGTGCCTCGAGGACTGCGCACGGGTCGAGATCGACGACGTCGGGCTGTGGCCCGCGCGCGCGGGGGACGGCACGATCGGCTTCAACGTGCTCGCGGGAGGGGGCCTCTCCGACGGCGAGCGCATGGCGTCGGACATCGACGTCTTCGTCCGCCCCGACCAGGCCGTCGAGCTCACGCGTGCCATCGCCCAGCTCTTCGGCGAGCTCGGCAACCGCGAGCACCGCGGGCTCGCACGGATGCGCTACCTCGTCCAAGAGCTCGGGCCCGAGGGGTTTCGCCGCGAGCTGGCGGCGCGCGCGGCGTTCGACCTCGCCCCGGCCGGTGACGAGCTCACCGAGCGCCACCGCGGCGACCACGTGGGCGTCCACCCCCAGCGCCAGGACGGCCTCGTCTACGTGGGCTGCGCGGTGCCGGTCGGGAGGATGCACGGGATCGACCTGGTGGAAGCCGCGCGCCTGGCCGAGACCTACGGCGACGGCACGGTGCGGCTCGGGACCGATCAGAATTTCGTGCTCGCAGGCATCGCAGAGGACCGTGTCTCCGACCTGCTGGCCGAGCCGCTGCTCCAGCGGTACTCGCCCTTCCCCGGGCCCTTCACCCGCGGGATCGTCGCCTGCACGGGCAACGAATTCTGCCGGTTCGCCGTGATCGAGACCAAGGCACGGGCCCTGCAGTGGGCGCAGGCCCTGGACGCCAGGCTGGCCGAGGCAGAAGGTGAGGCGGGGGGCGCGGGGGGCGCGGGGGGCGACGACGTCATCCGGGTGCACCTGTCGGGCTGCTCCGCGTCGTGCGCGCAGCCCCAGATCGCCGACATCGGGTTGCGCGGGGACGTTGCCCACGTCGGTGGGCACATCGAAGAGGCCGTCGACGTCGGGCTCGGCGGATCGCTCGGACCCGACGCCGGGTTCCTGCGCTGGGTGGCGGGTGCGGTGCCCGTCTCGGACGCACCCGAGGCGATCGTGCGCGTCGTCCAGCGCTACCGCGCCGAGCGCCGGGACGGCGAGCCGTTCTCCCGCTGGGCACGCCGCACGCCGCTCGGCGAGCTGCGGGCGACGGTCGAGCAGGCTGGGGTGGGCAGATGAAGCGCTACCGGCTGCGCGAGGAGATGAACGGCATTCCCGAGCCGCCGGGCAAGGTGTGGTTCTGGGAGCTCGCCGCGAGCGTCATCGACGCCGGACGCTGCATCCAGTGCGGGGCGTGCGTCGCCGCGTGCCCGTCGAACTCCATCGGCGTGCACGACGAGCGATGGCTCCCCGAGCTCGTGAAGATGTGCACCGGGTGCTCGTTGTGCTGGGACTTCTGCCCGCGCGGCGGGCTGCGCTACGAGGCGCTGTGGCCGCCGTCGACCCCGGCCGTCACCGCCCTCCCGGAGGACCCCGCGGGCACCGACTGGAAGCTCACCGGCGGCCCGGCGGCCGACGGGCTCGGCGCGGTCGTCGAGCGCTACGCCGTGCGCGCCGCGACCCGCGCACCGGGCGGGGGGGCCCAGGACGGGGGCGCGGTCACGGCCCTCCTGTCGGCCCTGCTCCGCGCCCGGGAGATCGACGGTGCGGTGGTGTCCGTTCCGAGCCGCGACCCCGACGAGCCCTGGAAGGGCATCGCCACGATCGCGACCACCCCCGACGAGGTCGCCAGGTCGGCCGGCAGCTTCTACAACCAGACGATGGCGCTCGCAGCGCTCGACCTCTCCGGCGCTGCGCTCGGGCCGCGACCACGCCTCGCCGTCGTCGGGACGCCGTGCGAGATCCAGGGGATCCGTGCGATGCAGGCGCGGCGGTGGACAACGGGTGCGCACCGGGTCGACGCGGTGGTGCTCACGATCGCGCTCATGTGCACGAAGAGCTTCGACTACGAGGGGCTCATGCTGCGCCAGCTGCGCGACCGGCGCGGCGTCGATCTCGAGCGGGTGTCCAAGGTGGACGTCGTCCGGGGTCGTCTCGTCGTCCATTACAAGGACGGCGAAGTCGCCGTCGACGAACCCGTCAAAGCGTTCCACGGTGCGGCGCTGAAGGGGTGCGACGAGTGCGCCGACTTCCTCGGGCGCAGCGCGGACCTCTCCATGGGAAGCGTCGGCTCGATGGACGGGTGGACGTCGGTGCTCGTGCGGACCGCGCGCGGGCGCGCCGCATTCGAGGACGCCCGCCACGCGCTCGACGTACGCGAGCTGGACGACCCGGCGGCGCTGCTGCGCCTCGACCAGCTCGACAAGCGCCTCGCGATGCAGTCCCTCCGCCGGGACTTCGACCCCGACGGTCCGTTGTTCATCGACTACGACGCGCACGTCCGCGAGCACGTCCGCGAGCACGAGGGTGGCGAGCGCCAACCCGTGCTGATCAGGCGATGACGGGGCCGGGGCCCGGCGCGGCCGCACGGCTCCCTGCGCTCCACCTGCCCGACGAGCCGCTCGGGCGAAAGGCGGAGTGGCGCTCGTCCGTGCTCGGCGGGACCGCGCAACGCGTGGTGGCCGGCGACGACGGCGGGGTCGGCGAGTGGCTGTGGTGCCGGTGGCGGGCACTGCAGCGTGCCGGCATCGACGAGCCGGGCTTGCGCGCCATCGTCGTCGGCTCCCGCCGCGAGCTCGGGTTGTGGCTGCACGGGGACCGCACCTGGGTGCAGTACTGCTCGGGGCTCATCGGCCGCATCGGCCGCCGCATCGACAGCTGACGCCTGCGGTCCGGCGCTGCGGGCCCCGGAGCGCGGCCCGGGGCGTGGCGGCCGCGCAACGGTCAGCGCAGCGAAGCCTCGATCCAGGGCCACTCGATCGCCCCGTGACGCAGGCAGGCAGGCGGGCTGACGGTGCAGTCGACGACGGTCGATGGCTCGCCCGCGCAGGTGCCCCCGTCGGCGACCAGCGCCACGTGGGCCTCGTCGAAGGCGTCCCGGACCTGCGCGGCGTCCGTGCACGGCGGGGCAGCGTGGCGGTTGGCGCTCGTCACGGCGAGCGGTCCCGCCGCGCGGCACACGGCCCGGACGAAGCGGTGGTCGGGTTCGCGCAGCCCGACGCTCCTGCCGTCGCCGCCCAGATGGCGGCCCAGCGCCGGGTCGACGGGGACCACCACCGTGAGGGCGCCGGGCCAGAAGCGGGCCGCCAGCATCGACGCACTGCGCGGCCACGACGCGGCCACGTCCAGCGCGTGGCGCCACCGGCCCACGAGCACCGGGAGCGCGAGCCCCTCCGGACGGTCCTTCGCCACAAAGATGCGCGCCATCGCGTCGGGTCGGTCGATCCGGGCGGCGAGGCCGTACACGGTGTCGGTCGGGAGCGCGACGACGAGCCCCGCGTCCAGCGCGTCGAGCACCTTGGCCAGCGCGCCGCCGTCTTGGACGTCGACGACCCGAGGGCGCCGCGGCCCGTCGGGGCGGGGCGCGGCGGGATCGGGATCCGCGCTCATCGCCGGGCCACGACCGCGCGGTCTCGTCCGGCGAGGTCGCGCTCGATCCGCACGTGGCGATACCCGAGCCGTCCGGCGAGCTCGGCCGCGGCCGCCGCCTGTGCCGGCGCGAGCTCGACCACGACGACCCCCGTCGCCATGAGCCACTCGCGCGCCCCGGAGACGACCGTCTCGACATCGGCGAATCCGGGCGTCCCGTCGGTTCCCCGACCAGCCACGAGGGCGCTGCGCGGCTCGAGTCGCACCTCGGCGTCGAGAGACTCCCACTCCTCCTCGCTCACGTACGGCGGGTTCGCCACCACGAGGTCCAGGCGCCCGCGCTCGGCTGCGGGCAGCGCCCCGAACCACCGGCCGCGTCGGGTGCGCACCTGACGCGCCACCCACGGGTGTGCGCGCGCGACGCGCGCGAGGTTCTCCCCGGCGAGCTCGAGCGCGTCGGCCTGCGCGTCGGTCGCCCACACGCGCAGATCGGGACGCCCCTCGCCCAGCTCCGCCGAGATCGCCAGCGCGATCGCCCCGGTCCCCGTCCCGAGATCGGCGAGCGTGGCGGGGGCGGTCGCGCGCCGGGCTCCGACCGCATGGCGCAGCTCGGCGATCGCGATCTCGACCACCTGCTCGGTCTCGGGGCGCGGGATGAGGGCACGCCGGTCGACGCCGAGCTCGAGCGCGCGGAACGCCCAGCTCCCGAGCACGTACTGGAGCGGCTCTCCCGCAGCCCGGCGCTCGGCCATCACGGACAGGAGGGCGATCTCGGCGTCGCCGACCTCGTGCTCGGACGAGCTCGCGCTCCCGAGCACCTCTTCAGCGATCCAGCGCGCCTCGACCGCCGAGCCGAGCCGGTCCGCCAGCGTCGCCTGCAGGCAGGCGCGCGTCGTCATCCGCCGTCGCCGGCCAGCTGCCGGGCGCGCTTGTCGGCCATGAGCGCGTCGGTCACCTCGTCGAGGTCGCCGGCGAGGACCTGATCGAGCTTGTAGAGCGTGAGGTTCAGCCGGTGCTCGGTGACGCGGTTCTCCCTGAAGTTGTACGTCCGGACCTTCTCGGACCGCCCACCCCCGCCCACCTGGCTCTTGCGCTGCACGGCGAGCTCTTGGGCCCGGCGGTCCTGCTCGGCTTTCAACAGGCGCGCCCGCAGGACGGTCATCGCCTTCGCCCGGTTCTGGATCTGGCTCTTCTCGTCTTGCATCGCGACCACGATGCCGGTCGGAAGGTGGGTGATGCGAACGGCGGAGTCCGTCGTGTTCACCGACTGGCCGCCCGGCCCCGTGGAGCGGTAGACGTCGATCTTCAGGTCCCCCGGGTCGATCGCCACGTCGACCTCGTCGGCCTCCGGCAGCACGGTCACCGTCGCAGAGGAGGTGTGGACCCTGCCCTTGGACTCGGTCACCGGCACCCGCTGGACCCGGTGCGGTCCCGCTTCGTGCTCGAGGCGCGCCCAGGCGTCGGCGCCCACCACCTGGAAGACGACTTCGTTCAGGCCGTCGCGCTCCGAGGGGCTCTCGGAGAGCACCTCGACGCGCCAGCCGCGCCGCGCCGCGTAGCGGGTGTACATCTCGTAGAGGTCACGCGCGAAGAGGTTCGCCTCCTCGCCGCCCTCTGCGCCACGGATCTCGACGATCACGTTGCGGCCGTCGTTGGGATCCTTGGGCAGAAGCAGCACGCTCAGCTGGGCGCCGAGCGACGCGATCGACGCCTCCGCGGCCTCCACCTCTTCGAGCACGGTCTCGCGGTCCTCGCCCGAGGACTCCTCCAGCATCTGGCGTGCGGTCTCGAGGTCGGAGCGGGCCGCGCGCAGCTCGCGCCACGTCGCCACGACGTCGCCCAGCTCCTTGTGGCGGCGCGAGAGATCGCGAAGGCGCGCGGGGTCGCTCGACGTGGCGGGATCCGCCAGTGCGGTCTCAACCTCGCCGAGCTCGCGCTCGAGCGCGTCGAGACGCGCGTCGAGCGGAGGTTTCAGCGGCTCGGCAGCCATGAGGTCGTCGTCGCTGCGACCCGGCCGCGCCGGGTGCGGCTCAGCTCTTCGTCTTCGCCGCGGCGCGCGCGGTCCCGCGGCGCCCGTAGCGGCGCTGGAACCGCTCGACGCGGCCACCCGAGTCGACCAGCTTCTGCTTCCCGGTGAAGAACGGGTGGCACTCGTTGCACAGCTCCACGTGCAGGTCCGCCCTCGTGGAACGGGTCACGAACGTGTTGCCGCACGAGCAGTGGACGGTGGCCTGCTCGTAGCTGGGGTGGATGTCTGCCTTCATGGTCGCCTTCTTCTCCTGGAGCTCGTTGACTGTACCGGACCCGGGACGCTCAGCCGCCGGGGGTGGGGCCTTTGGCGATCTCGGCCAGGAACTCGTCGTTGCTCTTGGTGGTGCGGAGCTTGTCCATCAGCAGCTCGAGCCCGGCGGCGGCGTTGCCTTCGCTGGCGAGCGCGTTCAGCACCCGGCGCAGCTTCCAGACCTGCTGGAGCTGGCCGCGGTCGAAGAGCAGCTCTTCGTGACGGGTCGAGCTCGCGTTCACGTCGATCGAGGGGTACAGCCGGCGCTCGGCGAGCCGGCGGTCGAGCCGCAGCTCCATGTTGCCGGTGCCCTTGAACTCCTCGAAGATCACCTCGTCCATCTTCGATCCGGTCTCCACCAAGGCGGTGGCGAGGATCGTGAGGGACCCGCCCTCCTCGATGTTGCGCGCGGCGCCGAAGAACTTCTTCGGCGGGTACAACGCGCCGGAGTCGACACCGCCGGACATGATCCGCCCCGTCGCCGGCTGCGCCAGGTTGTACGCGCGCGCGAGCCGGGTGATGCCGTCGAGGATGATCACGACGTCACGCCCCTCTTCGACGAGGCGCTTGGCGCGCTCGATCGCCAGCTCGGCGACCGCGGTGTGCTCGTCGGAGGGACGGTCGAAGGTCGAGGCCACGACCTCTCCGTTGACCGATCGGCGCATGTCGGTGACCTCTTCGGGGCGCTCGTCGACGAGCAGCACCATGAGGTGCACCTCGGGGTTGTTCGCCTCGATCGAGTGCGCGATCTGCTTCATGACCGTGGTCTTGCCCGCCTTCGGAGGCGACACGATCAGGCCACGCTGGCCCTTGCCGATGGGGGACAGCAGGTCGACGATGCGCGCCGTCACGTTCTCCTTGGCGCCGGGCATCTCGAGGACCAGCTTCTGGTCGGGGAAGAGGGGGGTCAGATCCTCGAAACGGGGCCGCTGGCGGGCGTCTTCGGGATCCATCCCCGACACCTTGTCGATGCGCAGCAGCGCCGGGTACTTCTCGTTGCTCGACGCAGGGCGGCAGGCGCCCTCGACGTAGTCGCCCTTGCGCAGGGCGAACCGCCTCGCCTGGCTGATCGAGACGTAGACGTCCTTTTGCGAGGGCAGGTACCCGTCGCAGCGCAAGAAGCCGTAGCCCTCGTCGCGCAAGTCGAGCAGGCCGCGCACCTCGACGAGCTCGCCCTGGTACGGCGCATCCGGCCCGCCGGCGCCCTGGAGGTCCCGCTCGCCGCCCGGGCCGCGCTCGCGGCCCCGGCGCCTGCGGCCCCGGCGGTTGCCGGCGTCGATGCTCCCCTGCGCATTGTTGTGGCGGCCCCGCTGGCCCTGCTGGCGCTGTGGCTGTGGCTGGGACTGAGCCTGGGACTGGGACTGGGACTGGGACTGGGACTGGGACTGGGACTGGCGCACGCCGTTGGACGATGCGCCGTCGTGGTCCGCCGCGCCGGCGTGCGCGCGGGCGGGTGCGGGCTCCACGTCCGGCTCCGACGCCGTCTCGGCGCTGCCGTTCGCAGCACCATGTGTCGGCGACCGCAAGGTCTCGGTCGCCGCCGGCACCGGCGCGTGACCACGCCTGCCGTCGCCACCGTCGCCGTTGGACGCACCGTCGCCGTTGGATGCACTGGAACCGTTGGATGCGCTGGATGCGCTGGCACCGTTGGACGATGCGCCCACCCCGGTCGCCTCGAGGATCCGGTCGATGATGTCTGCTTTCTTGGTGCGCGACGTCGTCTTGAGCGACATCGCCTGTGCGATCGCGTGGAGCTCGTCTCGCTCCTTGCCTTCGAGCACTGACCGTTCGAGCTGCTGTTCCGCAGTCATCGGTCTCCTATCTCATGAGAGGTCGCACCAGCTGTGGCACAGCCACGCTGCGTGAGGACAGAGCACGGGCGGAGGACGAGCATCGCAGGCCTGCTCCCGCGTACCACCGGTGGCGTAACAGTTCAGAACCGGCCTTCGGGCCAGGCGACCAGTGCGCCGTTGCCCGGTGGGATGCGTCCATCGTAGCCGTTGCGCCGGGACCCGGCAACCATCCTCGCCGTCAGGCCACCGACACGTGGGACAACGCTTCGAGCGTCGGTTCCATTCCCGGGGCCGCGTCGGGCACGACCGCCCGGTGCGGGCGAGAGCTCAGAGCGCCAGCTCGCGCACGACCGCGTCCAGATCGGCGTCGACGACCGTCGGAACCGAGATCTGGCTGATGGCGAGATCGGGGTCCTTCAGCCCGTGACCGGTGAGCACGCAGACCACCGTCGAGCCGGCCGCCACCTCGGCACGCAGCAGTCCCGCCACCGACGCCGCAGACGCCGCTTCGCAGAAGACCGACTCCTCTCTGGCCAAGAAGTGGTACGCCGCGAGGATCTCCTCGTCGCTGACCGCGCTGATCGTCCCCCCCGACTCCTCCACCACCGCGATCGCCGACTGCCAGCTCGCAGGATTACCGATCCGGATCGCCGTCGCGACCGTCTCGGGGTGCTCCACGGGGTGCCCGAGCACGATCGGCGCCGCGCCTTCCGCTTGGAAGCCGAGCATGCGCGGGACGGTCGGGGTCCGGCCCGCGCGCTGG
>JAJYPY010000010.1 GCA_021794995.1 Actinomycetes bacterium | reverse complement strand
ACGGCGGGGACCACAGGGCTCGGCGGTGTGCGGGTGTCGCACCTCACCGTCTTGGGCGGGACACTGGCGGTCACCCAGACAGCGGTCGACCAGATGGGTGCGGATCTCTAGCCTCCCAGGGGACGCGTGGGATGCGGGCGCCGCGGGTGGCGCGGGTGGCGCGGGTGGCGCGGGCGCCGCGGGCGCCGCGGGCGCCGGTTGACGCAGGGACGGCACCTACGGGAGACTGACCGGTGATGACCGTGGCCCTCACGAACGGGGTACCCATCGCCTAGGCGCGCCGCCGCCCACCAGCTGCGCGCCCTCGACCGTCCACTTGGTGGGCGGTTTTTCATTTCCGAGCCATCCAGACACCCTTCCCATCCAACGAGACACAGGACGATCCGCATGCCAGCGCTGCACGAGACCACCTCCCCCAACGGCGCGCCGCGGACGCATCACGTCGCGGTCATCGGCGGAGACGGGATCGGGCCCGAGGTGGTGGCCGAGGCGCTGAAGGTGGTCGACGCGGCCGGCGTCGTCCTCTCCACCACCGACTACGACCTCGGGGCGGAGCGCTACCGGCGCACCGGTGAGGTGCTTCCCGACTCCGTCCTGGAGGAGCTGCGTGGCGCCGACGCGATCCTGCTCGGCGCCGTCGGCCCCCGGGTGGACGATCCCGACGTGCCGTCGGGCGTCATCGAGCGCGGGCTGCTCCTGCGGCTCCGCTTCGAGCTCGACCTCTACGTGAATCTGCGGCCGTTCCGGGCGGTGCGGGGCTCCATCGCGGATGGCGCCGAATTCTTGGTGCTGCGCGAGAACACCGAAGGCGCGTACGTGGGGGAGGGCGGCTTCCTCCACAAGGGGACCCCCCAGGAGGTCGCCACGCAGGGATCGGTCAACACCCGCGCAGGCGTCGAACGGCTGGTGCGCCACGGGTTCGAGCTTGCAGAGGGTCGTGCGGCGCGTGCCGTCAACCTTGTGCACAAGACCAACGTGCTCACCTACTCGGGAGATCTCTGGCATCGCACGTTCGCCGACGTCGCTTCCGAGTATCCCGACATCGCGACGGCCTACGAGCACGTGGACGCCGCGTGCATCTCCATGGTCGAGCGTGCGCAGCGCTACGACGTGATCGTCACCGACAACCTGTTCGGCGACATCCTCACGGACCTCGCCGCAGCGGTCTGTGGCGGCATCGGCTACGCCGCGTCCGCCAACCTGCATCCCGGATCCACGTCGCTGTTCGAGCCCGTCCACGGCGCGGCGCACGACATCGCGGGCAAGGGCATCGCGAACCCGATCGCCGCGATCACGTCCGCCGCGCTGTTGCTCGACCACCTCGGCGAGCGGGACGCCGCAGCGAGCATCACCAAGGCCGTCGAGGACTACGTCGCCGCGACGTCCTCCGACCCGTCGGCGGGCGTCTCACCGGGACCCGTCGCCACCGCAGCCATCGGCGACGCCATCGCAGAAAGGCTCTAACCGTGCCGATCACCCCCACGAAGAAGATCTGGATGGACGGCGAGCTGGTCGACTGGGCCGACGCGACGGTGCACGTGCTGACGCACACGCTCCACTACGGTTCGGGCGCCTTCGAGGGCATCCGGGCGTACCCGACGTCCCAGGGCGTGGCGGTCTTCCGCCTCGGAGATCACATCCGCCGGCTGCTCGACTCGGCCAAGATCCTCATGATCGACGTCCCCTACACGGCGGAGCAGCTCGTCGAGGCGACGTGCGAGGTCGTGCGCGTGAACGACATGCGCGAAGGCTGCTACCTGCGTCCGCTCGTCTACCTCGGCTACGGCGAGATGGGGCTCAACCCGCTTCCGTGCCCGGTCAACGTCTCGATCAGCACGTGGCCGTGGGGCACGTACCTCGGCGAGGAGGCGCTGGCCAACGGCGTGTCGCTCAAGATCAGCTCGTGGCGCCGTCACGACGCCAACGCGATGCCGACGGCGGCCAAGGGCGTCGGCATGTACGTGAACTCGTCGCTCGCCAAGATGGAGGCGATCAGGGGGGGGTACGACGAGGCCCTGCTCCTGACGTCCGACGGCCGGGTGAGCGAATGCACCGGCGAGAACATCTTCATCGTGCGCAATGGCGTGCTGCTGACCCCGCCGACCTCCGACGCGGGCGCGCTCGACGGGATCACGCAGGACACCGTGGAGGTCCTCGCGCGTGACATGGGCATCGAGGTGCGCCACGAGGCGCTCATCCGCACCGACCTGTATCTCGCCGACGAGGCCTTCCTCACCGGCACGGCGGCGGAGCTGACCCCGATCCGCGCCGTCGACGACCGGGTGGTCGGTACCGGGTCGCGCGGCCCCATCACCACCGAGCTGCAGCGGGCCTACTTCTCGACCGTGCGCGGCGAGCTCGACCGCTACAAGGACTGGCTGCACCTCGTCGGCTGACCGCCGGACGTCGGCTGACCGGCGCGGCGGCTAACGTCTGCGGCGCATGACCCAGCCGAGCTTCGTCCCGATCACCGAGGCCGACCAGCTGCGGCCCTCGCTCCAGCTCGAGGCGCCGGGCCACTGGGTCGCGGCACGTCCGGCCGAGCTGCACTTCCCGGTCCACCCGGGGGGACCGCATCTCGGCAGGCCCGGCCCGGACCAGGGGTACGCGCTGCGCTTGGCGCACCGCGCGGCCGATCGGTTCCACCTCGGCCCGGGGGAGGCAGAAGACGACGCCATCGTGGGCACGGCGATGCTCGCGTCGCGCCGCGCGGCGCTCTTCGGGCGCGCGCCGACGGTGCACGACGTCGAGAGCGCGGCTGCGCTGTGGGGGTTCTTCGACGACGACCTCCCTGCGGGCATGCGCGACGCGCGACGCGCCGCGTTCTCCGGCGCCGCGCACGACTACCCCGTGCAGCGTGCCCTCGTCGACCGCGTGCCCCAAGCCGTCATCCGTCTGCGCGCCGACGAGATCGCCGCGCGGCGCGACGAGTGGGCGTCGCTGGTCGGCACCGCCTGAGCGCGTCTGCGCCCAGGAGAACGTGGCTCCGTAGGATGAAGGGATGACCTTCGCGCTCACCGACGTGCAACGGGAGTTCCGCGAGATGCTGCGGCGCTTCTGTGAGGACAGGATCGCCCCACACGCCGCCGAGGCCGACCGCACGGCCAGCTATCCGTGGAAGTCGTTCGACGCGTGCCGCGAGCTGGAGCTTCCGTCGCTCGGCATCCCGGTCGAGTACGGGGGTGCCGGTGCCGACACGATCACCCAGGCGATCATGGCCGAAGAGATCGCCCGCGTCTGCGCGTCGACGTCGGTGACGATGCTCATCTCCAAGCTCGGGATGCTCCCGGTCATGAACTGGGGATCCGAGGAGCTGAAGCGCAAGTACCTCCCGCGTGTCGCGTCGGGTGAGGCCCAGGCGAGCTACTGCCTCTCGGAGGCCGACGCGGGCAGCGACGTCGCCGCGATGTCGGCCCGCGCGGTGCGCGACGGCGACAGCTACGTGATCACCGGCACGAAGTACTGGATCACCAACGCCGGTATCTCCGACACCTACACCGTGTTCGCCAAGACCGATCCCGCAGCGGGCCACCGTGGCATCTCGTGCTTCGTGGTGGAAGCCGACTGGGGCGTGAAGGTGGCAAAGCACGAGGACAAGCTCGGGCTCCGTGCCAGCCCGACCGGCGAGGTCGTTCTCGACGAGGTGCGCGTCCCGGCCGCCAACCTCGTCGGCGAAGAGGGGCGGGGGTTTCACATCGCGATGCACACGCTGGACCGCAGCCGTCCGACGATCGGAGCGCAGGCGGTCGGGATCGCCCAGGGGGCCGTCGACTTCGCTGCGGGATATCTGAAGGAACGCCGCGCGTTCGGTGCACCCCTGTCGGACCTCCAAGCCCTGCGGTTCATGATCGCCGACATGGCGATGCGGACCGAGGCGGCGCGGACCATCGTGTACCGCGCGTGCGCGCTCGTCGACGACGACCCGACAGGCGAGCTCGCCATGGTGGGTGCGATGGCCAAGTGCTTCGCGTCGGACACCGCGATGTCGGTGACGACCGACGCCGTCCAGCTGCTCGGCGGCTACGGCTACACCAAGGACTTCCCCGTTGAGCGCTTCATGCGAGACGCCAAGATCACCCAAATCTACGAGGGGACCAACCAGATCCAGCGTGTGGTGATCGCCAAGAAGGTTCTGGGCTGAGTCCCGAGCTGGGGACCGCTCGCAGGACGCGCTCGGGACGCGCTGGGGACGCTGAGGAATGCAGCAGCGTGGGCGACCGCGCGGTCAGGCGGGGCGGGGGTCCCGACCACGGCGACGCCGCCGCTTGGCGAGGTACATGGCGCGGTCCGCCCGGCGCACGAGGTCCGAGGCTCCCTCGGCCCGGTCCCAGGTGGCCACCCCGACGGAGGCCGCCACGCCTTCGGGCAGCGCGTCGATGAGACGCCGGGCGAGATGGTGGGCCCCGATCTCGTCGGATCCGGGGGCGAGGACGCTGAACTCGTCGCCGCCGATGCGGGCCACGAGGTCCCCGCCGCTTCTCGTCGCCGCCTGCCACGAGCGGGCGGCCGCCTGGAGCACGCGGTCCCCGGCGTGGTGCCCCTGCGCGTCGTTGACCGCCTTGAAGCCGTCGAGGTCGAGCACGACGACCGACAGCGCCGCGCCGCTACGGGCTGAGCGTTCGAGCTCGGCCTCGAGGCGCTCGTCCCACGAGCGCCGGTTGGCGAGCCCGGTGAGGGGGTCTTCTCGGGCAGCCGCGCGCAGCACGCTCACCAGGCCGACGATGACCGCGCCGAGGACGACGGCGGTACCGAAGACCGCCAGCCAGGCGACGACCGGCGGCTCGCCGGTCTGCGGCCCGACTCCGAGCACGATGGCGTAGGCGACCCCGGCGGCGCCCACGTGAACGAGGGCCGAGCGGAGCGGCAGGTAGAGGAGGGCGAAGACCTCGACGAGCAGGTAGAGGTTGGCGAGGTTCGTGTGCTCGCTCGCTGCGCCAGCGGCGGCGGCGCTGACGAGCAGGTTGCCCAGCCCGACGTCGACCTGCAGGCTCCAGCGGGGCAAGCGCTCGCCCAGCGTCGCCCGCAGCGCGGCGCACACGGCGGCGATGGCCGCCGGAATCGCCAGGGCGAGCATCGAGGGCTCGGGCCAATGGCGCAAGGGAAGGACCAAGGCCACCGCCAGTGCACCCGCTGCCCACAAGAACGCCGCCACTCGGCTCGGCCGGGAGAAGAACGCCCTGGCCAACGCGGCCGTGGTCGTGCGTCCCGACGCTGGCGGACGGGGCCGCTCGGGCTCGGCCTGCGCCTGGGACGTCATCGCTCTCTTGGGCGGACGCGAGCTGCAGCACGTGGCGCCATTGAGGTCGGCACCCTTGCGGACAGATCGTCGGGGTGGGCTCGTGGGCAGCACATCGTCACGCGCCGACGCTCGGGTCTACGTGCGGCCGGCGACCGGTGCCGAGCCGACCGTGGTCATCGGCACACCGGGCGTTCGACGCGACCCATGGCCCGAGCGCTCGGTCGAGATCACGAGGCCGCCGGGGGGAACGTGCGCCGCATCGAGACTGCCGACATCTTTGGCCCCCCGCGCGGTGCCGCGCCCGTCATTGCCCGGCCGCTGGCGGCCCGGGTGGCGGCGTCGAGTACGCCCGGCAGGTCCTCGCTCGGCGTCGGGCGGGCGAGGAGGTAGCCCTGGGCGGCGTCACAGCCGAGGTCGCACAGCGCTTGGAGTTGCGCCGGGGTCTCGACCCCTTCGGCCACGACCCGCAGGCCGAGGCCGTGGGCGACCGTGATGATCGCCTCGACCAAGAGCGCGTCGGCCCGGTCCGCCCCGAGCCCGGCGACGAACCCCCGGTCGATCTTCACCACGTCGACGGGGAGGTGCGTGAGGTACGACAGGGCCGAGTAGCCGGTGCCGAAGTCGTCGATTGCCACCTCGATCCCCATCTCGCGCAGCGCGGCGAGGCTCTTATAGGCGCCGTAGTCGTCGGTGGCGACGAAGGCGGACTCGGTGAGCTCGACGCACACCGAGGCCGGGGAGAGCCCCGAGGCGCCACAGGCACCGATGAAGCGCTCGACCAAGCGATCGTCGTGGAGCTGGCGGGCCGAGAGGTTGATCCCCACCCTCGGCCGGTGGGCGGGACGCCCGGGCCACGTGGCCGCCTCGGCGATCGCGTGGTCGATCACCCAGGCGCCGAGCTCGACGATGAGCCCGCTGCGCTCGGCCAATGGGATGAAGCGGTCCGGGCCGACGAGGCCGACCTCGGGGCGGTCCCAGCGCACGAGCGCCTCGCAGGCGACGACCCCACCGTCGTGGAGGTCGACGACCGGCTGGTAGAAGAGGCGCAGCTCCCCGGCGCCCAGCGCCCCGGCGAGTGCGCGCTCGGTCTCGAACGCCTCGAGGTCGGCGCGGCGCAGCGCGGGGTTGGCGAAGAGGAAACTCCTTTGACCGCGTTCAGCGGCATGGCGCATCGCCGAGGTGGCGTCGTGCACGAGCGCCGCTGCGTCCAGATCACCCCCGTCGCCGAGCGCCACACCGACCGCCGGCGCGGCTCGCAGCTCCCCGAAGTCCGGCACAGACAGCGACCCCTCGAGAGCGGCGGCCACCGAGTTGGCCAGGCGGAGGACCCCGTCGCGCTCTGCGGTCTCGCACAACACGGCGAAGCGCCCGCCGCCGAGCCGGGCGAGGGTCTCGTTCTCCGAACAGCACGAGCCTAGGCGCCGGGCGACCTCGGCCACGAGGGCGTCAGCGGCCGCATCGCCCGCCATGGAGGACAGCGCGTCGAGCCCGGACAGACCGACGACCACGACGCCCACGCACAGCGAGCCCTTCGCGCGTTCGAGCGCATCGGCGGTGCGGTCGAGAAACAGCGCCGCGTTGGCGAGCCCGGTTGCCTCGTCGTAGAGGGCACGGCGCGCCAGCTCTTCTTGGAGCCGCCGGGTCTCGGTCACGTCGTGGGCGACCACGAGAGAGGCCGGGCGCCCCTCCCAGTCGAGGATGTGCGAGGTCACCTCAACATCGATGAGGGTCCCGTCTGCTCGACGGTGGCGCCACGTTCCCGAGTACCCGAACGCGTCCTTTCGCTCGGCGAGGATCTGGTGCAGGCGGGCGCGGTCTTCGTTGGGGCGGATGTCGGCGATCGACCTCTTCAAGAACTCGGCCCTCGTGTACCCGTAATGGGCGACCGCCGCGTCGTTCACCTCCAAGAAGCCCAGCGTCTCGAGGTCGTAGACCCACATGGGCAGCGGGTTCGCGGCCAACAGCAGGCGGAAGGCCCCACCCACATCACGCGAGAGGAGCGTCGTCGCCTCCTCACTCCCGGAGTCGCCCTCCCGGTGCATCTTGGACATCGCACCCCATCCCGTCACGTGGCGCTTCCCAACTGCAACTGTAGCCAGTCGAGCGCGGCTCTAACCGCCGCAGCAGACTGTGGGGTCTCGCCGCCTGCCGCGCACGCCCGCGATGCAACGGTGGAGCGGTGTGACCGGCGTGCGGGGCATCGCTGCGCCCCAGCCGCGCCGTCAGGGCAGGCTCACGTAGCCGTGGCGAGCCTTCCACAAGAAGTACTTCTCGAAGGCGAGCTTCATCGCGTGGGCCTGCGGCCCTGGGATGAGCACCCCGTGCTTGCGCGGAGGGAGCATCTTGTCGGCGAGGATGATGACCCCGTTGTTGCCGGCGTCCATCACGCATACGGCGGGCATGTCGCCGAACTCCTCGTGGGCTCGTGGCGTTTCGCCGCGGATCTGTGCGGCGATGTTCTTCGCCGCGACATGTGCCATCCGTTCGGTCGGAAAACCCGTCTTCGGGATGCCGAGCGGGGTGGAGGTCTGCCAAGGGACCGGGACCGCGGCGGCGATGCCCACGGCGTAGACGTCGTCGTAGGCGTCGCTCTGGTAGGTGTCGCGCACCGCCACGTAGCCCTTGGCATCGGCGATCTGCGTCGCCGTGCGCACGACCTCTTGGCCGAGGAACGGCGGCACCACCATGGCGTAGGCGAAGGTGATCGCCCGGCCTCCGTCGAGCACCATGCGACCCTCGTCGATCCGGTCGATCCCGACGTCCATGTAGGCGGTGATCCCCTCCTTCTTCAAGAACATCCCGAGCAGGCTCTCCCCGTGGGGTAGTCCGCCGATGCCGAAGTGGCCGAGGAAGGGCTCGGGCGAGACGAAGCTGAGCTTGACCCGCTTCTTGAGGCCCGCCTTGCGCAGTTGGTGGGAGACGTTGAAGAGGTACTCGTAGGCGGCGCCGAAGCAGCCCGCCCCCTGGGTGGCGCCGACGACGATGTCGCCCGGGGCGTCGAGGAAGCGCCGCCACCCCTCGCCGGCGCGGATCGCGTCCTCGAGCGTGGTGATCCCGTAGGCGTTGCCGCTCGGCCCGAGGCCCGCCACGACGTCGTAGTCGTTGCGGTAGCCCGTGGCGACGACGAGGTAGTCGTAGTCGTAGGTGCCCGCGGTCGTCGTCACCTTCTTCTCGTCGAGATGAAGCTGGGTCGCCTCGCCGTGGACAAAGTCCACCCCGTGGGCCTCGAAGGTGGGCGCCAGCGGGAAGGTGATGTCGGCGGCCTTGCGCTTGCCGAACGGAAGCCAGATGAGCGAAGGATTGAACAAGAAGTGGTCGGAGGCCGAGACCACCCGCACCTCGACGTCGCCTTCGAGCTCGTGATGGACGGCGAGCGCGGCGGTGAGCCCGCCGAAGTTGCCCCCGAGCACCAGCACCTTGTTCCGAGGCATGGTCGTGCCTCCCTTCCCGCGCCGGTCGTGCTCGCGCGCACCCGGTCAACGCTCGTTGGTGGCCACGACGAATGCTACGCGTGCGCTGCCTACAATTGGGATGAAAAATTCGGCTCCAGATCCTTCAATCGCCCGTGGAGTCGAGCGCTCAGCTGAGCTTCGGGAGCGCACGGCGGAGGTTCCGGACCGCCTGCTGCGTCCGTTGCTCGTTCTCGATCAGGGCAAAGCGGACGTGTCCGTCGCCTCCCGGACCGAAGCCGACGCCGGGTGAGGTGGCGACCTCTGCCTCGCGCAGTAAGAGCTTGGCGAACTCGATCGAGCCCATCTCCTGGTAGGGATCCGGGATCGGCGCCCAGACGAACATGGTGCCCTTCGGCGAGGTGACGTCCCAGCCGATGCTGCGGAGTCCCCCGCACAAGGCGTCGCGCCGTAACTGGTACGCGCGCCGAAGCTCCGCCGGATAGTCGGAGGCCTCGCGCATCGCGACGATGGCGGCGATCTGGATCGGCTGGAACGTCCCGTAGTCGAGGTATCCCTTCAACTTGGTCAGAGCCTGCACGATCTCGGCATTGCCAACGAGGAACCCCACCCGCCACCCCGCCATCGAGAAGGACTTGGTGAGGGTGTAGAGCTCGACCGCCACCTCCTTCGCGCCGGGAACCTGGAGGACCGAAGGTGGGGCGTAGCCGTCGAACCCCAGGTCGGCGTACGCGAAGTCGTGCACCAGCACGGTCTCGTGCTCCTTTGCGAACCTGACGAGGCGCTCCATGAACGAGAGGTCGACGCAGGCGGTCGTGGGATTGTGCGGGAACGACACCACGATCACGCGCGGCTTGGGCCACGTCGCCTCCCAGGTCTTGACGAGGGCTGCGAAGAAGCTTTCTCCAGGTCCGGAGGAGATGGCATCGGCGCCGGGATCACCCGGGCCCTCGAGCGGGATCTGGTGCACCTCGGCTCCGGCGAACAGGGGGGCGTAGATGTGGATGGGGTACGAGGGGGACGGGACCAACGCGGAATCCCCGGGCGACACGAGGATCCACATGACGTGCGACAGACCCTCTTTGGCCCCGATCGTGGTCACGACCTCCCGGTCGGGGTCGAGCTCGACTCCCCAGTTGCGCTGGTAGAGCTCGCACACGGCCTGCCGGAGGTTCGGGATGCCCCGGGACGCCGAGTAGCGGTGGTTCCTCGGGTTGTGCACGGCCTCAGCCAGTTTGTCCACCGCAACCGCCGGCGACGGCAGGTCGGGATTGCCGAAGCCGAAGTCGACGATGTCCGCACCGTGACGGCGTGCGTCCTCCTTGAGGGCGTTCATGACGGAAAACACGTACGGCGGCAAGCCGTTGATGCGACGGAGCTCCATGCGGAACGCTAACCCGTTCGAGCGTACGTGGGCGAGTGGGGACGTCCAGGTGCGGTGCGGGCACGTCGGGGCTGGCTCGTGCGTGTAGGTTCTCGCCGCTGACCGGGTCCGGTGGACATCCGTTGCGTCCCAGCGAGTGGTGGACGGACAGGAGGACGATGCTCCAAGGTGCGCCGTGAGCCGTTCGGCACCCCCCGGCGCCGAACGGGGATCAGGACCGGGTCCGCGACACCTCCGCGCGATGTTCGCGTCGTTCGAGATCGTGCCGTTCCGCTGGGTGTGGGCCGGTGCGCTCAGCGGCAACTCGGGGCGGTTTGCGGTGATCGCGGTGGCGGGCTGGGAGGCGTACCGCCTCGGTCATCACTCGTCGTTGTGGCCGAGCTTGGTCAGCATGCTCCTGCTCCTCCCCTCGACGTTCTTCGGCCTGTTTGCCGGCGGCGTCGCCGACCGTCGGAACCGCGCCCTGATGGCCACGGCCGGTCAGTGCGTCAACGCTGCGAGTTGCGCAGTGGCCGCGATCCTCACCTCGATGGGGCAGCTCGACCTGGTGAACCTGCTCGTGCTCACCGCTGTGGTCGGGATCGGTAACTCCGTCCAGGGACCGGCATGGCAGGCGATGATCCCCGAGATCGTCGGCCGGGACCGGCTCGCGAACGCCAGCATGTCCGCTCGGATCGCCCAGCAAGGTGCGGAGCTCACCGGTCCCGCCATCGCCACCGCGGTCCTCACGACGGCCGGGCCGGCGGCCGCCTTCCTCGTCTGCGTCGCGTGCTACGTCCTCGCGCTCTTCATGTTCTGGCACGTTCGCCACGTGGTGCGCTCTCCGAGTCCCCTCGGCGGACACCGCGGCATGTTTGCGCCGATCGCCGACGGCCTGTCCTACGTGCGGCGCCAGGCGCCCATCGGGGCGCTCCTCGTGTGGGTGGGGCTGCACTGCAGCCTCACCATGGCGAGCATTGGGATCCTGCCGGCGGTGGCGACTGCCAACCTCCGTGGGAACGCCGCGGCGTACGGGCTCCTGCTCGCTGCCGTCGGGTTCGGGTCGGTCGTCGGCCCCCTCGTCATGATGTGGCTGGGCGGATCGACCGCGGCCGTGCCGGTCCTCGTCGTCTCGGGGGTCTTGAGCGGACTTCCACTCGTCAGCCTGGGGCTCGTGCACGAGGTGGGCGTCGACGTGATCTCCTCTGCCGTGGCGGGAGCGGCGCAGGCGGTGTTCATGGCGGGGATCTACTCGGTCAACCAGGGCACGTCCATCGACGCGATGCGAGGTCGGGTGGCGAGCGTCCAGTTGTCGCTCACCACGGGAGCGATGGGTCTCGCCAGCATCGGCTGGGGCGCGCTCGTCGCGTTGCTGGCGCCAGGGGTCGTGCTCGCCCTCCCCGGCGCCGCCTTCGTGCTCGCCTGCGTTCCGTTCGCCCTCCGGGGAGACCGCATCACCGGTGCCATCGTGGGGAACGCACTCAGAGGGGCGGCCCCCGCCGTCTCGACTGCGTCCGGCACGGCCCACGAGCCTGGGCCGGGGGATGATCGAGCGTGAGCTCGAGGCGAACCACGGGTGCGTGCCGGCCGTGCGCGCCGCCTCCGCCCGTTGCTGCCTCCGCAGGCGCGTCGCGGGCCTGTCGCGGGTCCTTCGCGGGTCCCTGCGACACGTGCGGCCCCTGTTGCGTTTCGGGGCGCGGCGGGGCGGGAAGGGGCGAACTCGCGACGTCGCGGAGACCGGGGAGCGGGACAGCGGCGACCGGGGAGCGGGAGAGCGGGAGAGCGGGGGCGGTCGTTCACCGAGAGCAGGGCGCAGGAGGGACGCCACGGGAAGGAGACGGATGGCAACCTCGGCGGCGGATTACCTGTGCGAACGCCTCATCGAATGGGGAGTCGGCACCGTCTACGGCTTCCCCGGTGACGGTATCAACGGCGTCATGGGCGCGCTCAACCGATGCTCCGACCGGCTCCGGTTCATCCAGACCCGTCACGAGGAGATGGCGAGCTTCATGGCCTGCGGTCACGCCAAGTTCACGGGCGAGGTCGGGGTGTGCATGGCGACCTCGGGTCCCGGCGCCATCCATCTGCTGAACGGCCTCTACGACGCCAAGCTCGACCACCAGCCGGTCGTCGCGATCGTGGGTCAAACCTACGTGCGCGCGCTCGGTGGAGACTTCCAGCAGGAAGTGAACCTCCTCCAGCTCTACTCGGACGTCGCGTCGGCGTACTGCCAGCAGGTGAACGACCCATCGACGATGCGACACTGCGTCGACCGGGCGCTGCGCATCGCGAAGGCGGAGCGGACGGTCACCTGTCTCGTCGTTCCCGCAGACGTCCAGGCCCAGGACGCGGTCTTCCAGCAGCCCAAGAAGTCCCACACGGTCCACTCGGGCACTGGATGGTGGGCGCCGCGGGTCATCCCCTCTGGCGAGCAGCTCCGCCAGGCGGCCGACATCTTGAACGCCGGGCAGAAGGTCGCCATCCTCGTCGGCGCGGGCGCCCTCCACGCCACCGACGAGATCCTCGCCGTGGCAGATACGTTGGGGGCCGGGATCGCCAAGGCCCTGTTGGGCAAGGCTGCCGTCCCCGACGACGTCCCCTACGTCACCGGGTCCATCGGGCTCCTCGGGACCAAGCCCTCGTGGGACATGATGCAGGGGGCCGACACCCTCCTCATGGTCGGGACCAGCTTCCCGTATTCGGAATTCCTGCCGAGCGAGGGCCAGGCCAAGGGCATCCAGATCGACATCGCCCCGAGGAACCTCTCCATCCGCTACCCCATGGACCTCGCCCTCGTGGGCGACGCCAAGGACACCCTCGCTGCGTTGCTGCCGCTCCTGCGGCGCAAGGACGACCGATCCTGGCAGGAAAAGATCCAAAAGGGCGTCGCGAAGTGGTGGTCGCTCATGGATGATCGGGGAACGCCCTCGGACCTCCGGGGGAGGATCCGCCCGCAGGGGCTTTTCGCGTCGCTGTCGCGCCACCTCCCCGACGGCGCAATCTTGGCATCGGACTGCGGGTCGGCCGCCAACTGGTTCGCGCGGCAGGTGAGGATCCGGCGGGGAATGAAGGCGTCCCTGTCGGGCAACCTGGCGACGATGGTGCCGGGGATCCCCTACGCGATCGCGGCCAAGTTCGCGTATCCCGCCCGGGTCTCGGTCGCCATGGTGGGCGACGGGGCGATGCAGATGGGCGGCATGGCCGAGCTGCTGACGGCGGCCAAGTACTACACGACATGGGACGACCCACGCCTCGTCGTGCTCGTGCTCAACAACGAGGATCTCAACCAGGTCACCTGGGAGCAGCGGGCGATGTCGGGAGACCCGCGGTTCGAGGGGTCCCAGGCGATCCCCTACATGCCGTTCGCCGAGTACGCCGACCTCATCGGGCTGAAGGGCATCAAGGTCCGCACCTCGGGGGAGATCGAGGCGGCGTGGGTCGACGCGTTCGCGGCGGACCGGCCCGTCGTGATCGACGCCATCACCACCCCCGACGAGCCGCCGGTCCCTCCCCACGTCACCTACGAACAGGCGAAAGCCTTGGCCGAGTCGGTGCTGAAGGACCCCGCCGACGGCTGGCGAGGCGCCCTCGAGGCGTGCAGGGAGGTGGCTCTCGAGTACCTGCCGACGCGCTAGGAGTCCGCCGGGTGCCCGTCGCCAGCGGATCGACGAGACCCTGGGTGCATGGCTCTTTGCGGGCGCCCGTCGCTGGTCGCAGCCCCCGGCGGGGATGCGGTGCCGGCCCTATGCTCTGCCGGTGGTGGGTGGAGGGTCGGGGTCGATCGGCGATGGCGCGCCGCGCCCGAGCACGCTCGTCGATTGGGTCGGGCTGGTGCGTGACCTGGCCGAACGGCTCACGACCGTCTCGGACGCCCACGAGGTCGCCCAGACGGTCTCCGCGGGGATCCAGCACGGGCTGGGCGCATCGGCAGTCGTCGTCGGCGTCTTGCGTGCCGACGGTCAGGGGGTCACCACGCTCGTCGCCGAAGGCGTCAGGGATGTGACGACGGAGTGGCTCACCGCGCCCCTGCCCACGGAGGAGTCCGTGGCCGCCATCGCAGCGCTCGCCGCCGACGGTCCGTTCGTCTGGTCCACGCGCGCGGCGCGCGACCGCGACGTGCCGATGTATGCCGGGCGCCCGTCGAGCGCCGAGGCGTGGGCGGTGCTCCCGTTGCTCATCGCCGGGCGTCCGATCGGCACCATCTCGATCGGGTGGCCGACACCCCGGGACTTCGACACGGCGGAGGTCGCGATCTTGGAGGTGATCGCCCACCAGTGCGCCCTTGCACTCGACCGGGCGCGCCTCGACGCGGTCCGCCGAGCTGAGCGGGACACCCTCGAGCTGTTGAACGAGGGGACCCAGCTCATGGTGAGCGCGCTCGAGCCCGAGCGCTTGCTCGAGGAGCTGGTCCACCTCGCGGTTCCCCGCCTCGCGCCGTGGTGTGCGGTGTGCGAGGCCGACGGCGACGACCTGCGACGTGCCGCCATCGAGATCCAGGGTCACCGCGCGCTGGCTCGCACGCTCAAGGGGCGGGTCGTCGCGTCGATCCGCGGTCCGCATCCGGCGGCGGTCGCGTTCCGCACCGGCACGGTCCAAGTGGTGTGCCCGGTCGACGAGGAGGTCGCCCGTTCGGGGTTCACGCCGATCGACGCCCCCCCGGTCGGGACGCGCAAGGGTCCGTGGACGGAGCTGTCGGTGCCGATCAAGTCCGCCGGCGACGTGCTCGGCGTGCTCACGCTCGTGAGCGACAGATGGCACGGGCAGCCGCCAGACGACGTCCGCTTCGCCGCCGAGGGGCTCGCGGCGCGTGCCGGCGTCGCGCTGGCGAACGCGTGGCGCTTCGAAGAAGCGCGCCGGACCGCGACCACGCTGTCTGGAGCATTCCTTCCGGCACGGCTCCCAGCCATCGCGGGCTACGAGGTGGCGGCGCAGTACTTGCCGGCGGGGGCGACGGTCGCCGGTGACTGGTACGACGTCGCGGCGCTCCCCTCCGGCGCCTACCTCGTCGGGATCGGCGACGCCGGAGGGCACGGGATCGAGGCGGCCTCGTTGATGGGACAGTTGCGGAACGGGGCGCGCAGCCTCGCGATGGTCGGCAAGACGCCCGGGGAGATCGTCAGCGGTCTCCGGCTGCTGACCGCCCACGAGCACCCCGACGCGTTCGCCACGGTGAGCTACGGGCTGCTCGACCCCGTCGCGCACACCGCCGCGTGGGCGGTCGCAGGGCACATCCCCGTGCTCCGCTTCGGACGCGGCTCCGCCTCCTACGTGGAGGGCCACGTCGAGCTCCCGCTCGGCTGGCCGTCGCCGCCATCGGGCGAGCACGTGCTCGCGCTCGGCGAGGGCGAGGGGGTCGTGCTCGTCACCGACGGCGTCGTCGAGCGCCGGTCCTCGGGGCTGGACGAGGGGATGGCGCAGCTGCGCGACCTCGTCGCCACCCACACCTCGCTCGGTGCCGCCGAGCTGACCGACGCCATCGTGGACAGGTTCTGCCAGTCACCTGAGGACGACTGCTGCGTGCTCGTCCTGACCCGGCGCTGCGCATGACCTGAGAGGGCTCGCCACGGCCCGGCCCTCGGGGCGCCCGGTCCCCGCCTGATCGGTCGTCACGGACGGGCCGACCGATCGGCTACCGTCTCCCGGTGGCTCCCGGCCGACCGCGCCCCCGCACCGCGTGGTGCGGGCGGGTCGTGCGGAGGGCCGTTTCGTGAGCGCCCCGACGGCTGGCACATGCCACGACGAGCTCGTCGTCCGATTCGCCGGCGTGTCCGTGCGGCGCCGCGGCATCCCGGTGCTCGATGACATCTCCTGGCAGGTGGGCCGCCGTGAGCGATGGGTGGTGCTCGGCCCGAACGGCTCGGGGAAGACGACGATGCTCCACCTCGCGGGCGCACGCATGCTCCCCACGTGTGGCACGGCGGAGGTGCTGGGCCATCGCCTCGGCCGGGTGGACCTGCGCACACTGCGGACGCGCGTCGCCTTCGTGAGCGGAGCGCTCATGCGGGAGCTGCGACCGAGCCTGGTCGCCCGCGAGGTCGTCGTCACCGGCCGTCATGGGGCTCTCGAACCGTGGTGGTTCCGCTACACCGACGAGGACTTCGCGGAGGCCGACCGGCTCCTCGACGCGGCGGGGATCGGTCAGGCGGCCGCGCGCCCCTTCGGTGTGCTCTCCGAAGGAGAGCGCCAGCACGTGCTGATCTGCCGCGCGCTCATGGGCCGCCCTGCGCTCCTCCTCTTCGACGAACCTGCGGCGGGACTCGACCTCGGCGCGCGCGAGCGCCTCGTGTCACGTCTCGGTGGATTGGCCGCCGATCTGGACGCCCCGCCCCTCGTGCTCGTCACCCACCACGCCGAAGAGGTGCCCCCCGGCTTCACCCACGCCGCCCTCTTGCGCAAGGGTGTGCTGCTCGCGGCCGGTCCGATCGAGGAAGTCTTGACGGGGTCGGCCGTCTCGGACTGCTTCGGCGTCTCGGTGTCGGTGGGCCGTGAAGCGGGGCGCTGGTGGGTGCGGGCGAGCGGGGAGGGCTAGGTCCACGGGTCGGCGAACGTCGCCGCGATGCGGGTCCTGTCGGCGCCTGACCGGAGGAGGAGCGTGAGCAGCAGGCGGGCCTTGCGCGCGTCCAGGCACCCTCCCCCGATCACGCCGCGGCGAGACAGGTCGAGCTCGGAGCCGGCGAAGTCGTAGGTCGACCGCAACACGTGACCGGCCCGGGTGGTCGACGTGACGACCACCGGGATCCGGCGGGCGGCCGTCTCCAGGCGGATGAGGGTTGCCGGGGGGACGTGGCCGCCGCCCAGGGCCTCGACGACCAATCCGTCCGCGGCGTGCTCCGCTGCGGCCTCGATCAGGAACCCGTCGTCGCCGACGGGAAGCGCGAGCAGCGCGACCCGCTGCCTGGCCGACGGCGGGGGAGGAGGCAGCCGCAGCCGGCCGATCGGTCGAAGCGCGAGATGCGGGCGGCCCTCGGCCATCCAGCCGATCGGTCCGGGATACGACGCAAAGGCGTGCGGGCTCGAGGTGTGCCGCTTCGACACGAAGCGCGCGGCGTGGATCTCGTCGTTCATGACGACGAGCGTGCCCAGCTCCTTGGCGGCCGGATCGGCGGCGACCGCCACCGACGCCAGGAGGTTCGCCGGTCCCTCGGCGCCGGGAAGGGTCGGGTTGCGCATCGCGCCGGTAACCACGACGGGTGCGGGTCCTGCGACCAGGATGTCGAGGAGGAACGCCGTGTCCTCGATGGTGTCGGTGCCCTGGGTGATGACCACGCCCGTGGCGCCGTCGCGATGGGCCTCCTCGACGGTGGCTGCGAGCGACACGATGTCGTCGATCGTCAGGTGGGCTCCCGGCACCTGGGCGACCGAGCGGGACACCACGTCGGCGACGGCTCCCACCTCGGGGACCGCAGCGAGGAGATCCTGCCCGCCGAGCCCCGGGGAGACGCCGCCTGACCCGGTGGGCACGCTGGCGATGGTCCCCCCGAGCGACAGCACCGCCACCGTCGGCAGCCCGGGGATCGCCGGCGTCACGCGTCGCCTCTCGTGCGTGCCCCCGGGCCAGACACGAAGCGCCCGGCGGGACGCTCGGCGAGCAGCCGGCCGTCTTGGGCGACCAGCTGGCCGGCCAAGACGGTGGCGACGACGCGTCCCCGGACGTCTCGGCCGGCGAACGGCGTCCAGCCTGCTCGGGAGTGCACGGTCGAGTCCTGGAGGGTCCATCTCGCCGCGGGATCGACGACGGCGAGGTCGGCGGCCATCCCCTCGGCGATGCTGCCCTTTCCCGCCAGGCGGTAGCGGCGCGCCGGTGCGGTGGCATACGCCTCCACCACCCTCTCGAGCGACGTACGGCCCGACAGCGCGGCGTCGATCATGAGCGGGGTGGTGGTGTCGAGGCCGGGCAGGCCGAAGTGCGCATCCCAGATCGAGTGCCCCGCCTTGTGCGCACGGGTGGAGGGCGCGTGGTCGGTCGACAGGTGGTGCACCAGGCCCGAGTTGAACGCGGCCCACATCCGCGCCTCCTCCTCGTCACTGCGGAGCCGGGCTGGTGGGGTGAACTTGCGCAAGGTGCCCAACGTCGCGACCTCGTCCTCGCGCAGCATCAGGTACTGCGGGCAGGTCTCGGCGGCGATGGGCGCTCCGGCGCGTGCGTGGCGGGCGATCTCGTCGAGCACGTCGGGCGTCGAGGCATGGGCCACGGTCACGCGGGCCCCGGTGAGGCGCGCGAGCAGGGCGACGACCGCCACGGCGACCTCTTCGGCCGCGCGGGAGCGCCACTCGGGCACGATCCAACCGTCGGACCGGCCCGCCGCCCGGAGCCGCGCCTCGGCGGCCGCGGTCATGGCGTTGTCTTCGCAGTGCACGAGGCACGCGCCGTCGATGCCGGCCAGCTCGTCGAACGCCTCGAGCAGGAGATCGGTGCCGAGCGCGGGCACCCCGTGGGTGTCGCAGGTGAAGATCTTGAAGAACGTGACGCCGCTCGCCCACAGGGCGGCGAGCTCGCCCATGTGCTCCGGCCAGAGGTGGGCGGCGAGCCCGAAGTCCACGTGCGATCGGCCGCGCAGATGCGCGAGCTTCTCGTCGAGCCGGGCGACCGTCGTCACCGGCCACCCGTGGGAGTGCTCGACGATGGTCGTCACGCCCTGGAGCAACGCGGCGGCGCTCCCGGTCGGGAAGTCCTCTCGCTCGGCGTCGCCCGGGTCCATCAGATGCACGTGCGTGTCGACCATGCCCGGAAGGACGTAGAGGCCGCTCGCGTCCACCACACGGCGCGCCTCCATCCCGGTCGCACCGGGGGGGCGGAGGGCCACGACCCGTCCGCCGGCCGCGTAGACGTCGAGCCGGGCCCTTCCCCGAGCGGTGACCACGGTCCCACCGCGTACGGCCAGATCCAGCACAGCGGTCATCGCGCGGTCGTGCGGAAGGACGGCGTCGACTCCGGCGTGGGGCAGTGCACAGGCAGGATGCTACGGCGTATGGCGGCCTCAGCCGCCGACGAGCTCGGTGCCGAGGATCTTCCGCCATGCCGGCTGGTCGCTCGCCCCCTCGGTCACCAAGACGAGCACGGACGAGCGCTCGTGCACGAGGTCGCCCAGCGCTGACGCACGTCCTTGGCGCACGAGTGCCGTCAGCCCGCCGAGTGCGGCGGCTCCGGTCTCCCCTGCTTCGACGCCGCAGCACGCGAACGTGCGCACGGCGTCTCGGGCCCAGTCGTCGTCGATGGTGACGAATCCTGCGAGGCCGCGCGACACGACCGGCCACGCGACGGGGGAGGGGGTCCCGCAGTTCAGGCCCGCCATGATCGAACGCTGCTCCCCGGCGAGCGTGATCGGGCGGCCCGCGAGGGCGGACGCCGTGACGCAGGCGGCATCGGTCGGCTCGACGCCGATGACGGCCGCGTCGCTCCCGAAGTGTCGCACGGTCGCCGCGGCGAGCGCACCGACGCCGATGGGGACGACCACGACGTCGGGCCGTCGACGCGACGAGCGCCCGAACGCGTCGTCGATCTCTGCGAACAAGGTGGCGTACCCCTCGATGACCCAACGCGGCACGTCGGCATAGCCTGGCCAGCTCGTGTCGGAGATGACGAGGCAGCGCCGCCCTTCCTCTCTCGCCGAGCGCGTCACGACGTCGTCGTAGCCACCGTCCACGACGACCACCTCGGCCCCTTCGCTGCCGATCGCGTCGATGCGGGCCTGGGTCGTGGTTGCGGGCACGAAGATGCGTGCCTCGAAGCCGAGCCACCGCGCCATGCGCGCGACGGCGCGCCCGTGGTTCCCGTCGGTCGCCGCGGCGAGCCGGAACGGGAGGAGCGGCTTGACCAGCCGTGAGAGGTCGTCCATGTCGTGCCACTCTCCGAGCTGGGCCTCGCCGCCGAGCCTCGCGCACAGCGCGCGGTAGGTCGCCCAGGACGCGCCGAGCATCTTGAACGCGGGCAGGCCGAAGCGCACCGACTCGCACTTGGCGACGAGCTCGCCGACGCCGAGGCGCGCGGCCACGCCCGGAAGCGACAGGAGGGGCGTCGCCGCATAGCCCGGCAGGCGCCGATGGAAGGCGAGCACGTCCGCCGTGGGCGATGCGCCCCACGCGCCCGGGTCCGCGCCCGGGTCCGCGCCCGGGTCCGCGCCCGCGTCGAGCGTCCCCACGAGGGGGTTTGCGACCACGCGAAATCCGTACGTCACGGGGTCCACCCGCTGAACGCGTCGATCATCTGTCGGACGTCTCCGAGCGGGTAGAGGATCGGGCACGTGCACCCGTGCGCGACGTAGTCCGCCACCCGGGTGCGCGCCTGGTCGGGGGTCCCCGACGCCGTGAGCATCGAGACGATCTCGTCGGGGACGAGCCTGGAGGCCGCCTCGACCTGCTCGTGGGTGGCGGGCCACGTGAGGACCTCGCCGACGGCGTCGAGGAGGGACTGCGGGACGCCCGACGCGCGCATGATGTGCGGCTGCTGGCCGAGGTACTGGGTCACCATGAGCCGGGCCATGTCGAGCGCGGTCCCGGCGTCCTCGTGCACCGAGCACACCACGAGCTGGGGCCGGTCGATATCGTCCAGCTGCCGCCCCGCACGCGCGACGCCGTGTGCGAGCCGCTCCATCGCGCGCGCGTTGTAGTCGGGCGAGACGAGGTAGTTCAGCACGACGCCGTCGGCGATCTCGCCCGCCAGCTCGAGCATCTTGTCGCCGGTGGCGCCGATGTAGATCGGCACGTCCTTCGGACGTCGCTCTTGGTACACGTAGTCGAGCTCGACGCCTGTGAGGTCGACCCACTCGCCGTGGAAGGTCACCGTCTCGTTCGCGAGCAGGGCGCGGACGGCGGTCACCACCTCGCGCATGACGGTGAGCGGGTGGGTGCGGGTGATCCCGACCTTGGCGGCCAGCGGGTCCCACCAGGCGCCGAGGCCCAGGAGGACCCGACCGGGTGCGAGGTCGTCGAGGGTCGAGAACGTGGCGGCGAGGCGTGCAGGGTTGCGCGACCAGCAGTCCGAGACACCCGAGCCGACGCGGATCCGCTCGGTCACCGCCGCGTACGCGGCGAGCGGCACGGTGGCCTCGCGCACGAGCCGGCTCTCGGCCTGCCACACGGCGTCGAAGCCGCGCTGTTCGGCGTAGGCGACGAAGTCCATCCCCTCGCGGATGGAATGGGCGTCCTGGAGGTACAGCGCGGTCCTCATCGGGCTCACTCCCCTCCCGCGCCGGCCGGCGCGTCGTCCCCGGAGGCTGCCGGGGACCCAGCCGGGGCACGCATCGGCAGCGAGGTGCGCCATCTTCCGTCCACCGCCGCCAACGCGGCAGCGACGGCCCCCGCGGTCGGCACGAGACCGATCTCGCCGACGCCCTTGATGCCGTAGGGCGAGCGGGGCTGGGGCACCTCCACGAGGATCACCTCGATCGGCGGCACGTCCTTCGCCCGCAAGATCCCGAGGGAGCGCAGCGTCCACTTGGTGGGGAACCCCCGCTCGTCGGCGGGGAACTCCTCGGCGAGCGCGTAGCCGAGGCCCATGTGCACCGCGCCCTCGATCTGACCCTTGCAGAGCATCGGGTTCACCGCCCGCCCGACGTCGTGGGCGGCGACGACCCGTTCGATCGCACACGTCTCTTTGTCCATGACGACCATCTGCGCCGCATAGCCGAACGCGGAGTGGATCGTCGGCTCCTCCACCTCGCCCAGGTGGTGCGTCCAGTCGACGCGGTACTCGCCCAGGTGGTCGACGCCGGGCGCGCACCCTGCGGCCTTGGCCGCCCTGCACGCGTCGCGCACCGCGCCCGCGCCCATGAGGGTGCCCCTGCTCCCCGTCGTCTGCCCGTCGCCGAGCTCCCTTGAGGTGTCGACGAGCACGCGCACGCGTGCGGGGTCCACGCCGAGCTCTTCGACGGCGACCTGCAGCGCAACGGTGTGGACGCCCTGGCCCATCTCGGTCCACCCGTGGCGGACCTCGACGGTGCCGTCCTCGCAGAAGCGCACGACGGCGCGGGTGAACTCCTTGTAGCCGTTCCCGAGACCCGAGTTCTTGAGGCCGAGCCCGATGCCGACGGCCTTGCCATCGGCGCGCGCCGCCTCGTAGCGCTCGGCCAGCGCGTCGAGGCACCGCTCCGCGCCGGCACATCCGTCGTCCATCACCTGGCCGGGTCCCCAGAGGTCGCCGGGATGGATGACGTTGCGCTTGCGCATCTCCCACCCCGAGATCCCGACGCGCTCGGCGAGGCGGTCCATCACGCCTTCCATGGCGAACTGGGCCTGGTTGGCGCCGAACCCCCGGAAGGCGCCGCACACCGGGTTGTTGGTGCGGACGGCAATGGACTCGATGTCGACTGCGGGCACCCGGTAGGGGCCCGTCGCGTGTCCCGCGGCGCGTTCGAGGACCTTCATTCCGACACTCGCGTAGGCTCCGGAGTCGCCGAGCATGCGGGCACGCACCCCGGTGAGGCGGCCCTCGTCGTCGCACCCCGCCCAGTACTCCATCCGGATCGGATGGCGCTTGGCGTGCACGAGGAAGCTCTCTTCGCGCGACAGCGTGCACTTCACCGGCCTGCGGAGCAGCCATGCCGCGAGCGCGGCATGCGCCTGGTTGGCCATGTCCTCCTTGCCGCCGAAGGCGCCGCCGTTCGAGACGAGCTCCACGCTCACCTGCTCGTGCCCGACACCGAGGCAATCGGCGATCTGGTTCCGGTCGTCCCACACGCCCTGGCCGCCCGAGTAGACGTGCAGGCCGCCGTCATCTCGGGGGACGGCGAGGCTCGACTCGGGCTCCAAGAAGGCGTGCTCGACGCGCTGGGTCTCGAAGGTCTCGTGCACGACGTGCGCGCTGCGCGCGAGTGCCGCGTCGACGTCGCCGCGCGCGTACGCGGAGCGCGAGAGCTCGTTGGAGTCGGTTCCCCAGACCGCGATCTCCTGCGACGCGAGCGCGCCGACCGGGTCGGTGAGCGGTTGGAGCTCGTCGTAGGCGACGTCGACCAGGGTCGCCGCAGCGCGTGCCTCGCGGCGCGTGCCCGCCACCACGACCGCGAGGACGTCGCCCGCGTACGACGTGCGGCCGCCGACGGGGATCATCACCGGCCAGTCGCGCTGGATGATCCCCACGCGCAGCTCGCCGGGAATGTCGGCCGCGGTGAAGACCGCGACGACGCCCGGCGCCGCCGACGCGGCCGCCGTGTCGATGCGCAGCACGTCTGCCCTCGCATGGTCCGTGAAACGGAGTGCGGCGTGCAGCATGCCCGGCACGCGGAGGTCGTCCACGTAGCCGCGGTCGCCGAGCGCCAGGAGCTTCGCCTCGTACTTTGGGATCGAGGCGCCCAGTCCTGCGCCCTCGTCGCCCGCGGGCGCAGGAGCGCTGCCCTGTGCGACCGACTCGATGGCGTCGAGGATCTTCACGTACCCGGTGCAGCGGCACAGGTGCGCCCCCAGATGGCGGGCCATGTCCTCCCTCGAGAGCGCGGCGCCCTTCTTGTCGACCTGCGCCTTGGCGCGCAGCACGATGCCCGGGATGCAAAAGCCGCACTGCAACCCGCCGTGCCGCGCGAATGCAGACGCCCAACGCTCGCGCTCGTCGTCGGGAAGCCCCTCGAGCGTGACGACCTCGCGTCCCGCGGCCTTCTCGAGGGGGTACTGGCAGCTCACCTGGACCTTGCCGTCGATGATGACGGTGCAGCAGCCGCACTGACCCGACGGTGAGCACCCGTCCTTGGGAGAGGTGACACCGAGCTCCTCACGCAATGCGGAGAGCAGGTGCGGGTGGTCGGCGCGCACCGAGACGTCTTTGCCGTTCACGCAGAGCTCGACGCGGTCGTGCGCGACGGTGGACTGGTCGGCCACGGTCACGGGCGATCCTCCGGGGTGATCGGCCGAGCCGGCGGTCCCGGGTGCGGCTCGGCGATGATGCCGTAGACCTCGGGCCGCCGGTACCGGGCGAAGTCGAACAGCGTTGTCTTGTACCGCGCGCACCAGTCGAGGTCGCAGTCGGCGACGACCACCTCGTCTCCGGTCGTGAGCGCTTGGGCCACCACCTGGCCCGACGGGGCGATGATGGCGCTCTGGGCGAGCGAGTCGACCCCTTCTTCGACGCCCCCCTTTGCCGTGGCGACGACCCAGGCGCCGTTCTGGTAGGCGCCGGCCTGCATCACGAGGTGGTTGTGGAACGCGGCCAGGGCGTCCTGCGACGGATCGGGTGCGTAGTGGATCGGCGTGTTGTAGCCGCAGCAGATGAGCTCGACGCCCTGGAGGCCCATCACCCGGTAGGTCTCGGGCCAACGGCGGTCGTTGCAGAGCATCATGCCGACCCGTCCGCCGAAGGCGGACCAGACGCCGAAGCCGTCGGGGCCCGGCTCGAAGTAGTAGCGCTCGAGGTGCTGGAAGGGCCGCCAGGGCTCGAAGGACTCGTGCCCGGGGATGTGCACCTTGCGGAACGTCGCGACCACCGAGCCGTCGCGCTCGACGAGCACCGCGCTGTTGTAGCGATGCCCGTCGGGAGTGAGCTCGGCATAGCCGAGGACGAAGCCGATCCCGAGCGCCGCGGCGTCGTCGAAGAGGGGCTTCGTCGCCGGGCCGGGCATCTCGCTCTCGAACCAGTGGTCGGCGTCGGAGAGCCGCTCGCTCCACCACCGGGGGAAGAACGTGGTGAGTGCGAGCTCGGGGTACACGACGAGCGACGCGCCGCGGCGGTGTGCCTCGTGCAGCAGCGCGAGGAGCCGTTCGACCACCTCCTCGCGCGGCTCGTCGCGCCCGATCGGCCCGAGCTGCGCGGCCGCGACCGTGAGGCGACGCGCGGTGCTCACGCGACCACGTCGTCCTCGGCGAGATGCACGAGGACGTCGAGCAGCACGTTGGCGCCCGCCTCGATGTGCTCGGGGGTCGTGAGCTCCGCCGGGTTGTGGCTGATGCCGCCGACGCTCGGGACGAAGACCATCCCGGCGGGGCACATCCGGGCGAGCATCTGCGCATCGTGTCCGGCGCCCGACGGGAGCCGCCGCACCGAGTGGCCGTGCTCGCGTGCGGTCGTCTCGACGAGGTGCACGATCCGTTCGTCGAAGGTCACCGGGTCGAAGCGCGCGAGCTGGCGGCGCTCGACGCTCACCCCTTCTTCCGACGCGATCCGGTCGACCTCGGCGGCCATGCGCCGCTCGGCGCGGGCGAGGAGGTCGCCGTCGGTGTTGCGCAGGTCGACCGTGAGCGTCGCGAGTCCCGCCACGACGTTCACGAGGTCCGGGCGCAGGTCGAGCTTGCCGACCGTGGCGACCTGGTCGCCCCCGAGCTCGGTCGCCAGGCGCCTGGCCGCGACGGCGACGGACGCGGCCGCCAAGCCCGCATCGTGGCGGAACGCCATCGGCGTCGTGCCGGCGTGGTTGAACTGACCGCCGAGGCGAAGCTCCTGCCACGAGATGCCCTGGACGCCCGTCACGGCGCCGATCACCTCGCCGTGGGCCTCGAGGACGGGTCCCTGCTCGATGTGCAGCTCGACGTAGGCGTGCGGGACGAGGCCCGGGCACGGCAGCGACCCGAGGTACCCGACGCGCGCGAGCTCGTCGCCGAGACGCGCGCCGTCGATGCCGACGATGTCGTACGCCTCTTCGACGGCCATCCCCCCGGCATAGACGAGGCTGCCCAGCATGTCAGGGGCGAACCGCGCTCCCTCCTCGTCGGTGAAGAAGGCGACGGCCATCGCGCGGCGGGGGGTGACACCGGCGGACACGAGCGTCTCGATCACCTCGAGGCCGGCGAGGACGCCCAGGTTGCCGTCGTAGCGGCCGCCGGTCGCCACGGTGTCGATGTGCGAGCCGCACATGACCGGCGCGCCCGGCTCGCGTCCCTCGCGCAGGGCGATGACGTTGCCGATCCCGTCGATCTGCACGTCCAGGCCGAGGTCGCGCATCCAGGTGACCACGAGATCTCGCCCGGCGCGGTCCTCGTCGCTCAGCGCAAGGCGTGCACACCCCCCGTCTCCGGTGTCGCCGATGCGGCTCAGCTCCTCCAAACGGGCGAGCAGCCTCCCGGCGTTGACCGCCAAGTCCACCCCTCCAACTTGCCGCAATCTTTACGATCTGTCAAGGTGTAGTTGGACTGGTTGTCAAACCCCGTCGCGACGGAGGCGCCACGACGATGCCGCACGTGCGCGTGGAGTTCACGGTGGAGCCCTTTCGAGAGGGAGAGCTCGGCGGCCACGTCGAAGCCGCGCTCCGCGCGTTGCGTGCCGAGGGCTACGAGCCCGAGGTCGGCCCGTTCGGCAATGCCGTCGAAGGAGATGCCGCCGCGCTGCTCGACGCGGTCGCGCATGCGACCACTGCCGCCTTCGACGCGGGGGCGTCGGGCGTCACGGTCACGGCACGGGCCGCCAGCGGTGAAGACGCCGAGTCGTTCCTCGCCGCGGTGCGACCGGTCGCCCGAGCGCTCGGCGGGCGCGTCGTGGCGCCCGAGCGCATGGGCGCCGCGGCGGTGCCGCTCGTCTGGAAGGGCCGCGTCGTCGGCGGCCTCGAGCGTCCCGCGCCGAACGACCTGCGCAACGGGCTGACGAGCGTGGTCGCGCAGATCGAAGCCGAGCTCGGCGGCCAGCTGGCCGAACTGAGCCGCGTCGACAAGCAGCGTGCCGTCCGGATGCTCGACGAGCGTGGGGCGTTCGCGATCCGAAACGCCGTCGACGAGGTCGCCGACGCGATGGGCGTGAGCCGGGTGACCGTCTACAACTATCTGAACGCCACCCGGTCGTCTTCGGTCCCCTAGCGACGAGACGCCTACAGCCGCGAGAAGAGGCGCTGTGCCTGCTCCGCGGCCCGCGCGCGGACCTCGTCGCGGTCTACGCGCGTGGGGATGCCGTCTTCGAGCACCTGCTCGTCACCGACCCACACGTCGAGCGCCCGGACGCCCGGGGTGAACGCCGCGCGCCACGGGTCGTCGACCCCGTCGTAGCTCCAGCGCACACGGTCGGCGCGAGCCTCGGGCACGAGCGCTGCGCCCGCCTCGAGCCACCCCCACACCTCGGACGGCGTCGTCGTGACGTCGTGCTCGCGCGCCCGCACGTACGCGACGCGCAGCTCGTCGAGCATGTCGGCCCCGATGCCGTCGGTCCCGAGCACCACCCGGCCCGGCCACGCGCTCGGACGGGCGTAGCCGACTGCGTTGTGCATGTTCGAGCGGGCGCAGTGCGCGAGCGTCGCGCGGGCGAGGTCACCCGGGGGAGGGGAGGGGAGGTGCACGCCGTGCACGACGAGCCAGTCGTCGGCGACGAGCCCCGACAGCCGCCGCGGGGCATCCGCGTCGACCGTGCCCTCGGCCACGTGGACGTGCACGCCGGTACCCAGATCACGGGCGAGCCCCGCGGCGGAGGCGAGCGTGTCGTCGCTGCACGTGAAGGCCGCGTGGATCCCGACCATGCCCGCGCCGCCGGCGCGCAGGAACCGCTCGTTCTCGGCGAGCCCCCGGCGCGCGCCGTCGGGTCCGTGCCGGTCGGTGACGCCGTAGCAGGGCCGCACGCGGACACCGACCTGTGCGCAGGCCGTGGCGATGACGTCGAGGCTCCCCTCGATCGCAGACGGCCCCTCGTGATGGTCCACGATCGCGGTCGTCCCGCACTCGAGCGCCTCGAGCGCGCCGAGCATCGCCGACCACCGCAGCATCTCGAGGTCGAGCGCGACGTCGAGGCGCCACCAGACCTGTTCGAGGATCTCGGTGAAGCTCGTCGGGGTGACGGGGGGCGCGGGCATGCCCCGGGCGAGCGCCGAATAGAGGTGGTGGTGCGCGCACACGAGACCGGGCGTCGTGTCCCCCACGCCGGCAGCCTCGCCGAGGTGTGACGTGCTGTCAATCCGCGCGCGGGCGCCGGCGCTACAGTCGCCCGAAATGGGCCGCGAGACGAGCGCCGGAGCGGGCGGCGCATGGGTGATCGAAGGCGGCCCGGTCGCCACGGTCGACGCACGCGGCACCGAGTACGCGCGCGGCCACGTCGTCGTCGCCGACGGCCGCATCGTCGCGGTGGGGCCGGGGTCGGCACCGGCGTCGGTCGTGCCGCCCGGCGCGGTGAGCGTCGACGGCGAGGGCTGTCTCGTGACGCCGGGCCTCGTGAACACGCACCACCACTTCTCCCAGTGGCTGACCCGGGGCATGGCCGCCGACTCGGACCTCTTCGGGTGGCTGACCGAGCTGTACCCGCGTTGGGCGCGCCTCACAGAGGAGCTCGAGCACTCGGCCGCGCTCGGCGCGCTCGCCGCGCTCGCGCGGAGCGGGTGTACCACCACGACGGACCACCAGTACGTCTTCCCGGGCGGAGCGGGGGACCTGTTCGGCGCCGAGGTGGCCGCAGCGGCGCGGGTCGGGCTGCGCTTTCACCCCGCCCGAGGCTCGATGGACCTCGGCCGCTCGGCGGGCGGGCTGCCGCCCGACGAGGTGGTGGAGGACACCGACGACGCGCTGGCGGCGACCGACGACGCGATCGCCCGGTTCCACGACCCCTCCCCGGATTCGATGCTGCGGGTCGCGGTCGCACCGTGCTCCCCGTTCTCCGTCACGCCGGCGCTGCTCACGGGCGCGGCCGAGCTCGCGCGCCGCCGCGGCGTCCGTCTGCACACCCACCTGGCCGAGACGGCGGAGGAGGACGCGTACTGCCGGGAGCGTTTCGGCTGCAGCCCTGCCGAGTACGTGGACTCGCTCGGCTGGCTCGGCGGCGACGTGTGGGTGGCGCACGGGGTGCATCTCGGCGAGGCCGCAGTGCGGCGACTGGGCGAGACCGGGACGGGCGTCGCGCACTGCCCGAGCTCGAACGGACGTCTCGGCGCCGGCATCGCGCCGGTGCCCGAGCTGCTCGCGGCCGGTGCCCCCGTCGGGCTCGGGGTGGACGGCTCCGCGTCGAACGAGTCGGGCGAGCTCGGCACCGAGATGCGTGCCGCGCTCGCGGTCGGCCGTGCGCGCGGGGGGCCGCGAGCGATCTCGACGCGCCAGTCGCTCGCCATGGCGACGTTCGGGGGCGCGCGCTGCCTCGGGAGAGCGGACGAGCTGGGCTCGCTCGACGTGGGCAAGCTGGCCGACGTCGCCCTGTGGCGCCTCGACACCGCGGCCCACGCGGGCATCGCCGATCCGGTCGCGGCGCTCGTCCTCGGATCGCTTCCCCCGCTGGCGCTGCTGCTGGTCGGAGGACGCGCCGTCGTGGAAGGCGGCGAGCTCGTCACCGTCGACGTCGCCACGGTGGCGCGCGAGGCGGGTGCTGCCGCCAGGACGCTCGCCGCGCGTCGCTGAGCGCGTCGGGCGTCTCGCCGGCTGTGATTGACGCCGGCCCCGTGGAGCGACACAGTGGGTGGGTTCGAAGGGGGAATGTTGGACGCCGCCAGCGATTTTGTCCTCGGGTTGCCAAAGTGCGAGCTGCACGTGCACCTCGAGGGCACGCTCGAAGCAGAGATGGCCCGCTCGATGGTGGCGCGCCACGGGAACGACCCTGCGAGCGTCGGCCTCGGCGAGAGGCCCGCGGCGTTCGCCGGCCTCTCTGACTTCCTGGCCCGCTACTACGCCGCGATGCAGGGTCTCCAGGACGAAGACGACTTCTACGAGCTCACGACCGCCTACCTCGAGACGGCGAGGCGCCAGGGCGTCGTGTACGCGGAGATGTTCTTCGACCCCCAGGCCCACACCTCGAGGGGCGTGCCCTTCGGCACCGTCGTGTCGGGGATCCACCGCGCCCAACAGGACGCCCTCGCGCGTGGCGGCCCCGATAGCGCATTGGTGATGTGCCTGCTGCGCGACGAGAGCCTCGACTCGGCGCACGCGACGCTCGCCGAGTCCCTCCCGTACCGCGACCGGGGGTGGATCCTCGGCATCGGGCTCGATTCCGACGAACGGGGGAACCCGCCGTCGAAGTTCGCGGGAGTCTTCGAGCGCGCCCGTGGCGCGGGGTTCCGGGTGACGATGCACTGCGATCCGCGTCAGGAGACATCCGTCGCGCACCTGTGGGAGTGCCTCGACGTGATCGGCGTGGAGCGCATCGATCACGGCATCGAGTGCCTCTCGGACGACCGGCTGACCGGGGAGATCGCCCGGCGCAGGCTCGGCCTCACGGCGTGCCCCCTGTCCAACCTGCGCCTCTACGGCACGCTCATGGCCGACGCCGTCACGGAGCTGATGGCACGGGACGTCCTCGTGACGCTCAACTCCGACGATCCCGCCTACTTCGGGGGGTACATCGCCGACAATTTCGCCGCGGTCGCCGATGAGGCGCACCTGACGCGCGCCGAGTTGGCCGTGCTCGCCAAGAACGCGTTCCTGGCGTCCTGGCTGGCCCCGGCGCGGCGCGACGGCTACCTCCGGGCGGTGGACGACTATGTGAGTGCCGCCGCGCCGTCGCATTCCGCGCCGACGCGGTAAGACAAAACATTCAACTCGGCTCCGGCTGATTGACACTCTGTTCAGAGTCGGCCAAGATCGCCACCGTGCGGGGAGCGCTGGTCGCCCAACCGGGCACGGTGGACGAGGCGGTGGCGGCGCTTGCCGCCACGCCGGGCGCCCAGCTCCTCGCCGGCGGCACCGACTTCTGCGTCGAGGTGAACTTCGGCATGCGCCGGCCCCCGGCCGTCGTGGCGCTGCGCCGGGTCGCAGAGCTGCGCCGGATCGAGATGACGCCGTCACAGGCGGTCATCGGCGCCTGCACGACCTACGCGGACATGGGTGGTGAGCCGCTCGCCACCGCGTTTCCGGGGCTCGCGGCCGCGGCCCGGACCGTCGGGTCGCCCCAGATCCGCAACGCGGGGACGCTCGGGGGGAACGTCGCCACCGCGAGCCCTGCGGGCGACACGCTGCCCCTGCTCGTTGCGCTCGATGCTCGAATGAGGTTGCGCGGGCCCACCGGGGAGAGGACGGTGTCGCTGAGCGAGCTCGTGACCGGGGTCAAGCGGACGGGGATCGCGCCGGACGAGGTCCTGGTCGACGTCGTGATCGACCGGCGTCCCGGCCCGCAGGAATTCTTGAAGGTGGGCACCCGCAATGCGATGGTGATCGCGATCGCGTCCGTGGCAGTCGTCGTCGACGTCGAGTCGCGCGAGGTGCGCGTGGGACTCGGCTCCGTCGCCCCGGTGCCCCTGCGCGCCCGTGATGCCGAAGCCCATGCCCGCGAGGCGATCGACTGGGACGCGCTCAGCGTGGGCGAGGCGGGAGCCGCACGCTTCGGCGAGCTCGTCGCCTCGGCGTGCGCGCCGATCACCGACCATCGCAGCACCGCGGAGTATCGCCGCCACGCGGTGCAGGTCATCGCCCGCCGAGCGCTCGAGAGGTGCGTGCGGCGTGCCTGCTGACGTGCCTGCTGACGTGCCTGAGCGGGCCGATGCGGCGCTCGGCGTCGGGGTGGTGGTCTCCGACCGGTACGAGCTCGACGTGAACGGGACCATGCGGGAGGTGGACGGCGCGTGGCTCGGCGAGACGCTGCTGTTCGTGCTCCGGGAGCGCCTCGGTCTCTCCGGTGCCAAGAACGCCTGCGAGCAGGGTGAGTGTGGATCGTGCTCCGTGCTGCTCGACGGCGTCGTCGTGTGCGCATGCCTCGTGCTCGCAGTGGACGCGGTCGGGAGCCGGATCGAGACGGTCGAAGGACTGACGGCGTCCGGCGAGGTGGCCGACATTCAGCGTGCGTTCGTCGAGTCGGGCGCGGTGCAGTGCGGATTCTGCACGCCGGGGTTCGTCGTTGCAGTGCACGACGTGCTCCGGCGTCGCCCCGCCGCCGGCGATCTCGAGGTGCGTGAGGCGCTCTCGGGAAACCTGTGCAGGTGCACGGGCTACGGGAGGATCCTCGAGGCGGTCCGTCGCGTGCAGCAGTGGAGGGCGTCGGGTGCCCGCGAGTAGCGCGACGGGAGTCTCGCAACGTGTCACCGGCGGAGAGGTGCGGGACCGGGTGGGCGACAGCCCTAGCCGGCCTGACGGCGTGCAGAAGGTGCGGGGCGAGTTCGCGTTCTCCTCGGACTTGTGGATGGACGCGATGCTGTGGGGCAAGACGCTGCGCAGCCCCCACGTCGCCGCGCGCATTCGCGCGATCGATCCCTCGCCGGCGCTCGCGATCCCCGGCGTACGTGCGGTGCTCACCGCATCCGACGTCCCCGGTCGGCCCACCTTCGGGCTCGAAGATCCCGACCAGCCGGTGTTCGCCGACGACGTGGTCCGCTACCACGGAGAGCCGGTCGCAGCGGTCGCCGCCGACCATCCCGAGACCGCCCGTGCGGCTGCGCTTGCGATCGCGGTCGACTACGAGCCGATCGCCCCCCTCGTGGATCCCGAAGAGGCACTGACGGCACCGCCGATCCATCCTGAGGGGAACCTCTTTCGCCACGTCGCGATCCGGCACGGCGACCCGCACGCGCACGGCGATGTCGTGGTGGAGGGGACGTACGAGGTGGGCATGCAGGACCAGGCGTTCCTGGGGCTCGAGTCAGGGCTCGCCGTCCCTGCAGAGGACGGCGGCGTCGATCTGTACGTCGCGACCCAGTGGCTCCATGTCGACCGCGACCAGATCGCGGCGAGCCTGGGGCTGCCCGCCGACCGCGTGCGGCTGTACCTGTCCGGGGTCGGCGGCGCGTTCGGGGGCAGGGAGGACGTGAGCCTGCAGATCCACTTGTGCATGCTTGCACTGCGCACGGGCCGCCCGGTGAAGATGGTCTACTCGCGTGACGAGTCGTTCTTCGGCCACGTGCACCGCCATCCCGCGCGGATGTGGTATCGCCACCACGCCACGCGAGACGGTGACCTCGTGAAGGTGGAAGCCCGCATCGTCCTCGACGGCGGCGCGTACCTTTCCTCGTCGCGTGCGGTGATCTCGAATGCGGCGTGCTTCGCCCCCGGGCCGTACCGCGTGCCCAACGCCGTCATCGACGGCTACGCGGTGCGCACCAACAATCCTCCGTGCGGCGCGATGCGCGGCTTCGGCGCGGTGCAGGCCTGCTTCGGGCACGAGGCACAGATGGACAAGCTCGCTGTCGCGCTGTCGATGGATCCGGTCGACCTGCGGCTGCGCAACGCGCTCGAGCGCTTCGACCGCCTCGTCACCGGCCAGGTCCTCACCGGGGCGGTCCCGGTGCGCGAGGTCATCCGCGCGGCGGCCGCGCATCCCCTCCCTGCACCACTCGGGCCCGACGATCCGATGCTCGCCCGCCCCGGAGGGGCGGGCGCCACCGCCGATGCCGCGCACGTGCGGCGGGGCGTCGGCTTCGCGGTCAGTGTCAAGAACGTCGCGTACTCGGAGGGCTTCGACGACTACGCCACCGCGCGACTTCGGATCGAGGCCGGGCTCGACCTCGATGCGGCGCCGGTCGCGACGGTGACCGTGGCGACGGCGGAGGTGGGTCAGGGTTTCGTGACCCTCGCCCAGCAGATCGTGCGCGAGGAGCTCGGAGTGACCCGCGTCGTGCTCGCCCCGGCGAACACGGTGGACGTTGGCTCGGCAGGTTCCTCGAGCGCCTCTCGCCAGACCTGGATGAGTGGCGGTGCACTCCAACGTGCGTGCGCAGTCGTGCGTCGAGAGCTCATCACGCGCGCTGCCGAGATGTGGGAGTGCCCGGTCGCGTGCTGCCGATTCGAGAACGGGATGGTCGTGCGCGTGGACACAGTGACCGACGTTGGAGACGACGCTGAGGGCGTCCACGTGTCGGTTGGCGAGCTGCTGGCGCACGGGCACGTCGAGACCGAGGAGGAGTACCACCACGCGCCGACCAAGGCGCTCGACGCCATGGGTCAGGGCGATGCCCACCTCTCGTTCATGTTCGCGGCCCACCGTGCGGTCGTTGATCTCGACCCCGACCTGGGGCTCGTCCGCGTGGTGCAGATCGCGACGGGCCAGGACGTCGGACGCGCCTTGCACCCCGTGCAGGTGATCGGACAGATCGAGGGAGGAGTCGCGCAGGGCGTCGGTCTCGCCGTGATGGAGGAGATCGTCGTGTCCGAGGGACGGGTGCGGAACCCGTCGTTCACCGACTACCTGCTTCCGACCGTGCTCGACATGCCCGAGGTCGTCGCGACGCTCGTCGAAGAGCCCGAGCCCGGTGCTCCTTACGGCGCCAAAGGCGTCGGGGAGCCGCCGGCCATCTCGTCTGGTCCGGCGGTCATGGCTGCGATCAGGAACGCCACGGGGCTGTCGTTGACCCGTGTGCCGGTGCACCCCGAAGACATCGCACGCAGCACTGGGAGCTGAGGTCGCGACGCCAGACGCCACACGCCGCGCGCCACACGCCGCGCGCCGCGCTGAGCAGCCCGACAGGAGGCCCGCAGCGGGCCGGTTGTGGGCCTACATGACGCGCAGATGCGCTCAGCGCGGCCGGACGGCGCGCACGAGCACGTCGAGGGCAACAGCGCTGCCGTCCTCGTGCTCCACAGGCCGGCGCACCTGCTCAGCCCGTTCGACGGTCAGCCCGGACCCCTCGAGGTCGGCGACGACGTCGGCTGCGGTGAATAGGACGTCGGGAGACTGCGGCCCTCCGACGCCGGCCGTCAGGTTCTCGAGGTCGTGTCCGACCACGAGGAGGTGTCCGCCGGGCGCAACGGCGTCCGCCGTCGCGCGGTAGACGGAGCGCCGCTCCGCCGCCGGAAGCTGAAGGTAGAAGATCGCGGCAAGGTCGTACGAGGTCGGCGCCGACCACGTACGAAGATCTGCCTCGACCCAGTCCACCGCGACGCCACGGCTCTCGGCCAGGCGGCGTGCCTTTGCCAGCGCGACCGGGGAGAAGTCCACGCCGGTCGCGTGCCATCCGCGCTCGGCGAGCCAGATGGCATTGCGTCCCTCTCCGCACGCGACGTCGACGGCCGTCCCGGGTTCGAGGTCTGCGGTCGCCTCCACGAGGAACCTGTTGGGCTCCTCCTTCCAGACGAGCTCGTCGCCTTCATACCGGTGATCCCAGTCCTCACGTTCCATCGGGCCACCGTAGCGGTGTCTTCGGGGGGCTCGTCCGGGCCGAACCTTCTGGGGCGGTGGACGTCACCGTCGCGACGCGGCGCGCGCGGGCGGACCCACGATCCGAATCGGGATGTCCGCGTCTTCGTCGAGGTGGTAGCTCGCGCAGATGCGGTGGTAGCCGTCTGCCACCGTCATCGCCACGTCGTTGGCCAGTGTGCCTCTCACGATCAGCACGGGCGACAGGCGTTTGCCGCTTCTCACCTTTGCGAGATCGATGGCAACGTGCGGGTCGTCGGCGTCGAGGAGCGGTAGCCGGCTGGCTCGCAGCAGGTCCTTTGCTTTGCGGTGAACGATCGAGGCTCCCTGAAGCGCCTCAACGAGCCGCCTGACGTCCACTTCACCCAGCAGGAGGCTGAGATAGCTCTCCGCCGCCGGGTAGTCGTGATCGTCCGGCTCTTCCTTCCAGTGCTCACGAGGTGCTCGAGCTTGCGTGTGCTTGTCATGCTTGGCCATGGTTCTCCGTTCGAGTGTTGGACCTCGTCGCGAGCATCGGCACGTCCGCGCGCAAGCCGTGAGCTGCCGGTGTCGCCCGCGGCGTCGAGCATCCCGATCGGAAGGCCGCCGAGACACGCCCGCGGGTCCGACGACCTCCGGCTCGCGCCGCGACCACGACGAGGAGGAAGGTGCCCTCGAGCACCGCAGTGAGGTGACGCCATCGGCAGGAACGGTCGGAGGAGGTGCTCGGGTCCACGGCGACGCATGGTCGTCCGGCACCGCCTGAGCGTCTTCGGCGGTGACGTCAGGTGTGCTCTCACGGCCCCCCTTCGCCAGCGGGTCTCGCCGTATCGGATCGTACCGTACGTCCGGCGCGCACGATCGGCCCCGGTCGCGACCGTTCTGCATATGAGCCGGACCCACGACGTGGCCAGACCGCTCGCACAGCTGCGCCAGGCGACCGCCCTCGTGCGTGCTGCACTCGTGGCGGCTGCTCCAGGGGAGGTCGCGCCGCCGGCTGCCCACGAGATGGCGACGGCGCTCGGGTCGCTGGAGAAGCTTGTCGGTGCCGGTGCTGCGCGCTATGCCCAGGCGGCAGGGATCGAGGCGACCACCCTGCTTGCCGCGGTCTCCGGTACCCACCGCTCCGCGGCGAGGCGGAAGCTCGAGGTGACCGCGGGCCTCGCATGTGCTCCCGTGCTCGACGCTGCCTTCTCGAGCGGAGACCTCTCCTTCGACCAAGCCGCCGTCCTGTCTCCGCTTGCAGCCGAGGACCCTCCCGCAGCCGAAGGCCTCGTCGAGCTCGCAAAGGCGGCATCGGTGAGCGAGCTCAAGGCCGAAGTGGCCCGCGTGCTCCGCGCCCGGCGAAGTGAAGCCGAGGTGGTCCTCTCCGAACGTCAGCTCCACCGGCGCCGCTACTGCAGGACCTGGGTCCCAGATGGCGGAGGGCTCCGAGTCGACGCCTTCTTCGGTCCGAGCGATGGGGCTGCCCTTCTCGGCGCACTGGAGCGCGAGACGCGGCACCTCTTCTCGCGTGCCACCGCGGCGGGCGCACCGGAGCCCCTGGCACGCCTCCGCGCAGATGCCTTGGTCGCGCTGGTCAACGCAACGCCGTCCGGCGCAGGCGGCGGCCGTCCCGAGGTACTCGTGCGAGTCGACGCTGCCGCATTGGTCCGTGGCGAGGTCGCCGACGGAGAGTGCTGTGAAATCGCAGGTATCGGCCCAGTCTCGGTGGCGACGGCGCGAGAGCTGTTGGGGAAGGGTCTCTTCACGATCCTGGTACAAGACGGTGTCGACATCACCACGGTCACCTCTGCCACCCGCGATGTGCCCGCACGTGTCGAGCGAGCGCTGCTTCTCCGTGACACCTACTGCGTGGTGCCAGGCTGCGGGACGACCGAGCGGTTGGAGACCGATCACTTCGGCCTCGACTATTCCTGGGATGGTCCGACCGCACTTGCGAACCTCTGCCGGCTTTGCCAGGTCCACCATCGGATGAAGACCCGTACAGGCTGGCAGCTGTCAGGGGGGCCGGGGAAGTGGCAGTGGCTTCCCCCGAAGTCCTACGACCAACTCGCAGAGGCGCACGCCAAACCCCGCCGCCGACGCCTCGGGCAGGTGCCGAGACGAGGGTCTCCGCCGCCGACAACGCCGGGGCCAGCGCGAACGCGAGTGGTCAAGCCTCCAAGCGCAGGCCCGTAGCGATGCCGGGCACGCCCGGCACTTCCTCTGTCACCGAAGGGCTCGTGGCGATGTCGCCGGCGGGAGCAGTGCGGGGTCCTCCGTTCGGTCTCGAGGGTCGGCCCCGCCCTCGGCCCCGCCCCCGGTCCCGCCCTCGGCCCCGCCCTCGGTCCCGGAC
>JAJYPY010000009.1 GCA_021794995.1 Actinomycetes bacterium | reverse complement strand
GAGGCGTCCGTGCCCGCCGTGCCCGCCGTGCCCGTCGAGCCCGTCGAGCGCCCCGGCCAGCGCGAGCGCCTCGAGTTGCGTGCGGTTCAGCCCGCCACGACGCACCAGGTCCTCCTGGCCCTCCCACGGCTGGCCGCCGGCCAATCGCTCGGCCGTGTCCGTTCCGATGAAGCGGACCGAGGCGAGCCCCAGGCGGATCCCCGCCGCGCCGGAGGGTGACGCGCCGGCTCGGCTCATGTTCACGTCGGGCCGGTGCACCGCGATGCCGTGCCGCTTGGCGTCGGCGAGCAGGCTCTGGGGCGACCAGAACCCCATGGGCTGCGCGTTCAGCAGGCCGGCGGTGAACGCGGCGGGATAGTGCAGCTTCAGCCACGCCGAGGAGTACACGAGCGACGCGAACGACAGCGAGTGGCTCTCGGGGAACCCGAAACTCGCGAACGCACACAGGTACTCTTCGACCTTCTGCGCCACGTCGGGGGGGACGCCGCGCGCCGCCATCCCGGCGAACAGCCGATCGTGGAGCGCCCCCATCCGCTCGTCCGAGCGCTTGTGGCTCATCGCCTGGCGCAGCTCGTCCGCATCGGCTGGCGTGAAGCCGGCGACGTCGATCGCGATCTGCATGAGCTGCTCTTGGAACAGCGGGACCCCGAGGGTCCGGCGCAGTGCCGGCTCGAGCAGCGGGTGGAGGTAGCTGACCGGCTCCTCGCCACGCCGCCGGCGGATGTACGGATGGACCGCGTGCCCCTGGATGGGGCCGGGTCGGATGAGCGCGATCTCGATCGCCAGGTCGTAGAAGCAGCGGGGCTGCACGCGCGGCAGGGTCCCCATCTGCGCCCGGCTCTCCACCTGGAAGACCCCGACGGTGTCGGCCCGGCAGAGCAGGTCGTAGACGGCGTCCTCCTGGGGGAGGGCCGCGAGGTCGACCACGACGCCGTGATGCTCGGCCACGAGGTCGACCATGTGGTGGAGGGCTTCGAGCATGCCGAGCCCCAACAAGTCGAACTTCACGAGGCCGGTCGCCGCGCAGTCGTCCTTGTCCCACTGCAAGACGGTGCGTGTGGGCATGCGCGCGGGCTCCACCGGACAGACGTCGACGACGGGACGATCGCAGATCACCATCCCGCCCGAGTGGATGCCGAGATGGCGCGGAAAGTCGAGCACCTCGGAAGCGAGACGGCACAGGACCGGCGGGATCTCCTGGCGCGCGCCCAACGGTTCGGCGCGGTCGGTCAGCTTCGCCCAGCGGTCGACGTCTTGCGCGGCATGGCCGAGTGCCTTGCCCATGTCGCGCAACGCGGAGCGGGGCCTGTACGTGATGACGTTCGCCACCTGCGCGGCGTGGCGGCGGCCGTACCGCTCGTAGACGTACTGGATGATCTCCTCGCGCCGCGTGGACTCGATGTCGAGGTCGATGTCAGGAGGACCGTCTCGCGCCGGGGAGAGGAACCGCTCGAAGAGGAGGCCGAGCGAGACCGCGTCGACGAGCGTGATGCCGAGCACATAGCAGACGGCCGAGGTGGCGGCCGACCCACGGCCCTGGCAGTAGACCCCGGTGCGGCGGCACTGCTCCACGATGTCCCACACGGTGAGGAAGTAGCCGGCGTACCCGAGCGCCTCGATGACACCGAGCTCGTGATCGAGGCGCGCCCACGCACCCGGGACGCGCTCAGCCGTGCGCGGGCCGTACCGGCGGGTCGCCCCCGCGTCCACGAGATGGCGCAGCCAGCTGTTCTCGGTGTGGCCGGCAGGTACCGGGAAGTCCGGCAGCCTGGGCGCGACCAGGCGCAGGTCGAAGGCGCAGCTCCCGGCGATCTCGACCGCCTGCTCCACCGCCCCGGGCCAGCGGGCGAAGCGCCTGGCCTGCTCGGCGCCTGCTCGGAGGGAGGCCGCGGCCGAGGCGGGGAGCCAGCCGGAGAGCTCCTCGAGCGGGCGGCGCGCCCGCACGGCGGCGAGCGCGGTGGAAAGCGGGAACCTCGCGGGGGTGGCGTAGTGGACGTTGTTGGTGGCGACGTACGCGCAGCCGGCATGGACGGCGAGCTGGGCGAGGGCATCGTTGCGCGTGGAGTCGAGCGGATCGCCGTGGTCCCACAGCTCGACTGCGACGTTCGGGCTGCCGAAGGCCGCCACCAGCTCACCGAGCCTCCGGCGTGCCGCCTGGGGGCCCTCCTCCGTCAGCGCGGCGGCCACCGCCCCCTTCCGGCACCCCGTCAGCGCCTGCCAGTGCCCCCCGTGCGCGTCGGCCAGCGTGCCGAGCGTCACCGCCGGCCGGCCCTTCTCCCCACCGGCGAGCTGTGCGTCTGCAATGGTGCGGCTGAGGCGCGCGTAGCCCTCGGGATCCCGTGCGAGCACCACGAGGTGCTGCCCGGAGGGATCGGGGTCACCCGTGCGCGCCGCCGCGGAGACGCTTCCCGCGCTGGCGAGGGTGAGCTCGGCGCCAAAGACCGTGGGGAGACCGACGCGACGCGCCGCCTCGCTGAATCGCACCACCCCGTAGAGGCCGTCGTGGTCGGTGAGCGCGAGGCCCGACAGCCCGAGACGCGCGGCTTCGGCGACGAGCTCTTCGGGGTGCGACGCGCCGTCGAGGAACGAGAAGTTCGAGTGGGAGTGGAGTTCGGCGTAGCGCGTCGACATCAGTCGTAGACGGCCTCCACCCGCCACCGGCCGTGCTCGGTCACGAGCAGGTACGCCGCCCCGTCGACCGTGAGGACCTGGAGGCGCGCGGCCCGCCGGCGCGCCCTCGACCACCACCGCTCCTCCGCGGGCCACGGCGCGCTCCACGCCGCGACGGACGTCCACGGGCCACCTGCGAGGGAGAGGCGCCAGGGAGTGCCGGTGAGCAGTCCCCTGCCGCTGACCCCGACCGGCGCGCCGTCCTCGCCGGCCAATTCCACCTGGTGCGCCTGGTGCGCCTGGTGCGCCTGGTTCACCCGCTCCACCTGCGATGGCCCGGCGGGGCGGCCGGTGGCAATCACCCGCGCGGGTGCAGGCGGCGGCAGTCGTCCCGGCCACGGAGGCTCTGGCGGGATGCGGCGGGCGCCCTCCGGCTCGGGCGCCGCGGCCGGTGGGCGCCACGGCACGAGCCGGCACCGGTCGGCAGGTCCCCTGCCCCCCTCGAGGACGGGGACCGCGACCGCCTCGGGCCCGAGGCGGCGCTGGAGGACGATCAGCACCTCGGCCGCCCGCTCGTCGGCCGCACTCGTCCCTCCCCAGAACCCCGGCTGGTGCGCCTCCAGCGCGAGCGACCGCCCGAGTGCAGCCACCAGCCGTGCACCCGTCCCCGGCATCCGGTAGCCCGGCAGTTCACCGTCGAACCCGCGCGCCACGCGATGGCACCGGGCGCCGGAGGCACCGAACCGGGCGAGCACGTCGGGCGCAGGAAGGGCGGCGAAGCGCCCCAGGGTCGACAACCCCAGACGGACCAGTACGTCGGCCAGCTCGGGGTCGCCGAGCACGTCGACGGGCCACGGCGCGAGGAACCGTGGGGTCTCCCCTGGCGGCACCGTCACCCCAGCCTTGGCCGCCAGCGTGGCGGCGAACACCCCCTCGGCGACACCGAGCCGGAAGGCGGGTCCCCCGAAGGCCGCACCGTCTGCACCCGGCGCCTCCCGGTGCCCGGCACCCTGGAGCGCCCCACGCACCGCCTCGCCCACCCGGTCGAGCACGGCCTCCTCGGTGCCGAAGTACCTCGCCGGGCCCTTGATGGGGAGCGTGCACACGCCGGGCCGCACGGCATCGACCCATGGGCACACCGACGACAGCGCGTCGATCACCTGGCCGAATCGTCGGAGGCGCTCCACGCCGTCTGCGGCAGCACCTTCGGGTGCCTCGAGCGCCGGGCACTCGATCAGGACGAGCCGCGGTGGCGGCGCTCCCGGTCCAGCCTGCGTCATGCCGCAGCCGCCTTCCCGGTCGCGGCGGGGAGCCAGAGCTCCCGGCGGACCGGTCGGGCCGCCTGGCCCCGCCCGCGCGCCACCACGGTCACCCGGCGCGACTGGAGACGCCCGGCACCCCTGGCGAGGCCGTGCCAGCCCGCCTCCGCCACCGCCAGCTCGAGGTCGACCGGGCAGCTGGGCCGCTCCTCCACCATGAGGATGACGGCCCCGCGATCGCGGGCCCGCGCGACGAGCATGCGCACTTCGGCCGGCCGCGGGTGCGGCGGGGGGACCACCACGACGAGGTCGAGACCGTCGGCCAGCGTGGCGGCCGCAGAGGCCCATTGGGCCCGCGCGACGTGCACCACGACCAGGCGTTCGAGGTCGACGCCGTACCCCGCAGCGGCGAGGGCCCCCACGTCGTCCATCCCCACCAGGGCGCACCACGACCCTGCCGCCGATGGGCCCGCCGCCACGGCCAGCGCCATACTGCGGGCCGCACGACCGGTGCACCGCACGACGGTCCCGCGCCGCAGCCCGCCGTCGGGGAGCAACGCGGCGATCGAAGGGAGGGTCGGCAAGAGCCGCGTCCTGCTGGCGGCGGTCGGCCGGACCCGCGCGGCGAGCACCTGGAGCCGCTCTGTATCGAACATATGTTCGCTACGATATCTCCGCTCTGGCCCGCTGTCTCACGGGCGGATGCCGGCAACACGGGCGCCGGTCGTTCCCACGAGCGATGGCCTGCGGCGGTACCGTCGGGGTTGCCATGACGGACGCTCCATCCCCGGGACCTGCGTCGCCACCGGCGGCTCGGACCGGACGGGTACGCCACTGGTCGGCGACGCTCGCGGTCCTGATCGCGCTCGGGCTCTACCTCGCCCTCCCGCACCAGCTCGCGCTCGGCCCCAAGTGGCTGGTCCCCGCCATCGAGGGGACGCTCGTCGTCCTGTTGAACCTGATCCGCACCTACCGGCGCACCAGCGAAGAGACCGACCTGCGCCTGATCGTCATCGCGGTCATCGCGTTGTTGAACGTGGCGAACATGGTGTCGATCGGGCTGCTCGTCGACGACCTCCTCTATGGGGGGATCACGAAGGGGCGCCCGCTGCTCTACGGCGCGGTGTCCGTGTGGCTCACGAACATCATCGTGTACGCCTTGTGGTTCTGGCAGCTCGACCGCGGCGGGCCGCTCGCCAGGGTACAGGGCCACGAGCGCAATCCCGACTTCCTGTTCCCCCAGATGGGGAGCCTCGCCAAGGCGTCGGCGGGATGGGCTCCGGGGTTCTTCGACTACTTCTACGTCTCTCTCACGAACGCTGCGGCCTTCAGCCCGACCGACACGATGCCCCTCACCCGCGCGGCGAAAGCGCTCATGAGCGCGGAGTCGCTCGTCTCGATCGTCACCATCGGCATCGTCGCCGCACGCGCGGTGAACATCTTGACGTGAACGCCGGGTGGGGAGCGGCGCAACCGGGAGCTGCACTGACCGCTCCGCAAGCGGCTGCCGGCAGCCCCGGGCGCCGACGATCACGCGCCTGGCACTACGTCGCCGCCTTCGCGCTGTACGAGGCGATATCGCTGGCGGTCTGGTGGCACCTGCTCGCCGCCGGGTTCGGTGCGGCGATCCCCGCAGGGTCTGCCGACCCGGGGCAAGAGGTGTGGTTCCTCGCCTGGGTGCCGCACGCACTCGGCGCCGGCGTGAACCCGTTCTTCAGCCGTTCGCTCTTCGCGCCCTCCGGAGTGAACCTCCTCGTCAACACCTCGATGGAGCTGCTCGGGCTCGTGCTGTCCCCCATCACGGTGACCGCCGGCCCGGTGGCGTCGCTCGACGTGGCGGTGCTGCTGGCACCTGCGCTCAGCGCCCTCGCAGCGTTCGCCCTGTGCCGCCGCTACGTGACGTGGCCGCCGGCGGCGTTTGTCGGCGCTCTGTGCTACGGCTTCGGCCCCTTCCTGGCGGGTGATCTTCGCTACGCGCATCTCGACCTGACGTGGCTCGTGCTGCCGCCGCTCATCTTCTTGTGCCTCGACACGTTGCTCGTGCACCGGTCGCACCGGTCGCTGGGCACGGGTGCACTGCTGGGCGTCCTGGTCGTCGCCCAGTTCTTCGTCTCGACGGAGCTCCTCGCGATCACGGCCCTCGTGGTGGCTGCGGGAGTCGCCGTGATGTGCATCGCCCGGCCGCGATCGGTCCGTCCCTCGCTGCGCGCAGCGGGGCCCGGGCTCGCGCTCGCGACCGGCATCGCGGGCGCCGCGCTCGCCTATCCGCTCTGGATCGTGGCCGCCGGCCCCCGGGTTGTCACGGGCCCCGTCTGGCGGCATGGCGGGCAGATCGCAGCCTCGCTCGCCTCGATCGTCGTCCCCCACGCAGAGCTCGCCGGCGTGGCGTTCATCTCAGGGTCCAACGGCAGTTACCTCGGTCCGGGGCTCCTGGTCGTGCTGGTGGCGGGTGCCGTCGTGCTGTGGCGCTCGGCACCGCTGCGCGTGGCGCTCGCCCTTGCGCTCGTCGGGCTCGTCCTGTCGCTCGGCGACGACCTCCACGTCGGAACGGCGAACACGCACATTGCGCTGCCCGCCGCTCTCCTCGGGCACATCCCGCTCTTCGATTCGATCGTCCCTGAGCGCTTCGGCGCGATGGTCGACCTCTTCGCGGGCCTCGCGCTCGCCATCGTGGTGGACCATGTCCGCCGCTGGCAGCGGGCTCGCTCATGGCGGGCCGCCCCCGTCGCGTTGGCCCTCGCCGTCGGTGCGTTCGCCCTGGTGCCGCTCGCGACCGCGCCGCACTGGCCCTACGCCGTGACCGCCGTCCGACGCCCAGCGGTGCTCGACTCCTCGTTGCTGCACCCGCCTCCGGGCGCTCCGGCCCCGGTACTCGTGGTCTATCCCAATTCCTCGGGCGCGGTCGCGACCGAGATGGTCTGGCAGGCGGAGAGCGGCTTTACGTTCTCGCTTCCCGACGGATACGCCATCGTGCCCGGCCGGCACGGGCATGCGGTCGAAGCACCCGAGGACGACGCCGTGTGGCTCGTCTTCGCCGCCGCGACCTTGCACCGTCTCCGACTCCCGCTCTCGACGTCGACGATCCGGGCGATGCGCGCCGACCTGCGGGCGATGCACGCGCGCGCGGTCGTCGTGCTGCCGGGCGACACCGGCTCGGCGGCGATGCGGCGCGCGCTCTCCTCGGTCTTCGGCGCTCCCTCCCACCCGGACGGGGTCGCCGTCTTCGCCCTTGGCCGCGCGCACCGTTCCTGAGCGCACCGTTCCTGAGGTCCATCACGCGGTGGGGTCCCCGAGCCGGCGTAGTCTCGTGCGCGTGCCTGCCGCGCCCCCCACGCGACGCCGCGGGGCGCAGTGATCAAGTACCTCGGGTCGAAGCGCCGGCTGGTGCCGGTGCTCGAAGCGATCGCTGCGTCGAGCGGTGCACGGACTGCGCTCGACCTGTTCACCGGGACCACCCGGGTCGCGCAGGCGTTCAAGCGCCTCGGCATCCACGTCACCGCCGTGGATTCGGCCCGGTACGCAGAGTCGTTCGCGCGCTGCTACGTGGAGACGGATGCTGCGTCCGTGACACGCGCGCTCCTGCGCGACGCCCTCGCCCAACTGAACGGGCTCAAGGGACGGGCCGGGTACGTCACCGAGACGTTCTGCCGGCGCGCACGCTTCTTCCAGCCCTTCAACGGCGAGCGCATCGACGCCATCCGCGACGCGATCTCCGCGCAGCACGCGGGCACCCCTCTCGAACCGGTCCTTCTTACCAGCCTGATCGAGGCGGCTGACCGCGTGGACTCGACGGTCGGCGTCCAGATGGCCTATGTCAAGCAATGGGCCGAGCGCTCCTACAAGCGGCTCGAGCTCGTCCCTCCCGAGCTTCTCGCGGGAAGTGGTGTGGCACTGCGCGCCGATGCGCGGGTGCTCGCACCTTCCCTCGGCCGCGTCGATCTCGCCTACTTGGACCCGCCGTACAACCAGCACCGCTACTTCACCAACTACCACGTGTGGGAGACGCTGGTCGCGTGGGACGCTCCGGACCACTACGGCGTCGCGTGCAAACGTGTCGACGCCCGCGATCCTCGCACCAAGAGCGAGTTCAACTCGAAGCGCACCATGCCCGCCGCGCTCGCGGCCACGGTGGCAGCGACCGACTGCGACCTTCTGCTGCTCTCCTACAACGACGAGTCGTGGGTGTCGCTCGACGAGCTCGAGCAGATGTGCTCCCACCACGCCGAGGTGGTGACGCTCTCCTTCGACTCGGCGCGCTACGTCGGCGCCCGCATCGGCATCCACAATCCCTCGGGCGTCAAGGTCGGCACCGTCTCGCACCTCTACAACCGCGAGTACCTCGTCGTCGCCGGCGCCGTCACAGCGGTCCGGCACGCGGTCGCGGCCGCCTCCCGGGTGCATCCCGGCGCGGAGTCGCCGGCTCGGCGCGGACGGATCACACCCGCGCGGAGACGCTGACGGACGGCTCGGCCGTGCGTGGCGGAACCGCCCCGGTATCGTGAGCCCGTGACCCGCGTCGGCATCACCGTCCCGTTCCCGGGTGTCGGGCTCACCGACCATCGCCGCTGGTTCGCCGACCTCGCCGCTGCGGGGTACACGGACGCGTGGTCCGCAGAGGTGGACGGGACGGACGGCTTCACGCCGCTCGCGCTCGCAGCAGCCTGGGAGCCGGACCTCCGGCTCGGCGTGGCGGTCGCGCCCGCGTTCACGCGCGGGCCGGCCCTCCTCGCCCAGACCGTCGCCGCGATGGCCGAGGCCGCCCCCGGGCGCTTTGCCTTCGGGCTCGGCACGTCCTCGGACGTGATCGTCGAGCAGTGGAACGGCATGGCGTTCGAGAAGCCTTACGCGCGGGTGCGCGACACCCTTCGGTTCCTGCGCGCCGCCCTTGCAGGGGAAAAGGTGAGCACGGACTTCGAGACGTTCTCGGTGCACGGATTCCGCCTCTCCCGACCGGTCGCCACCCCGCCACCGCTGTACCTCGCGGCCCTGCGCGCCGGCATGCTCCGCCTCGCCGGCAGGGAGGCGGACGGCGTCATCTTGAATTGGCTCTCCGCCGACGACGTGACGACGGCACTCTCCGAGGTCCACGACGGGGCCGCCACGCGAGCCGGAGGCGGCGGCCCGGGCGAGGTCGTCGCACGCATCTTCGTGGTCCCCGAACCGGACCCGGCAGTCGCACGAGCGGTCGCCCGCCGCATGATCGCCGCCTACCTCACCGTGCCCGCCTACGCGGCGTTCCACCGGTGGCTCGGGCGCGCGCCCTTGCTCGACGGCATGTGGGAGGCGTGGGCCGCCGGCGACCGCAAGGCGGCGCTGGCCGCGATCCCCGACGAGGTCGTCGACGCGCTGGTCGTCCATGGCAGCGCCGAGTCGTGCCGGGCCCACGTCGCCCGCTACGTCGAGCGCGGGGTGACCCTGCCCGTGCTCATGGTCGTCACGGCCGAGCGAGAGCTCCACGAGGCGGTCCTCGCACTGGCGGGCTGACGGTGGACTTCCGCACCGTTCCCGTCACCGAGCTCGCCCGCCGGGTGCGGCACAAGGAGATCTCCGCCCGGGAGGTCGCGCAGGCATCGCTCGCCCGGATCGGTGAGGTGAACCCCTCGGTGCACGCGTTCGTGGCCGTCGACGGGACACGAGCGCTGGAGCAGGCGGCCGCCGTGGACCAGCTGGTCGCGTCGGGCACGGACCCCGGATCGCTCGCGGGTGTGCCGCTCGGGGTGAAAGACAGCGAGGACGCCGCCGGGTACCGCACCACGCACGGCTCGGCACTGCTCGCCGATTCCGCACCGGCGGTGCACGATTCGGTGCTCGTCGCACGGCTGCGCGCGGCGGGTGCCGTCGTGGTCGGCAAGACCAACCTCCCCGAGCTCGCCTGGACGGCCCACACCGCGAATGCGCTGTTCGGCACGACGAAGAACCCCTGGAACCTCGACCACAGCGCGGGCGGCTCGTCCGGGGGCTCTGCGGCCGCGGTGGCCTCGGGGATGGTCCCGCTCGCGACGGGCAGCGACGGCGGGGGGTCGATCAGGATCCCGTCCTCGTGCTGCGCGCTGTCGGGACTCAAACCCTCGCACGGGCGGGTGCCCTCCGGAGGGGCGACCGGTGCGGGCTGGCTGGGTCTCTCCTCCAAGGGGGTGCTCGGGCGTCACGTCGACGACGTGGTCGCGGCGCTCGACTCGGTCGTCGGCCCCGATCCGTCCGACCTGCGATCACTCCCCCGGCCCGAGGCCAGCTGGCTCGACGCGCTGCGCGACCCGCACGTCCCGGCGCGCGTGGCCTGGTCGCCCGCGCTCGGCTACACCGAGGTCGACGCGGAGGTGCTGGCGGTCGCGGAGCGCACCGTCTCGGTGCTCGATGCCCTGGGCGCCGACGTCATCGAGGTCGAGACCGTGTTCGACGAAGACCCTCTGGACGACTGGCTGGCCATCGTGGGCACCTGTCTCCTTCGGACACTCGAACCGTACGCCGAGCGCTGGGGATCGGTGACAGCGACGCTCGTCTCCATCGCCGAGCACGCACGCTCGCTGCCGGCGCTCCGAATCGTGCAGGCCCTCGACCGGTGCCACGCCATGAACCTCCGACTCGTGGAGCTGTTCAGGGACGTGCGGCTGCTCGTGACGCCGACGACGGCCGCACCGCCACCCCCGAACGACCTCGAGGGCAAGGGCGTGGTCAACGGCGTCGTCGACGCCAACTGGGTCCGGCTCACGTACCCCTTCAACATGACCCGCTCCCCTGCCGCGACCGTGTGTGCGGGCCTCACCGCGCACGGGCTCCCCGTCGGTGTCCAGCTCGTCGGTCCCCAGCACGCGGACCTGGTCGTCCTCCGGTCAGCCGCAGCACTCGAGCGGGCGATCGGCTTCGACGCCCTCGCTGCGATCTAGCGCCAGCCGGCCCCGAGCCGCCCCGGCTCCCAGAGACGGGCGCCGGACCGTGGGTCGACGGGCGTGCTGCGCTGCTCAGGACCCGGGGTGTGTTGTCGCGCTCGGGTGTGATGTCGCGCTCGGGTGGGCCGTCGCGTTCGGGTTCGCTGAGGCGTTCGGATGCGTTGTCGCGTTCGGGTGCGTTGTCGCGTTCGGGTGGGTCCCCGCAGACCCGTTGGCCGACCCATTGGCCGACCCGTTGTGGGCGGCGGACGGCGTCAGCGTCGACGACGATGCCGGCGGCTTTGTTGTATTGACATACTTGGTGCAGAAGGTGACGGTCGCTGCCACTGTTGCTTTGCCGTAGGCCGTCATGAGCGCCTTGAAGGCGGTCGATGTCGCCGACTTCCCTGCGCCAGTGGTCCCTGCGCCAGCACCTGAGTGGGTCGCCAAGAAGGCGGTGCAGAGCCCGAAGGTCGCATGTCCGCTGGTCATGCCCTGGACGGGGCCGGTGCCCGTGTGCGTCGTGGCGGACGCGCCGCCCGTCGTGGTCCCTCGCCCTCCGCTCGTAGCACCTGAGGTGTGCGACTGCAGCCCCGCAGCGCCCGCGTCCGTGGCCGTCGAAGGGACGTGCTGGCGACTCGAGGTGAAGGTCCCCCCGATCGCTGCGGCCGCGGATGCAAGTCCGAGGGTCCCGACGGTGGCGAGTGCTGCCACCTTGAACGACATGAGCGTGCGGCGCATGGGCGTCTCCGTTTCTCGGTATCGACGGGTGTGCTGCGCGACGAGGGCCACCGCTGCCGAGACGACCAGCTCCTCGCCGCGGAGCTCCACCGGGGCTGCCGGCCCCCGTGCGGTCTCGACGAGCTCGGCGACGCCGGCGTACCCGGGAGGCGCATCGCTCGGATGCACCCTTCCTGCGAGCAGCCGCTCGGCGGTGTCGGAATCGATGGCCCACCTGTGCATTGCATCTTGGAGATCGCGTGCGGGGGTCATTGCGTTACCTTTTCGCGGGAGAATTGTGCCGCGAGGCGCCGGAGCGCCTTGTGCTGGAGCACCCGGACCGTCCCGGGCCGCTTGCCCAGGATCTCTGCAACCTGGTCCACGCCCAGCCCGGCGACAACCCGCAGGAGAACGACATCGGCCTGCTCTTTGGGGAGCGCCGCGGCGATCTGGCGTGCGGCGGAGCCCGCGAGCGTCGCCTGCACCGCCGTCTCCGCGGTGTCCTCGGGTCCCGGCCGATCGACCAGTGACTCCGCGGCGGCCGGAGACGTGGGATGCCTCGCCGCGTCGCGCCAGTGCTGCACGAGGCGGCGGTGGGCGATCGTGAACACCCATCCCCGGAACCCTGCCTCGTCCCCGCGGAACGACCCCAGGCCCCGTGCGACCGACAGCCACGTCTCGGCGACGAGGTCCTCGGCCTCCGAGGGGACGTGCGCGCCGAAATACCGCAGCAGCGGAGCGTTCAGGTCGCGGTACAGCGAGCTGAACGCCCGCGCGTCGCCATCTTGCGCGGCTGCCAGCACCCGAGCGAACTCGTCCCCGATCATCCCAGCGCCATTATGGGCCTGCGGACCGGCGCTGTCAGTCGTCGGCGGTGATCGACGCCAGCATGTCTGCGAACTTGCGCTGCGCGGCGGCGCGGCGCGTCGGCACGTGCTCGGTTGGCACCTCCACCGCGGTGTAACGCCGAAGGACGTGGCGAGCAACCGATTGACGGTGCACCTCGTCGGGACCGTCGTAGATGCGGGCGGCACGCGCCGCTCGGTACATCGATTCCAGCGGCAGATCACAGGAGAACCCGAGCGCACCGTGCACTTGGATCGCCCGGTCGATCACGTCGTAGAGGACGGCGGCCCCCCAGTACTTGATCATCGCGATCTCGTCGCGCGCCGCGTGTGCGCCCTCCCGGTCGATCTTCCACGCCGCATGCAGCGTCATGAGGCGTGCTGCGGACATCTGCGCGACGGAGTCCGCCACCCAGTTCTGGACCGTCTGCTTCTCCGACAGCAGTGACCCGTGCGCGTAGCGCGACACCGCCCGCTCGCAGAGCATGTCGAACGCGCGCCGCGACTGCCCGAGCCACCGCATGCAGTGATGGATGCGGCCCGGCCCGAGGCGCGCCTGCGCGAGACGGAACCCCTCGCCCTCGATCCCAATGAGGTTCGCGACGGGGACGCGCACGTCGACGTACTCGATCTCGGCGTGATTGCCGAACGTCCCGAAGGGCGCGTCGGGATGGTCCATCACGGGGACGTCGCGCACGATCGTCACCCCCGGGGTTCCAGCAGGCACGAGGATCATCGACGACCCCTGGTAGGGATGCACGTCGGCGTTGGTCACCGCCATCACGATGAGAAAGTCCGCGACCGAGCCGTTGGTCGTGAACCACTTGCGCCCGTTGATCACGTACTCGTCGCCGTCCCGCACGGCGCGCGTGGACAGGAGGGTGGGGTCAGACCCGGCGGTCCCGGGCTCGGTCATCGAGAACCCGCTGTGCATGGTGCCGTCGAGGAGAGGCTGGAGCCACTGTTCGCGCTGGTCGTCGCGCCCGGTTGCCTCGATGCCGATGGACAGGAGCTCGGCGTTGCCCGAGTCCGGCGCGTTGTTGCCGAACACGAGCGGACCGTATGGGGACTGTCCGAGGATCTCGTGCATGAGCCCGAGGCGAACCTGGCCGAACCCCATCCCACCGAGGCGCGGTGGCAGGTGGGCGGCCCACAGGCCCCGGCGCCGCACTTCGTCTTGGAGCGGGCGCACGATCTGCATGAGCTCGTCGTGGCTGAGGTGGAGCGTCTCGATCGGGAAGATCTCCTCGCGCGTGAACTCGCGCATCCACTCGAGCTGCGCCTCGAATTCCGGCTCGGTCGAAAAGTCCCAGGCCATGGTCGCCTCCGTCGTCAAGTTGGCTCGGTCTTCGGGGTGCGGGGCTGCGGGGCGGGGCGGCCCGTGCAGCCCGCGCGGCTCGCTGGCGACCGGGTTCCTTGCGGAGCGTACGGCCATTGACCGCCCGGTGGCGAGACCGGGCTGGGCGCTCAGCGCTCGACGGGTGCCCGGCTCACCACCGGCGACACGCTGACGTCACGACCCGAGGGCGCCGAACGCGGCCGTGGCGGGACGTGCGCATAGGGAGCGCGCGCCGCGGTGAGGATCGCGGCGCCGACGCCGACCACCACCATGGCGATCGGGAGTGCCCCGTCGTGACCTGCGGCGCGCCAGAGCCCGAGGACCGCCGACACCCCGATGAGGGACTCGGCGACCGAGAGCCAGATGAGCACCCGCCGCAGCACCCCTTGGGCGACCGGTGCGAGGAGGATGAGTCCCCAGGTGAGGTACCACGCCCACAGGACCGGGCTCAGGAGCGCGAGGACCAGCAGGGCCATCCCGAGCGCACGGATCGGACCGAGCTGAGGCGAGCGCCAGAGGAGCACCGTCCCCACGACCACCGCGGTGACCACACCCGTGATCGACACGGCGGTGCGTACCGGTGCCAGCGGCACCGAGCTGCCGGCGAGGTGGAGCACCGCGGTGATCACATGGGCCACCGCATCGACCGGAGTGACCCCGGTGCTGACCTTGTCGGGGGCGGTCACGGTGACCACCCATCCCCAGCCGATGCCCGTCACCGCCGACACGAGCGCAAGGGTCGCGGCGCCGATCCCGAGCGCACCGAGGGTCCGCCCGACGCGCTGGACCAGTCGCGCCCCCTGGGGAGCCCAATTCCACCCGATCACGATGATGCCGAGCGCAGCGGGCACCTTCACCCCCGCTGCGAGCGCGCACAGCACGATCCCGGGCACGGGTCCGAACCGCTGCCAGGCTGCCAGCCCCGCGACGAGCAGGCCGACCATCAAGGCGTCGTTGTGCGCGCCACCGATGAGGGTGGCGAGCACGAGCGGGCTCCCCACGCCCAGCACGAGGACGGCCGCGGGATCCCGCCCGGCACCGCGTGCGAGCGTCGGCAGTCCCACGGCCACCAGCGCCACGCCAAGGAGTGCCAGTCCACGCAGCAGGAACAGCGTCACCAGCACCTGGTGGTCCGACAGCCGGGTCACCAGCCCGTCGAGCGAGAGGAAGGTGGGGCCGTACGGCGACGGCGTGTTCGCCCACAGGGGCCCGGCCAGCAGGTTGAAGCGCGTGGCGCCGAGCACGCCCGGCCCGTAGTGGTAGGGATCGATGTGGAAGGTGACCATCTCGCCCTGTCCGGCATAGCTGTAGACGTCGCGGCTGAAGAGCGGCGGAGCGAGCACGAACGGCACGGCCCACGCACAGATCGTGCGCACGACCCCCCGGACGGACATGCCGGGATGGCGGTGCAATGCCCGAAGGAGCCGCCACCAGATGACGCACAGGGCCGCCATGCCGCCGTAGACGGCGAGAATGCTGATAGCCGGAGCTCGCGCGGAGCTCGCAGACACGAATCCGAGCGGGCCGCCGGGCGTGCCGAAGAACCAGGCGCCCGGGAGCCGGGAGATGAAGCTCGATCCGCCCGCCACGGCTCCGGCGACGACGGCAAGGCTCGCAACGAGCCCGGCGATGCCGAATCGGCGCAGGCACGGCTCCTGCGTCTCGTCGGCCTCGAGCTCGGCCGCGACTCGATGCCTCAGGTCCGCCAGCATTCCGGTCCATTCTTGCCGACCAGGTCAAGACCGTGCCACATATGGAATCCCCACGTATTCCCCTGATCGCGAGGCCAGCTCGAGACGCTCGGGGGACCGGTCCTCCGCCTTCGTGCGGCCGCAGGCAGACCCGGGAGGGCGGGCACGATCTCTGACGTAGAACCGCTATTGCTCTTCGTGCGAGTACACGGTCGAGGGAAATGGTTCACCGCACTAACCCCTGGGTAGATCGTGAGGTACAAGGCGACGCGGGATCGCCTGAGACCTGGAGGATTCACGTGCTTTTGCTGCTTGCATTCATCATTGTGTTATTATTCTTTGGACTTGGATTCGCTCTCCATTTCCTTTGGATCATTGCCGCGATTTTCCTTTTCCTCTGGCTCGTTGGCTACGCCGTGGGACGTGGTGAGAGCGCGGGGAGGCACCGCTTCTACCGGTGGTGACGCGCTGCTCGATTGGGGCGCGATCGGCCACGCGCGCGCGCCGTGAGCGCGGGCGCGTGCCGGTCGTGCCGGCCACGCGAGAATAGGGCGGTGGACAAGATCGGTGTGGTCGACACGATGTTCGCCCGGTTCGACATGGGGGCCGAGGCGGTGGCCGAGCTCGAGCGTTGCCCCGGCCACGGCGTGCGGTTCGAGGTCGTGCGCCGCACGGTCCCTGGCTTCAAGGATCTGGCGGTGGCTGCCAAGCGCCTCGTCGAGATCGATGGCTGCCGGATCGTGGTCGCGCTCGGCATGCCCGGCAAAGCGCCGATCGACAAGGTGTGCGCCCACGAGGCGTCGACCGGGATCATGTTGGCGCAGTTGCTGACGAGTACCCCCATCCTCGAGGTGTTCGTGCACGAGGACGAGGAAGACGACCCTGCGCGTCTCGTACCGGTCTTCAAGGATCGTTCCCGAAAGCACGCCCGCAATGCCTACTGGATGCTCTACGAGCCCGAGCAGCTGATCGCACGCGCGGGCCACGGGGTACGACAGGGATATACGGACGCGGGGCCTCTGCGCGAGTGACGAGCGGGGGCACTGCCGGGCCTGGTCGAGGCGCGCGCGTCTGCCCCGCATGCCCACCTCGGATCAGAGCGAGACGACGTAATGGGCGAAGGTGACGGCCCACGCCACTCCGACGAGCGCCGCAGGCAGCCACAGCCGGTGCCGTGAGCCGAGCAGGACGATCGAAGAGAGGACGTAGAGGTCCTCGAACCCGCGAAAGTTCGCCTTTCCGTACCACACGCCGTGCGCGAGCGAGAGCGCGACCAGCAACGCGATGCCCCACGCGAGCTTCTCCCAGCTGGGCACCCTGGATCTGCGCAGTGCCCAGCCGGCCAGGAGCGTCACCACCGCCAGCACGAAGAACTGGCCCAGCCAGACGAGGGACGACGCAGAGAAGGGATGGGTGAGGTAGTAGACGAAAGCCCCGATCGGGTTGACGAGGGGTGCGGCGATGTTGTCCCCGGTGTCGGCTCGCATCGGGAGCGTGCCGGTCGCGAGCCAGCCGACGAGCTGCCAGCCGACGAACGCGAGACCTGGGACCACCCACGCCGCATCACGCGGACCCGGACGCCTCTTGTGCCTCGCGATCTGGAAAAGACTGACGAGTGCCACCGCGATGACCACGTCCAAGGTGGTCTCGAGCGTGAGCACCGCGCACGCGAAGAGCGCCCCGGCGACGAGCGGCCGATCCCGCCGGAGTGCGAGCAGACCCCCCACGAGAAAGCAGCTCGCCACGACCTCGGGCAGGTCTCTCCCGATGCTGAAGAGGAAGCCCCAGAAGCCCGCGACGAGCAGACCCCACAGCGCGTGACGTCCCGCGTCCTTGGCGATGACGCCACCGAGCCACGCGAGCACGACGAGTGCCGCCAGGTTGACCGCGATCTCCGCGTCTGGGACGAGCTGGTGCTGACCGGCCGACGCCAGCCACGACAGCACCGACAATCCGATCCTTTGGATCCGAAAGCCGGCGTCGAGCGTGATGCCGAACGCCGTCTTGGACAGATCGGCCGGATCGAGCGCGAGCCGGTAGTAGAACTGACCGTCGTAGCCGGTGCCGGCAAACACGTGCAGCCCGCGTGGAGCGCGCGAAGGAACGACGAAGTCCCGCCCGGCCATGACAAAGCGGCTGGCGTCGCCCTTGGCGACGACCACGAGGCGCAGCAGGACGAATACGACCCCGCCGAGCGCCGCCGCAAGCGCCGGCGTCGCGGGAGTGTTCGGACCGAGACGGCGTAGGCGCCGGGGGGAGCCGGCGCGGTCAGACTGTTGCCGAGAGCGCGCCACGGTCCGTTTCCCCCTGCTCCATGTCGAAGGCTGCGTGAGCCTACCAAGGGCAGCGGGAACGGCGAGGTTGCCGCGCCATGGGGGCAGGCGCATAGGCTCCCGGCGGGTGGCCGCGCCGATGAGCTCGAGCTGGAATTTCGCCGACGTCTGGGAAGTCGCGGCCGATATGCAACCCGACGCCCCGGCGCTCGTCCACGGCAAGCGGCGCATCTCCTGGGCGCAGATGGACCGCCGAGCGGACGGGGTAGGCCGCTGGCTCCTGGGCGTGGGCATCGCCCGGCAGGACAAGGTGGCGATCTATCTCTACAACGCGCCGGAGTACCTCGAGTCGGTCTTTGGCATCCTCAAGGTGGGCGCCGTCCCGGTCAACACCAACTACCGCTACGCCGACCGCGAGATCGTCTATCTCTGGGACAACGCCGACGCGGCGGCGGTCGTCTTCCATGGCGCATTCCGAGAACTCGTGGAGCGGGTCCGCGCCAAGCTTCCGAAGGTGCGGGGTTGGCTCTGGGTGGACGACGGAACGTCGGCGTGCCCTCCATGGGCAACCCCCTATGAAGAAGCGGCGACGTCGGCTGCGCAGCGGACCGTGGCGCCGTGGGGACGAAGTGGCGACGATCTCGTCATGCTGTACACGGGCGGTACCACCGGCATGCCCAAGGGCGTCATGTGGCGCCAAGACGACTTGTTCGCCCGCATGAACGCCTCGGGGTTCCGTCACTACCGCGACGCGACAGGGGTGGCCGGCGTGGAGGAAGCCCTGCGCACCAGCGGTCCGGGCATGGCGCTGCTCCCCGCATGTCCGCTCATGCACGCCACGGGCGCCTTCACCGCGATGGAATGCCTGAGCGAGGGCGGCAAGGTCGTGCTCTTGGAGGGTCGGCACTTCGATCCCGTCGAGCTCTTCGACGCGATCGAGCGTGAGCAGGTGAACGGGGTCGTCATCGTCGGCGACCCGTTCGGCCGGCCGATGCTCGCCGCCCTCGACGCCGAGCCGGATCGCTGGGACCTCTCGTCGCTCGTCGGCATCCTCTCTTCGGGCGCCATGTGGAGCGAGGAGGTGAAGGCCGGCCTGCTCCGGCACCGCCCCGACATGGTCCTCTTCGACTTCTTCGCCTCTTCGGAAGCCCTCGGGATGGGCGCGTCGATCTCGACGGGGACGGCGGCGTCGAAGACGGCCGAGTTCGCGCTCGGGTCCGAGGTCCTTGTCCTCGGCGAGGACGGGCGCCCCGTGGCCCCGGGCTCGGGGGAGGTCGGGGTGCTGGCGCTCGCCGGGCGCAACCCCATCGGCTACTACAAGGACGACGAGAAGACCGCTGCGACGTTCCGCGAGATCGACGGTGTGCGGTACTCGATCCCAGGCGACTACGCGCAGGTCCGTGCCGACGGGTCGATCCATCTGCTCGGGCGCGGGTCGGTTTCGATCAACACCGCCGGCGAGAAGGTGTACCCCGAAGAGGTCGAAGAAGCGCTCAAGACGCACCCGGGGGTACGCGACGCGGCGGTGGTCGGCGTGCCCGACGAGCGCTTCGGCGAGATGGTGGTGGGCATCGTCGAGCCCGCGGGCCCCGTGGTGCCCGACGAGCAGGAATTGATCGACCACGTCAAGGCTCGTCTCGCGGGATTCAAGGCGCCCCGCAGGGTGCGCATCGTCGGATCGGTGGGCCGCTCACCAAGCGGCAAGCTCGACTACCGCCGCCACAGCGCAGAAGCGGCGCGCTGGATCTCCGCCGGCCACCACCGCGACGACCCGGAGGGGTGAGCGCCCCGCAACTGGACGTGGCTGGAGGGGTGAGCGCCCCGCAACTGGACGTGGCTGGAGGGGGAGCCGACGGTCATGGGCGGTGCCGTGCGGGGGCGCGTCAGCGCGATGTGCCGTCCGGCGGCCGGGACAGCCGCTCGCGCTGGGGAAGCACGCTATAGCGGGGATCCTGCGCGGAGTGGAGCCCGGCGTAGAAGATGGCGAACCGCTCGAGCGCAGAGCCCGCGAGCAACGCGAGGCCCGAACCGAGCGCGACCGCGCGCCGGGTGCGTGCGAAGAGCGCGCCGCCTGCCCCGAGAAGCGTGCACACCTCGGCGATTCGCAGGGTCGCACCGGCTCTGCCCGTCCGGTAGGGCTCACCCGCGAGACCCATCTTGCGCGCCATGAGCTTCGTGAGGACGATCTCGGTCGGTCCGGCGACTGCGGCGAGCCGACGGACCGGGGCGAGCTCGCCGGCGGGGGCCAGCACGAGACCGACGCCGGCTGCCGCGGACGCCCCGGAAGCCACGAAGACGAACGGCATCTCGCGGCGTCCTTCGTGCCACGACGGGACGGCCGTGTTGGAGATGAGTGCCGCCGTGTACGCGGCGACCGCCGGCCCGAGCACCGCAGCGCACACCGTCGCCGCGTCGCCGAGCACCGGGGACACCCCGGTGACATCGCTCGCCGCCGCGACGGCCGTCGCCGGCCCGAAGGCGGCGAGGAGCCACGATCCGACGTTCATCGGCGAGGTGGGCTTCACGACGCGCAGCATGTGCAGCGCGCGTGCCGGGCGTCCGAGATCGTGCACCAGGGCGAGCATCGACAGCGCGGCGGCGCCTGCCGCCCCGAGCTTGGCCGACCGTGCGAGGCGCGGCCGCTCGGTGACGTGCGCGCCCGCACCGACGAGTGCCGATGCGCCGGCGAGCCCTCCCAAAAAGAGGTAGCCCGCAACGTCCCTGGCCGACCAGACAGGCTGGTTGATGACAGGCAGCCCGTAATAGGAGGTGCACGTCTGATCGTCGCCGCCCTGTGCGCGACGTCGCGGCACGACGCCCTCCGGCCCGACCCGGGCGAGCTTTCCCTCATGGCGCATGGTGTCCCCCCACGAAGACACCTGCCACCGTCACCGCAAGCGCGACCGCGGCGATCCCCGCGTGCAGCCACATCTGGGGGAGGTCCCGGGTGGTCACCACCGGATCGGGCGGCAGTCCGTACACCTCGGGGTCGTCGAGCAACAAGAAGAACGCGCCACCTCCTCCGACGCCGTCGTCCGGATCGCGCCCGTAGAGCCGGGCATCCACCATCCCGGCGCCGTGCAGCGCCGCGAGCCGGCGGTCTGCACGCTCTCGCAGCTCGTCCAACGGCCCGAACTGGATCGACTCGGTGGGGCAGGCTCCGGCGCACGCAGGCTCGTGTCCGGCGCCGAGCCGGTCATAGCAGAGCGTGCACTTCCAGGCCCTGCCATCCTCCTTGCGCTGGTCGATCACGCCGAAGGGGCACGCGGGGACGCAGTAACCGCAGCCGTTGCAGACGTCCTCTTGCACGACCACCGTGCCGAACTCGGTGCGCAAGATGGCGCCGGTCGGGCAGACGTCGAGACACGCTGCTTCGGTGCAGTGCTTGCAGACGTCCGACGACATGAGCCAGCGGACGCGGCCTGCGCCGGCGAGGTCGCCGGGAGCTCCTTCGCGGACCTGCTCGACGAACGCGACGTGACGCCAGGAGTCGGCCCCGAGCCCCTGGGTGTTGTCGTAGGACATCGCCGTGAAGGTCAGGCCGTCCTCGGGAATCCGGTTCCACTCCTTGCAGGCCACCTCGCACGCCTTGCAGCCGATGCACACGGACGTGTCGGTGAAAAAGCCCACCCGCGGGGGTGCGCCGTCGTACCCGCTTGCCGCCGCAACGGCCTGACCGTTGCTGAAGATGCGTGCGCTCCTCGTCATGTGACTCGGCTCATACCCCCTTCCCCGGTGGTTCCCACCCCGGACGCAAGCTGGCGGCCTGACGCATCTCCGGGCGCTGCGGGGCAATCCCTCCGAGACGCGCCGGATCGCGGCGCCGACGGATCTCGGCGAAGGTTGGGCGGCGCAAAACGTGGTAAAGCGTCCACGTGACGACCGCCACCGAATGGGCAGAGCAGTTCGCAAAGGCGCTGGGCACGACCGCCCCCTCCGAGGAGGAGGCAGACGCGCTGCTCGGCCTCGCCGGCATCGCCGCGCACGCCTCGGAGCGGACCGCCGCCCCACTCTCCGCGTGGATCGTCGGGCGCGCAGGAGCGAGCCCTGCAGAGGCGAAGGATGCAGCCCGACGACTCGCGGCGAAGTTGGAGTCCGAATCGTGAGCCCGCTCGCGGACTCGCACGAGCGGCGGGCGCTGGTACGTTCGGCGCCATGAGGTTCCACGGGCGATGACGGGCGTGCCCGGGAGCACGGCGCACCGCGCGGCACCCGTCGAGCCCGTGCTCGTGACGGTGCTCTGTGAAACGGGATCCAGCGAACGCCCAGACCAGGTGGTGGGAGAAGAGCCGCTTGAAATCCGCCTCAGCAGTCCCTCGACGCCACCCGAGCCGGTTGCCGTCACGATGCGCACGCCGGGGAACGACTTCGAGCTCGCGGTCGGCTTCCTCCTCACCGAGGGACTCGTCACTGACGCGCACGAGGTCCAATCCGTCAAGTACTGCGACCTGCCAGACGGGGACGTCCAGCACTTCAACGTCGTCACGGTCGCATCCTCGCGGCCCACGATCGTCGGATCACGACGCCGGGAGGTCCTGGTCAGCGCGAGCTGTGGCGTCTGCGGGACGGCGACGCTCGACCAGTTGAAAGACCGATGTCCCGCCCTTCCCACCGGAAAGCCGATCCACGCAGACGTGCTCACGAGCTTGCCCGCGACGTTGCAGAAGCGTCAACGCGTGTTCGCTCAGACCGGGGGCCTGCACGGCGCAGGACTCTTCGACACGACCGGTCGCGCGATGGCCGTCCGAGAGGACGTGGGACGTCACAACGCTGTCGACAAACTGGTCGGATGGGCGGCGCTCCAGCATCGACTTCCGCTCGACGCCGCGGTCCTCGTCGTCTCGGGACGCGTCAGCTACGAGATCGTCCAGAAAGCTGCGGTGGCCGGTGTGACGACGCTCGTGGCCGTGTCCGCGCCGTCGAGCCTCGCGGTCGCCACCGCACGTGCGCTCGACATGACCCTGGCCGGCTTCGTCCGCGAGGGCCGGGCGAACATCTATGCAGGAGCGTGGCGCGTGATCGGTGCCCCCACGTGAGCATCGGGGGTCCCCCACCCGGTGACCGCCCGGCGAGCCATGCGCTCACTCATCTCGACGAGCACGGCCGCGCTCGGATGGTGGACGTCACCGGCAAGGCCGAAACCCTGCGGAGGGCCATGGCGCGCTGCGTCATCATCGCGACTCCGGACGCCATCGAAGCTGGCGCGAAGGCCGAGGACCTCTTCTCGTTCGCCAAGGCGTCGGGCATGCACGCAGCGAAGCAGGCGTCGTCCCTCATCCCGCTGTGCCATCCGATTCCTCTCGACGACGTCGACGTCCAGATCGCGCCCCGCGCGGCGTCGATCGAGGTCAGGGCCACGACGTCGGTCGTCAGCAGGACCGGCGTCGAGATCGAAGCGTTGGCCGCGTGCGCCGCGGCAGCCCTCACCATCGTGATGTCCCTCCTGCCGGGTGATCCGGACGCGTGCTTCACGACACTGGCCCTGTGGCACAAGTCGGGCGGGCGATCCGGGACGTGGCAGCGCGGGGAGGGACGGTCAATCGGTGCGGCCGAAGGCGTAGATCGCCACGCCTAGGAGCGCAGCCCCGAACGCCGCAGTCAGCCCGAGCTCGACGCCGATCGGCACCGTCCAGCCGTTCCAGGTGACGCCCCCGGCGAACAACGCGCGCACGGATGCCGTGGTGTGGACGTTGGCGAACACCGCCCTGCGCATTGGATCGACGATGTAGGCCAACGGGTCGAACTTGGTCAGGACGGCAAGCCACGTGGGCAACGAGCGCAGCGGGAACAGGGCTCCCGACAAGAAGAACAGCGGTAAGACCACGAATTGCATCACCACTTGGAACGACTCCACCTGCGCCATCCGTGAGGCGAGCGCCGTTCCGAGCGCGGTGATCGTGACTGCCGCGAGCGCCATCTCGCCCACGAGCGTGCACATGAGCACGGGAGAGTACGGGACGTGCACGAGCCCGGCCAGGGCAAGCATGATGAGCGCTTGCAGCGTCGCGACGGTGGCACCGCCGGCGCACTTCCCGACGACCAGCGCACCACGTCGCACCGGGGCGACCAGCATCTCGCGCAGGAAGCCGAACTCGCGGTCCCACACGATCGAGACGGAGGAGAAGATCGCGGTGAACAGCACCGTCATCGCGACGACGCCCGGGAACATGAAGGTGCGGAAATCGCTGCCGGCCGCACCGAGCCCGCGGCCCACGAGGGAAGAAAGGCCGGTGCCGAGCACGAACAGGAAAAGGACCGGCTGCACGAGCGAGGTGATGATCCGCAACCGGTTTCGGCTGAACCGGATCAGCTCGCGCCGCCAGACCATCTTCACCGCCCGGGCGTCGTCCTGCCAGCGCCCTCCTGCCACGCGCACCGCGGCCGGTGACGCGCGGTGCCACGGATCACCCGACCCGCCCGGTGGCTCCTGCCCTGCGTCTGCGTCTGCGTCTGCGTCTGCGGCGTGCGGCAGCGCGCCGGCGAGAGGGGCGCTGGATGCCTCACTCACCGGCGTCTCGACGCTCTCATCCAGGGGGTCGACGCCAGGCGCTCTGAGCCCGACGCCTCGGCGTCGCGAATCGTGCGGCCCGTGTAGTTCATGAAGACGTCGTCGAGGGTCGGCCGGGCGACGCTCACCGACCTGATGGGCACGCCAAGCTGAGCGAACAGCCTCGGCACGAACTCCTCTCCTCGATGGACGTAGAACACGGTCGCTCCCTCGCTCACGGTCGCGTCGATCGAGAAGTGGTCCCGCAATGCAACGATGGCTGCCGCGTCGTCCTCCGTGGAGATCTGGACCCTGTCCTGGCCGACGCTCGCCTTCAGGTGCTCCGGAGTGTCCTCGACGACGATGCGCCCTTCGTCGATGATCGCGATCCTGTCACAGTGCTCGGCTTCGTCCATGTAGTGGGTGGTCAGGAACATGGTGATCGACTCGCGCTGACGAAGCTCGTTGATATAGCTCCAGATGTGGGCGCGCGTCTGGGGATCGAGCCCCACGGTGGGCTCGTCGAGGAACAAGACCCGCGGTGAGTGGAGCAGTCCCCGCGCGATCTCGAGCCGCCGCTTCATGCCTCCCGAGAACGTGCGCACGATGCCGTCGCGCCGCTCGAGGAGTCCGACCATGCGCAGCACGTCTTCGATGCGGGGCGCGGTCTGGCCGCGTGGCACACCGTAGAGCTCGGCATGGAAGCGAAGGTTCTCCTGGGCGGTGAGGTAGTCGTCGAGGGTGGTCTCCTGAAAGACGAGGCCGATCCGCTTGCGCACTTCGGCTCGATCTCGCACCACGTCGTAGCCGGCGACGCGTGCGGTCCCCGACGTCGGCTTCAACAGCGTGCAGAGCATCGAGATGGTGGTCGACTTCCCGGCACCGTTGGGACCGAGGAAGCCGAAGGTCTCGCCCGCAAGGACCTCGAAGCTGACCCCCCGCACCGCCTCGAGCGCGCCGAACCTGCGGCTCAGATTGCCGACAGCGATCGCCGCGCCGCTCGAGAGGGTCACCGGGTCTGGAGCGTATCGGAGGGACCGGGCACCCCGACCGTTGCCGTCGCCCCGGCGTGACCCCATCTTGTTTACCCATGGGTAACATCTGGTTCTCAACCCCGCGTGGGTCCACAGAGGGCGGCGCCCCGCCGAGTGCGCCCCCGCGAACCAAAAGAGGTGTCGCATGCCCGAAGCCGTCATCGTCGCCACTGGCCGTACCCCGATCGGGCGGGCCAACAAGGGGTCGCTCGTCGAATGCAGGCCGGATGACCTCACGGCCCATGTCGTCAAGGCGGTGCTCGACAAGGTGCCCCAGGTGGAGCCCCACATGATCGAGGACCTGATCGTGGGCTGTGGCGAGCCCGCTGGCGAAGCGGGGTTCAATATCGCTCGGGTGGTGGCCGTCATGGCCGGCCTCGACGGCGTCCCAGGAGTCACCGTCAACCGGTACTGCTCGTCGTCGCTCCAGGCGATCCGCATGGCGGCGCATGCGATCAAGGCCGGAGAGGGCGACGTCTTCGTCGCCGCGGGTGTCGAGACGGTCAGCCGGTACGCCCACGGCGTCTCGGATGCCGGGCCGCACAACCCGGTCTTCGCGGACGCCGAGGCACGGACGCGTGCACGGTCGTCGAAGGCAGGAGACGCGTGGACGCCGCACTCCGGGCTCGACGACGTCTACATCGCGATGGGTCAGACCGCGGAGAACGTGGCGGAGTTCAAGCACGTGAGCCGGGAGATCCAGGACGAGTACGCCCTCACGTCCCAGATGCGTGCGGTCGAGTCACAGGACAACGGCTTCTTCGAGCGGGAGATCGTCCCGGTGACCACTCCAAGAGGAGCAGAGGTGACGAAGGACGACGGCCCCCGCCCGAACACCACGCTCGAGGGCCTGGCCCAGTTGCAACCCGTCTTCCGGGAGGGTGGCACCGTGACCGCCGGCAACGCGTGCCCGCTGAACGACGGCGCCGCGGCGGTGCTCGTCATGAGCGACACCCGAGCGAGGGCGCTCGGCGTCGCGCCGATCGCGCGGATCGTGGCGAGTGGAGTCTCCGCGCTCAATCCGGAGATCATGGGGCTCGGGCCCGTGGAGGCGGTCCGTCAGGTCCTCGCACGCGCTGGCATGACCATTGACGACATCGACCTCGTCGAGATCAACGAAGCGTTCGCCGCGCAGGTCGTGCCGTGCGCCGCCGAGCTCGGGATCGAGTGGGACAAGCTGAACGTGCGCGGTGGCGCGATCGCCCTCGGTCACCCTTTCGGGATGACCGGTGCGCGGATCATGACCACGCTGCTGAACGCTCTGGAGGACGCGGACTTGTCGCTCGGCCTCGAGTCGATGTGCGTGGGAGGCGGTCAGGGCATGGCGATGATCGTGGAGCGTCTCGGCTGAGATCCCTGCGATGCCGCGGGGCCGGGCGGTCAGCCTCCGAGAGCGCTGCGGAGCTCTTCGACAGCGCGGCGCAGCGCTGCCACCTCGGCGCGCAAGTCCGCAAGCTCGCCGCGCACGTCGTCGTCGCGCGCACGAGGTGTGACCACCTGCGCGAGCGGGGCAGATGCCTCCGCTGCGAGTGCCACGTCCCCACCTTGGAGCAATGACACCCAGCGGTCTTCTTTCTGGCCGGGCCGCCGCCCGATGCGCTGGACAAGCGGTTCGTCGCGCCCCGCGAGCAGGTCGAGCTCGTGGTCGACGGTCTCGATGGCCGTCATGCGCTCGGTGCGGGTCCGCAGCTCCGCGACCGTCTGCGGCCCGCGGAGCTCCAGGACGCTCAGGACCGCCAGCTGGGGCGCGTCCAGACCGAGGGCTTCGTCGAGCACATGGCGAAAGCGCACCACGGACCGCCCGTGGGAAGGGAGGACCGCGCGGACGAGGCGTTTCACTTTGAGCGACTCCAGTACGCCGAGCACCTCGTGCTCGGCGTACGACGTCACCGGGTCGCGGCTCGAGGTCTGGTTGCACGCGGCCACCAGCAACGACAGCGTGAGCGGGTAGTACTGCGGGGTCGTGAGCTGCTTCTCGACAAGGGACGCGACGACGCGGCCCTCGGGTGCGCTCAGGGGATCCATGACGTCGCCAACTGGTCCTTCAATTCGGCGAGCACGGGCACCGGTCCGGGGTCGACGCCCTCGGCAGACGCCAGATGCAGCGAGACGAAGTCCCCCAGGAGCGCGAGGTCGAAGAGCGCCGAGGCGTCCGTCGACGCATCGGTGCGGACATCGATGACGTGCGCGACCACCTCTGTCATCAGGTGCTTCACGAGGTCGAACCGCCGGGCGACCCTCGGGTGCTCACCGCCATAGCGGAGCATGACCGCGGTCAGCATCTGGCGCGTGACGTCGCCGTGCTGTCCCCAGCCGGCGACCTCGTTGTGACACAGCTCTGGCTGGAGCGAGAAGAACGCAGGCGTCTTCGCGTTCTCGTTGACCTGGGTCTTCCAGCGCTGAGCGGCGACACCGGTCGGCCCGGGCGCGCCGTGGACGAGCGGGATCGTGCGCCCGATGCGCGCCGCGAGCTGCTCGGCGGTGCTGCCCGGCTGCACGAGGAGGTCGCGGCTGCGGGCGAGCTCATCGCACGCGTGGGAGAGCAGGTCTCCCGCCCCTTCGAACATCCCGACCCGTTCGAGCACCACGAGGAGCGGAACGGCAAGCGCGCCGAGGGCCGCTCGCGGTTGGGGAATGTCGGTCGGCACCGGCACGAGCGGGGACCCGTCCCGCTCGGCGATGCGGGCGAGCTCCCCCGGGCCCGCCACCGTGACGACGCTGGCGCCGCGGGTGCGAGCGTCGTCCGCTGCCGACAGCGTCTCTTCGGTATTGCCGGAGCACGACACCGCGAAGACCAGCGCTCGGTGGTCGACGTGTGCTGGCAGCCGGTACGACTTCACGAGGTGCACCGGAACGCTGAGCCTGGGCCAAGCCAGCGCAGCCAGCACGTCGCCGGCGATGCCGCTCCCTCCCATTGCGCACACCACGACGGAGGTGAACGGTGCGCCGCGCTCCAAGCGGCCGAGATCGCTCGCTGCGGATCGTTGGATCGCGGCGGTGATCTGCTCGGGCAACAGGGCCGTCGCCTGCCACATGCCGGCGGAATCGAGCGACAGCGGGGACGCGGGTGCCCCGGTCACGTATCGGTGCCTGGCGCGCCCGTGTCGCCGTCCGCGTGCCGTCCCGCCGAACCGGTCTGCGGGACACCGCCGGCGGCGGCCTTGGTCATCAGCCGTTCGTGCTCGGCGTCGGGAACGTCGGTCGACTCCTCGACCAAGAGCACGGGGATGTCGTCACGGACGGCGTAGCCCTTGCGAAGGCGCGGGTTGTACAGGAGGTTCTCGTCGGCGAACCACAGCAAGGGTCCCTTGTCGACGGGACAGGCGAGGACATCGATCAACAGCTGGTCGAGCGGCACAGTCTCCTCCTGGGTCCTTTGGGGTCAGTGTCCGGCCTCATGAACGAGCGCGAGCACCTCGCGTACATGGTGTTCGCACGATGCCTGATCGGGGGCTTCCACGTTCAGCCGCAGCAGCGGTTCGGTGTTCGACGGCCTCAGGTTGTACCACCAGTCGCCGTGGTCCACGGTGAGCCCGTCGAGGCGATCGAGGATGCTTCCCCGCCGCGCTTCGACGGCTGCGACCTCCTCCACCGCTGCCGCGGGGTCCGGCACTTCGGTATTGATCTCTCCTGAAGCCGCGTAGCGCCGAAACGAACCCAACAGCTCGGAGAGTGGCTGGCGGGTGACGCTCATGAGCTCGAGCACGAGCAGCGTCGTGATGATGCCCGAATCCGCCCTGTAGTTGTCGCGGTAGTAGTAGTGGCCCGAGTGCTCACCGCCGAACACGGCACCGGTCTCGGCCATCACCTGCTTGATATACGAATGTCCCACCCGAGTCCGGATGCCCGTGCCCCCGTGCTCGGCGATGACCTCGGGTACGACCTTCGAGCAGATGCAGTTGTACAAGATGGTGGAGCCGGGATGCTTGTCGAGCATCGAGGCGGCAACGAGCGCCGTCGTGAGCGAGCCCGAGACCGCCTCGGCGCGCTCGTCGACGAGGAAGACGCGATCGGCATCTCCGTCGAACGCCAGGCCGATGTCGGCCCCGGAAGCCACGACGGCGTCCATGAGGTCGCGCAGGTTCTCGGGCTGGATGGGGTCGGCAGGGTGGTTCGGGAACGTCCCGTCCAGATCGCCGTACAGGATCTCGACATCGAACGGCAACCCCTCCATCACCAGCGGCAGGACGAACCCCCCCATGCCGTTCGCGGTGTCCGCGACCACCTTGAGTGGCCGCAGGGTCGTGGTGTCCACGAACGAGCGGACGTGGTCCGCGAACTCTTGGAGGATGTCGTAGCGATCGTAGGGCGCGAGGTGGCCGCTCGGCGGCGGCGCAGCCATGAGCTCGTTCGTCATGGCCTCGATCTCGGCGAGCCCCGAGTCCCGGCCGATCGGGCGCGCGCCGGCGAGGCAGAGCTTGACGCCGTTGTAGGCAGCGGGATTGTGCGAGGCGGTGAACATCGCCGCCGGGGCGTCGAGCTTTCCCGACGCGAAGTATGCGCAGTCCGTTGACACCATGCCGAGATCGGTCACCGCGACACCCTGGGCACGCGCTCCCTCAGCGAAGGCGGTGGAGAGCTCGACGCCCGACGCGCGCATGTCGTAGGCGACGAGGAGACGGGGTGCACCTGCGAATCGGGCCATCGCGCCGCCGATCGCTCGGCACATCTCGGCGTCGATCTGGTCGGGGACCGTCCCACGGATGTCGTAGGCCTTGAACACGTCCGCGGTTGAGCCCATGGGCCGGTCAGCCTATCCGCACCGGTTCTCGCCGACGCCGGACGATCCAGCCGATGAGCATCGCCACGAGGAGGAGAGCGCCCAGTGCCGACAAGGCGTCGCCCGCACGTGTCACCGACGTCGTCCCGTAGGTGAGCGACACGTGGTGCCGGGTGGGGACGACCACCATGAGGTTCGGCGTGGCCCGCCACGGACCGAGCGCGCCTGCTGCATGCCAGTTGGGGAAATAGGAGATCTTGACGAGCACCGGCCGGCCGACCGCGCCGACGTCAAAGCTGACCGAGCTCGTGCCGACGCGCACGTGCGAGACGCTCGTCGGGTGGACGGGCACCGCAGGTGCGTCGGTCGCACGTCTGGCGGGCACCCGCGGCCACGCCGGCGGCCCCCCGGAGACCAGCTCGGTGTGCCACGCCAGCGGATCGAGGTACCAGCGCAGCGACGGACCCTCGCGCATCACGTTCCCTGAGCCGATCCGGCCGAGCCATGTTGTCTGCCCGGGTCCGACGCCCGACAGCACCGCCGGCTCGTCGGCAAGCGGCGTGACGAGCTGTGCGCGGGCGACCTCGTAGACCTTCCAGGTGGTGGAGAGGCGTTGTCCCTCGTATGTCGACGCCCATGGGCCGCTCGTGGCGAGCAGCCGGAGTGTGGGGTCGGCCGACGCCTCCTCTTGGACCTGAGGGCTCGCCGCCATGAAGTACCGCACGCCCAGGAGCTGGAGATGCTCGACCCCGAGCGGCACTGTCAGCGGGCCGTACGGCAGCCCGACCATCGCTTCGGAGGGAGCCTGGGACAGCTCCGCCTGGTTCAAGAAGTGGTACGGCGTCGTGGCCGACGACTCGAAAAGGAGCCCTTCCATCGAGTCGATGCACCCATGCGTCCAGTACGGCAGGAGCATCAGCGCCTCAGGCGTGCCAAACCGGTTCTCGTTCGCGTTGTACTCCCACATTGCTCGCCCGCACCCGTGCTGGCGCCCGATGGAGGACATGAGCCGCATCAGCCCGTGGTACTCGGGATAGGCGGGCTTGGCCCCGTATCCCGAATAGTTCCACCTCGCCCACACGCTCACCTCGTTGGCGCCTGGCCGAACGCCGATCTTGGGGAGCGACGTCGCGAGCGCGGGGACGAACGGGGGCACCACGACCACCAGCGCGGCGACGAGCGCTCCGAGCGCGCCGCCAACGGCCCCCGGCGTCCAGCGCGCAACGCGTGGTGGCACGAGGGGAACCTCGGCGGCCGCCCCTGCATCTTGGACCTGGCGCGCCGCTGCAGCCCGCAGGGCCCACCGCGTCACGCGCCTGCGGCGGACCCGGCGCACGCCCGCGACAACGGCCACCCCGAAGACCCACCCCGCCATGAGGTACACGAAGAGGAACCACAACGGAAGGAAGCGCACGTTGTAGAGGCTTCGAAGTGGATCGATCACCATGGCGACAGCGGACACTCCCCCGAGGACCGAGACCACGAGGCCGAAACGGCTCCTCGTCGCGACGGCGACGATCACCGCGATCCCCGCGAGGGCCAGGGCCCACAGGTCTGCGCGCGGGAAGAGGAGGGTCACGTACGTGGTGACCTTGGAGTAGTTCATCGAGGTGGAGTAGACGCTGCGCAATCCGAACGGCACGAGCCACCATGCGCAGAGCAGGAGGCCCAGGGCGACGGTGGAGGCCGCCCACCACAACGTGGGCCACCGGCCGCGGCCCGCGGGGCCTCGCCACGCGGCGTCGCGCGGCACGGAGCTCGCCGCGATGGGCTCGATGTCGTCGGTGAGCCGGACCGAGCGCGGGGCGAGCTCGACAACGGTCAGCACCAGCGCACCGGTGAGCGCGAGCGCGCCGGGCACGATGTGCGCCAGGATGCAGGCCGCCAGCGTGACGGCGGCCCACCCCCGGTGCCGGCCGGTCCGCACCCCGCGGGCGAACAACCCGAGGAAGACCAGCAGGAACGCATCCGACAGGGAGTAGGAGTACTCCCCCGCCAAGGTGGAGAACAGATTCCCGCCGTAGATGGTCCACGTGTAGTCGAACAGGAACGGAAGCGTGGCCGCAGCCAGGGCCGCCGGTACCGGCGCTCTCAGCCCGAAGAGCCGTCCGAGTGCCCAGGCGCAGACGGGCAGCAGCACGGAACCGAGCACCGTACCGAGCTTGAAGGCGACGTCGTAAGAGATGACGTGCGCCGCGAGTGCCACGAGCACATCGGGCAGCACGAAGTAGAGCGAATAGGCCGGATAGCCGTCGTACCACGCAGGATCCCAGCCGGTGAGGTGTGGGAAGAGGTGCGTGTTGAAGAAGGCCGGCATCATGAAATGCGCGCCGGTGTCCCCTCCCGTCGTGCTCGTGTCCGCGAGCAGCAGTGGAAGATGCAACTGCCACAGGACCACCGCGACCACGCCGACGACCACGACCGCGGCGGCGCATGCGGGAGCGCGTCGCGCGAGCCATGACCCCCCCGGTCGCATCGGAGCCGCCTCGTCCTCGTGGCCGGCGTCGGGAGCGTCGTCGGGGCCGGCGTCGGGAGCGTCGGGCCACGAGACCCGAAATGGAGTCGGCGGGACGGTCACCGCTCCCTACTTTCCCGCCGCGTCAACGCTCAGTGGACACCGCCCGACGTGCTGGCGAGTGCGAGGACCGCCACGAGGTTGAACGTGGCGTGCGCAACCATGTTCATGCCGAGCCGGCCGGTCTTGTAGCTGACGAACGCGAGCACCATGCCGAACGCGGCCAGCCCTGCGAATTGGTAGAGCTCCCAGTGGGCGAGCCCGAACACCAGCCCGTCGACGACCACCGCTGCGGTGATGCCCACCGCTCGTCGGCGCGACGCACCCGCCCTCAAGGGCGTGAAGAGCCGGGCGAGCGCCTTGAAGGCGAGCCCGCGAAAGAGCACCTCCTCGAAGAACGGTGCGCCACACACCGTGAGCAGGGCGATCACGATGAAGCCCCATCCGTGCGACGCCCCGACGAGCTTGTGCGTCGGTGCTGTGAAGTTCTTCAGATGGGTGATGAACGGCGCGTAGAGCGCGTCGATCAGGATCTGTGAACCCAAGCCGATGAGGATGCCCACGAGGTCGACGGGACGGAACCGCACCCCGAGGTCCTTCAAGAATCGGCCGGTCCCCCATGCCTTGCTGGCGATCCACGGCCCGACGAAGAAGCCGACCCACAGGCCCACGAGCGACGTTCCGACATACCACTCTGGTGGCGCGGACATCGTGGCGAACCGGGACACCTCGCCGCTCTCGCCCGCCGCTGCGGCGGCGATCGCCACGAAGACCGTCCCGACGAGTTGCCCGATGGCGAACCCCACGAGGCCCATGAGGAGCCAGAAGGCGGCTGCATGCCTCGACGCCGGAGGGACCCGCGCGGGCTCGAGCTCGCCCCGCTGGATCTCGGGGAGCTCGGAGCCGGACCATCCAGACGCCGATGCAGACGCATGGGGCGATGCGTCACGGGGTGGGTTCAGCCATGGGGCCTGGGGCGGTGCGGGAGGCGGTGGCCACGGTGGCAGCGCCGGAGCGGGGGGGGCACCCGCAGCCGGGCGGGGATCCCCGCTCGGCTCCGCCGAGCCGTGCTCGGTCTCGCCGGGGCGGGCCACCACGTCACGATATCCTCGGTCCGGGCCGTGGCGACCTCGGGCAGCGCCGCCCGGCGACGGCGGCGCGCCGGCGGCGCGGCGCACCGGTCGTGCATCCCCCGGTCACCGCTCGCCACACGTGCCGCATAGCATGGCCCGGTGAGCCAGCAACGGCCCGACAGCATGCCGCCGCGTTCCCCTGGTCAAGGACAGGACCAGAGCTGGCGATGGATCTGGGGCATCCTCATCCTCGCCATCCTCGCGGTTCTCGTCATCCCCAGCCTCTTGCCGCACACCTCGGCAAAGGCGATGACATACTCCCGCTACCTGAGTGACGTGAAGGCCAAGGCCGTCAAGACGGCCACAATCGACAACACAACCGGCGTCATCACGGGCAAGCTCGCCAGCGGGCAGACCTACACGGTCACCGGGCCGCATCCCGCGAGCCAGACGACAGTCCAGCTCATGCGCAGGGACGGCGTGGCCGTCGACTACTCGAACCCCCCGACCAACCTGTGGGGCACCTTCCTCCCCTACGTCCTCTTCTTCGGGATCGCCATCGTGCTGATGGTGTTCATCAGTCGACAGGCCCGCGGGCAGATGTCGGGAATCATGTCGATCGGCCGATCCAAGGCCCGATTGTTCAGCAGTGACCGTCCGACCACGACCTTCCAGGACGTGGCGGGCTACAACGGGGTCAAGCAGGAGATCAGCGAGGTGGTCGATTTCCTGCGCACTCCGGGGCGGTTCCGCGATATCGGCGCCAAGATCCCCAAGGGCGTCCTGCTGGTCGGGCCGCCGGGGACCGGCAAGACCCTGCTCGCCCGTGCCGTGGCGGGAGAAGCCGGCGTGCCGTTCCTCTCGGTGAGCGGGTCGGACTTCATGGAGATGTTCGTGGGCGTCGGGGCGAGTCGCGTCCGCGACCTGTTCCAGACCGCACGCAAGCAGGCCCCGGCCATCATCTTCGTCGACGAGATCGACTCGATCGGACGCAAGCGCGGCGCTGGTCTCGGCGGTGGTCACGACGAGCGCGAGCAGACGCTGAACCAGATGCTGAACGAGATGGACGGGTTCGATCCTGCCGAGGGCGTCGTGATCATCGCCGCCACGAACCGTCCGGACATCTTGGACCCCGCCCTCCTGCGGCCCGGACGCTTCGACCGTCAGATCGTGGTGCCGCTCCCGGACCTCGACGAACGCCTCCCGATCCTGCAGGTGCACTGCCGTGGCAAGCGCATCGGGCCCGACGTAGATCTCGAGCTGGTCGCCCGGGGAACCCCCGGCATGAGCGGTGCGGACCTGGCGAACCTGGTGAACGAAGCGGCACTCCACGCAGTGCGCCGCGGAAGTCCTACCATCGAAATGGCCGACTTCGAGTCGTCGCGCGATCGAGTGCTCATGGGGCAGCGCCGCGAGAGCCTCGTGCTCTCCGACGAGGAGAAGGAGCGTGTCGCGTACCACGAGGGCGGCCACGCGGTGCTGGCCTACGTCCTCGAGCACGCCGATCCGGTGCACAAGGTGACGATCCTTCCGACCGGTATGGCACTCGGCGTGACGATGCAGCTCCCCGTCGAGGAGCGTCACATCCATCCGCGTGCCCACATCGAAGACTCGCTCTGCGTGCGCATGGGCGGTCGAGTCGCGGAGCTTCTCGTCTACAGCGATCTGTCGACGGGGGCGGCGAACGACCTCGTGGGAAACACCGAGCTCGCCCGCAAGATGGTGCGGGAATGGGGCATGAGCGAGGAGATCGGCCCGATGGCGTGGGGCTCCCAGGGTCAGGTGTTCCTGGGAGAAGATCTCATGCACACCCGCGACTACTCCGAAGACACGAGCCGCGTGATCGACGACGAGGTGGAGCGGATCCTGCGCACGCAAGAGGAGCGGGCGATGGAGCTCCTCACCCGGCACCGCTCCGGCCTCGACGCCGTCGCACACGCACTTCTCGAGGAAGAGAGCATTCCAGGAGAAGAGGTCGGCCGCCTCGTTGACGAAGCGAACGGCGGCCCGGTCCACACCAATGGAGCGAAGGCCAGGACGATCCAGTTCAACGGGAACGGCCGGAGCCATGGCGCCAACGGCCACGACCCTGCAGAACTGGCCGCCGGCTCGGGACCCTCCGTGGACCCGTCCGCTGGAGCACGCTACGCGGAGCCTGCGCGCGTGGCCGGTGCGCCGCAGCCCCCCGCCGGCGCATGGCCCCCGCCGTGGCCGCAGCATCCCGGCTGGCAGCCGGACGCCACCGCGGCCCAGGGTGGCCCGCCACCACAGTGGCCGTCCCCTCCGGGAGAGCCCCTGGCGCACGCCGATCCCACTCCCCGGCCACCCGCCGAACCCGACCGGGGCACCGATCCCTCGACGGAACCACCGCTCCCGAGTCCATCCGATCGCGCCGACGGCCCCTCGGCGTCCCCGGGCGCCGGCCCTCGGAGCGAACCGGGAGATCGCTGACGGGGTCGTGCGCGGGCGGTCAGGCCTGAGCCACCGCCGGCACCCCTAGCCCCACGCCCGCTCCTCCAGCCCCGGGCAGGGGGGACTGGCCCACCACGGCGACGGGGGCGTCCGCGGCCACCACGAGCGGTCCTGGGCCGCCGTCGAGCTGGCTGAACGATCCCCCGGCAACGCGGACGTGACGCACTCGCCGGACCCCTGGGGCCGAAAACCACGACAGCGTGACCCGGACCGCTCGGCGGCCCGGATTGTCAACGGCAACCGAGAGCGGGGCGCGCTGGGCTCCGGGCGGCTGGCGGACCGCGGGAACCACCCAGCGCAGGGAGGTGCTCGTCGCGACGCTCGGGACGACGATCGCGTCTGCCCACTGCGACGTCTGGCTCCCCGGAGTCCCTGCGCCGATGCGGGCGACCACGACGCCCGGGCCGGTGGTCCGCACCCGCATCGCATACACCACACCGGCCGGGATCCGCAGCGCGTCGCCGGTCTCAAGATTCCAGACGGAGTGGGGACCGACGACCTGGGTGAACGGCGCCACCGGACCCGATGCCAGCCGCACGTCGACCTTCACCTGCTCGGTCTGCGACGACGGATTGAAGACCGCGAGCTCCGACGTTCCGCCCACGGCATCCTCTGCGCACGGCACGTCCCACACGGGCGACGGTGCGGGGGACCCGAGGCGAATCGCCACTCCGGCCGCGCCGCCCGGTCCGTACAGCTGGAGCTCTCCGGCAACCACGGTCCCCGAGCGCGCGCTCACGACGGTCGCCACCGCCGACCTGTGCTGGACGTACCGGCCGACTGTGACTGCCAACACCGCACCGGGATCGATCACCAGACCCTGGAACGGCTGAGGTGATGTGATCCCTGACGTGGTGACGAAGGACAGGTCGACGACCGCAAGATCGGTTGACGGATTGAAGAGCGCGACCCGCAACGAGCTTCCCTGAGCGGTGGATCCGCTCGCGAAGTACCACGTCGCCGACCGCTCGGACGCGCACGGGGCGACCGACTGCCGGCCTCCTGCGTCCACGAGCTCGCTTGCCGTCACACCGCCACCGGCGACGTTCACACGCGCCGCCACCCACGCGCCGGACACGAGCCGCCCCGGTGTCTCGCCGATCTGCGCGTGCGCGGGGACCACCACGCGCGACACGGCGGATCGGCCTCGTGCGTCCACCACGACGATCGTCGCGCGGACGTCCCGGGCGCCCGCGTTCACAAGGTCCAGGTGCATCCCCACGGTCGGGCCCCCGGGCCCCGGGGCCCCAGGGCAGTACCAGCTCGACGACTGCGACCCGACGGGGCTCGCCTCCGACGCGAGCGCAATCGGCTGAAGGCGGATCCTGGGAGGGCGCGGTGAGGCAACGTGAGCGACGAGGACGCCCGCGGCGAGCAGGACGGCGACCATGGCGACAGCCGGGATCCTGGCCCGCCCTCCGGCGAGCGGGGGACGCGCGAGCCCAACGTGCACGGCTTCGGCATCATCCTTGCGGGGCGCGCTCATCCACTGCCGTCCGGCGTCGTGCCCGCGGCGGACGCATCGCGGGGCGCCTCCCCTCGCTCGGCGACCGAGACGGCCGAGGCGACCGAGACGGCCGA
>JAJYPY010000097.1 GCA_021794995.1 Actinomycetes bacterium | reverse complement strand
TGTGCACCATCTTGTGGTGCTACCTGCGCAACCCGGCGTTCAAGAAGGACGGCGTGGACTACCACGTGTCCGCGGACTTGACCGGCCAGGCGAACCACATGGGCGTGACGATCGAGGCGGACATCATCAAGCAGAAGCAGCCGGAGAACAACGGCGGGTACACCGCCATCGGCTTCGGCAAGACCGACCCGTTGGTCTACGACCAGCTGACCACCGACCACCCGATCGACCTCACGCGCTGGCAGGTCGTGAACTGCTACGCCGGACGGGTCGGGCTCATCAACTCGGGCGGCGAGTCCCACGGCGCCGGCGACCTCGCCCAGGCGGTGCGCACCGCGGTGGTCAACAAGCGCGCCGGCGGGCAGGGGCTCATCGTCGGGCGCAAGGCCTTCCAGCGGCCGATGGACGAGGGCGCCGCGCTGATCCGGGCGATCCAGGACGTCTACCTGGATGCCGGGGTCACGATCGCCTGAGTCCGGACGCGAATTCCCTCCGTCGTCTCCTCTGCCGCATCACGTGGAGAAGTAAGCTGCACAGAGGTGACCACGACCCGAGAACCCACCGAGCAGCATCCCCACGCCCGCCACCAGCTGGATCGGGTGGTCATCCGTTTCGCCGGGGACTCCGGTGACGGGATGCAGCTGACCGGTGACCGGTTCACTGCGTCCAGCGCGCTGTTCGGGAACGACCTGTCGACGTTCCCCGACTTCCCCGCGGAGATCCGCGCGCCCGCCGGGACGCTCGCCGGGGTCTCCGCCTTCCAGGTGCAGATCGCCGACTACGACATCCTCACTCCGGGCGACACGCCACACGTGCTCGTCGCGATGAACCCGGCAGCGCTGAAGGCCAACCTCGGCGTGCTCGAGAAGGGCGCCACGCTGGTCGTGAACGTCGACGCCTTCGACGAGCGGAGCCTCGCAAAGGCCGGGTACGCCTCCAACCCGCTGTCGGACGGGAGCCTGAGCGGGTTCACGGTCTACGAGGTCCCGATGACGTCGCTCACCCAGCAGGTGTGCAAGGAGGCAGGCGTCAAGCCGAGAGACGCGGAGCGCTCCAAGAACTTCTTCGCGCTCGGACTGTTGAGCTGGCTCTACACGCGCCCGGTGGAGCCGACGATCGAGTGGATCGCCACGCGCTTCGCCGACAAGCCCCTGATCGCCGAGGCGAACCGTCGCGCGTACCTCGCGGGGTTGCACTTCGGCGAGACCGCCGAGCTCTTCGAGGCGACGTACGAGGTGCGCCCCGCGCACTTCCCTCCGGGTGAGTACACGCAGGTGACCGGGAACCAGGCACTCGCCTGGGGGCTGATCGCGGCGTCACGGCTGTCCGGCCTGCCCCTCTTCCTCGGGAGCTACCCGATCACGCCGGCCTCCGACATCTTGCACGAGCTCTCGCGTCGCAAGGAGTTCGGCGTACGCACCTTCCAGGCGGAGGACGAGATCGCCGGCATCGGGTCTGCGATCGGCGCGGCCTTCGGCGGCGCGCTCGGCGTGACCACCACGAGCGGGCCAGGCGTCGACCTGAAGTCCGAGGCGCTCGGCCTCGCGGTCAATCTCGAGCTGCCGCTCGTGCTGGTCGACATCCAGCGCGGCGGCCCGTCCACGGGGCTGCCGACCAAGGCGGAGCAAGCCGACCTCCTCCACGCCATGTACGGCCGTCACGGCGAGGCGCCCCTCCCGATCGTGGCCGCCAAGACCCCCTCGCACTGCTTCGAGGCGGCGATCGAGGCGGTCCGCATCGCGGTCAAGTACCGGACCCCGGTGATCCTGCTCTCCGACGGCTACCTCGCGAACGGCGCGGAGCCCTGGCGACTGCCCGACGTCGACGCGCTCCAACCGATCGACCCGGGGTTCGCCAGCGCGCCCAACCACGTCGACGAGGACGGCACGCCCGTGTTCTGGCCCTATGCACGGGACCCCGAGACCCTCGCGCGCCCGTGGGCCCCCCCGGGGGTCCCAGGTCTCGAGCACCGGATCGGGGGGCTCGAGAAGGCCGACGGCTCGGGCAACGTCTCGTACGATCCGCACAACCACGAGCGCATGGTCCGCCTGCGCGCCGCCAAGGTGGCGGGCATCGCCCGCGACGTCGCCCCCGTCGAGGTCGACGACGAGACCGGGGACGCCGAGCTGCTCGTCCTCGGGTGGGGATCGACCTACGGCTCGATCGTCGCGGGCGTGCGCCGGGCGCGTGCGCGCGGTCAGCGGGTGGCCTCGGCGCACCTGGTGCACATGCACCCGTTCCCGCCGAACCTGAAAGAGGTGCTCGACCGCTACCGCGTGGTGCTCGTGCCCGAGATGAACCTCGGCCAGCTCTCGCGCCTGGTGCGCGCGGAGTTCCTCGTGGACGCCCGTTCGCTCACCAAGGTCCAAGGCGTCCCGTTCCGCGCGGGAGAGATCGAGTCCGCCATCCTCTCGGCCCTCGGAGGCGACGCATGACCACGACCGCCGTTCCCGCCACCACGAGGAAGGACTGGTCGAGCGATCAGGAGGTCCGGTGGTGCCCCGGGTGCGGGGACTACTCCATCCTGGCCGCGGTCCAGATGCTGCTTCCGGACCTCGGGGTGCGCCGCGAGAACACCGTGTTCCTCTCGGGGATCGGCTGCGCGGCGCGTTTCCCGTACTACATGTCGACGTACGGCCTCCATTCGATCCACGGGAGGGCGCCGGCGATCGCGACCGGTCTCGCGACGACCCGGCCCGACCTCGACGTGTGGGTGGTGACCGGTGACGGTGACGCGCTGTCGATCGGCGGCAATCACCTCATCCACGCGCTGCGCCGGAACGTGCGGATGACCATCCTCATGTTCAACAACCAGATCTACGGCCTGACCAAGGGGCAGTACTCGCCGACGTCGGAGATCGCCAAGGTCACCAAGTCGACGCCGTTCGGCTCCCTCGACACGCCGTTCAACCCGATCAGCCTTGCGCTCGGTGCAGAAGCCAGCTTCGTCGCCCGCACCCACGACATGGACCGCCAGCACATGCAGGAGACCTTCCGGCGTGCCCACGAGCACGACGGCGCCGCGTTCGTCGAGGTGTACCAGAACTGCAACGTCTTCAACGACGGCGCGTTCGAGAAGATCACCGGCCGTGACGTGCGCGCAGAGATGCTGGTGCCTCTCGTGCACGGCGAGCCGATCCGGTTCGGCGCCGAGCGCGAGAAGGGTGTCGTCCAGCGCTCCGACGGACGGCTCGAGATCGTCGACGTCGCCGAGGCGGGCGAGGACGCCATCTTGGTGCACGACGAGCACCGTGAGGACCCCGGCCTGGCGTTCGCGCTCTCCCGGCTGGCCCACGGCCCCTACGAGCCGACGGCGATCGGGGTCTTCCGGGCGGTGGAGCGACCGGAGTACGGCGCCGAGATGGCCCGCCAGATCGCGGCCACCCAGGAGCGCCGCGGCCTCGGAGACCTCAAGGGGCTGTTGCGATCGGGAGCCACCTGGACCGTCGCCTGACCGGGCGACCGGGCGACCGGGGCGACCGAGTCGGGTCCGCACGGGCCGGGTCCGCCTGGGCCGGGTCGGCCGGGCCGTCAGGTCGTCGGGTCCTCGAGCATGCGGAACACCATGCCCGTCCGGGGCTTCGGGCTGAAGTAGGTCGTCTTCGGCGGCATCTTGCGGCGGGCGCCGGCCCAGCTCGAGATCTGGCCCACCGAGACGGGGCGCAGGATGATCGCCGCCTGCGCGTGCGTCCCGATCGCATCCACCGCCTCTCGCCATTGGGCGCTGTAGGAGACCGACACGCCAGGGACGTCGCGCAGGGCGAGGTCCACGAGGCCGGCCTCGAGGTCCGTGGCCGCCTCGTCGAATGCCCCCGGTCGGACCGTGAGCGCCCAGGTTCCCTCGGAGGTGACCAGGGCGAGGGTGCCGTCGCGCTCGAGGGCGCCGGCGACGCCCTCGCCCGGGTCGCCCGCACGGGACGCCTCGAAGTAGCGGTCGAGGAGGGAGAGGAGGTCGACGCCGGCGGGAAGGCCGTGGACCATGCGGTGGATCGCCCGGACGTGCAGCTGGTCCTCTGCGAGCTCGACCACGAGGGCCATCACCGCGTCGTGGTCGCCGTGTCGCCCCCCGTTCGAGTCCCGGACCTCGCGCTGGTAGGTGCGGGCCGTCTCGTAGCGGTGGTGGCCGTCGGCGATCACCACGGGCGACCCGCCGACGGCCTCTCGGATCGCGCCGATCGCGGCGGCATCGCGAAGGACCCACAGCTCGTGGAGGACCCCGTCGTCGTCGACGGCGCGGGCCGCAGCCGGGCCGTCCGGCGCGAACGTCTCGGTGAGCCCGCGCGAGAGCGACAACCCCCAGATGGGGGAGAGGTTCGTCTTCGTCGCGCGCAGCAGGTCGAGGCGGTCGCTCTTGGGCTTGGGCATCGTCTCTTCGTGCGGGAGGACGTCGTCGTCGATCCGCAGCGCGCCGATGACCCCGGTGGTGGTCGCGCCGTCCGGGGTGGTCATGCGGTAGGGGTAGAGCGCAGGAGCCGGGTCGGCGACGAGCACGCCGCCTCGGAGCCACGACCCGAGCAGGTCCGCCGCCGTGGCGTAGCGGTCCCTGGGGGAGCCCGGCTCGGCCTCCGGCAACTCGAGATGGATCGCGTTCAGGGGGCTGCGCTGGGCGAGCATCTTGCGCTCTTGTGGGTCGACGATGTCGTACGGCGGCGCGATCACCTCGTCGAGGCGCACACCTGCGGGGTCGTAGCGGACACCGGCGAAGGCGTCGAAGTGTGGCATGGGCACAGACTGGCACAGCGTGCCCCCGTAGACTCCATTGCATGCCGGTCCCCGAGCCCGAGCCGGTTCCCGAGCCCGAGCCCGGCTCGGATGCCGGACGGCCCGAGCCAGGCGAGGACCGCATCCTCACCGTGGCCAACGGGGTGACGGCGCTTCGACTCGCGGGCGTGGGTGTCTTCTGCTGGGTCCTCTTCGGCCTCGGTCGGCAGAGCGCTGCCGCCGTGCTCCTCGCGGTCCTCGGCGCCACCGACTGGGTCGACGGTCAGCTCGCGCGCCGGCTCCACCAGGTCTCGACCCTCGGCAAGGTGCTCGACCCCGCGGTCGACCGCGTGCTCGTCGGGACGGCGGTGATCGCCGTCATCGCGCACGGAGCCGTGCCGGTGTGGTTCGGCGTGCTCACGCTCGTCCGCGAGGCGCTGGTCTCGGCGACGGTCCTCGTGCTTGCCGCGCTGGGCGCGCGCCGGGTCGACGTGCTGTGGCTCGGGAAGGCGGGCACGTTCGGGCTGATGGTGGCGTACCCGGCGTTCCTCATCAGTCACGGCAGCGCCGGATGGCAAGCGCCGCTGCACGTCGCGGCGTGGGTCGCAGGCGCCGCCGGGCTGGCGGCGGCGTGGGGAGCCGCGGTCTTGTACCTCGTGCCGGCTCGTCGGGCGCTCGACGAGGGGAGGCGGGGCCGGCGTGCCGGGCGTGGCGGCGGCGGGCCGCCGCCCGTGCGAGGATCGCTCCAGACGCAGGGGGAGGCGAGCGCGTGAAGGCCGTCATCATGGCGGGAGGCGAGGGGACGAGGCTCCGTCCGCTGACCTCCAACCAACCCAAGCCCATGTTGCCGATGGCGAACCGCCCGATGATGGAGCACGTGGTCGCCCTGCTTCGCCAGCACGGCATGACCGACATCGTCGTCACGGTCGCCTTCATGGCCAATGCCATCCGCACCTACTTCGGCGACGGCTCCGAGCTCGGCGTGCGCATGGTGTACGCGACCGAAGAGACGCCCCTCGGCACCGCAGGCTCCGTCCTGAACGCGCGCGACGAGCTCGGCGAGAGGTTCCTCGTGATCTCGGGCGACGTGCTGACCGACATCGACCTGTCCGCGATCATCGAGTTCCACGAGCGCAAGGGCGCGATGGCCACCTTGGCCCTGTGCGCAGTCGAGAACCCGCTCGAGTTCGGCATCGTGATCGCCGACGAGAACGGCGCGATCGAGCGCTTCTTGGAGAAGCCCACGTGGGGCCAGGTCTTCAGCGACACCATCAACACGGGGATCTACGTGCTCGAGCCCGAGATCTTCGACTACATCGACGCGGACCGGCCGGTGGACTTCTCGAGCGAGGTCTTTCCCGACGTCCTCGCCAGGGGTCGGCCGATCTACGGCTACGTGGCGGAGGGCTACTGGGAGGACGTCGGGACCACCGAGGCGTACCTCCGTGCCCACCAGGACATCTTGGACGGCAAGGTCCGCGTCGACGTCGGCGGATTCGAGATCCGGCCGGGCGTGTGGGTGGGGAAGGGGTGCACGATCGACCCCGGCGCGTCGGTCGAGGGTCCCGCGCTCATCGCGGACAACTGCTCGATCGGCGCGGGCGTGGTCCTCGGCGAGTACTCCACGCTCGGCTCGAACGTGCGGGTGTCGGACGGGGCGGAGGTCCGCCGGTCGGTCGTGCACGACAATGCGTACTTCGGCCCAGGCGTGCACGTGGCGGGAGCCGTCATCGGCCGGTCGTGCGACCTGCGGCGCGGCGTGACCTGCGAGCCGGGCTCGGTGCTCGGGGAGGGCTGCCTGGTCGGCGCCCACGCGCACGTGCGCGGCGGCGTCAAGGTCTACCCCTTCAAGACCGTCGAGACCGGCGCGGTCGTCAACTCCTCGATCGTGTGGGAGTCGCGAGGTGCCCGCACCCTCTTCGGGCGAGACGGCGTGCGGGGGATCGCCAACGTCGACATCAGCCCCGAGCTTGCGGTCCGCCTCTCGATGGCCTGGGCGTCGACGCTCGACCGCGGGATGACCGTCACGGTCTCTCGGGACACGAGCCGCGCCGCACGGGTGCTGAAGCGCGCCGTGATGGTCGGCTGCAACTCGGCCGGGGTGCACGTGGAGGACCTCGAGGTGGCGACGGTCCCCGTCACCCGGCACCACATCCGGACGTCGGGGAACCAGGGCGGGGTCACCGTCCGTCTCGCACAGGACGATCCCCAGTCGGTCATCCTGCGCTTCTTCGACGATGAGGGCCTCGACCTGCCCGAGTCCGGCCAGCGCAAGGTGGAGCGCCTGTACCACCGGGAGGACTTCCGCCGCGTCCTCGCGGGCCAGATCGGCGACATCGACTTCCCCGCCAGGGCGGTGGAGCAGTACACGGCCGACCTGATCGCCGCGGTCGACCTCTCGGCCGCCCGTGGCGCCGACATGAAGCTGGTCCTCGACGTCTCGTACGGCTCGGCCAGCTTCGTCATGCCGAACCTGCTCGCCAAGCTCGAGGCCGACGTGCTGGTGGTGAACCCCTACGCCCGCACCTCGGGGATGATCTCCGTCGACCGTGACGCCCACGCCCGCAGGGTGGCCGATCTCGTCAGGGCGTCGGGTGCCGGGCTCGGGGCCGTGGTGGACGCCGACTGCGAACGGCTCGTGATCATCGACGACGAGGGCACGGTCCTGAGCGACGACCAGGCGCTGCTCGCGTTGCTGCGCCTCGTCTTGGAGACCCGTCCGGACGTGAGCGTGGCGCTGCCGGTCGCGGTCAGCCGATGGGCCGAGACGCTGTGCGCGCAGGCGGGCGTGCCCGTCGTCTTCACCAAGCTGTCTCCTGCGCACCTGATGGAGGTGGCGGCCGCGGGCGAGGTGGGCTTCGCGGCGAGCCAATCCGGAGGCTTCGTGTGGCCCGAGTTCCTTCCGGCCTACGACGCGGCGGCCACGTTGGTCGAGCTCGTGTCGATGCTCTCGCTCACCGGACAGACGCTGTCCAAGATCGTCGACGACCTCCCGCCCGTGAACATCGCTCACGAGACCGTGATGACGCCCTGGGAGCAGAAGGGGATGATCATGCGCACCCTCGTGGAGCAGCTCGACGGGCACGACCTCGTGCTCATCGACGGCGTCAAGGTGCCCGCCGACGACGGCTGGGCGCTCGTTCTGCCCGACCCCGACGATCCGGTCACCCACGTCTGGGCGGAGGGACCGAGCGAGGCGAGGGCCCGCGCGCGGGCGCAGCAGTACGCCGTTCGGATCCGGCAGCTCCTCCGCTCGGGAGGCTAGGGTTCGCACGTGCTCGTTCCCGACGACCTGCGGTACTCCAAGGACCACGAGTGGGCGCGGCCCGCTGGCACGACCGTGCGTGTGGGCATCACCGACTACGCCCAAGATGCCTTGGGGGACGTGGTCTTCGTGGACCTTCCTGCCGTCGGCAAGGTCGTCTCTGCGGGCGACGTCCTTGGTGAGGTCGAGTCGACCAAGTCGGTGTCGGAGGTGTACGCGCCGGTCGGGGGCACGGTCGTCGCGGTGAACGCATCGCTGTCGGAGGCGCCCGAGAAGCTCAACGCGGATCCGTACGGCGACGGATGGCTGTGCGACATCGAGGTCGCCGACGCCGATGCGCCGTCCTCGCTGCTCGACGCCGACGCGTACCGGCGACTGACCGGGTCCTAGCGGCGTCGTCCAGCGCCCCGAGCCCGGCCGAGCGGGCGGTGCGCCCCTCGGAAACGCGCTCGCCGAGCGGCTACCGTGGTGGGCGTGTACTGCCACAACTGCGGGCACCGCAACCCTGATGGCGGGAACTTCTGCTCGTCCTGCGGTGCGGCGCTTCCCTCCGAGCGCTCGGAGACCACCGTCTCGTTCCAGCCGGTGGACGACCACGGTGAGAGCGCGGACGAGGAGGCGACGGTGACCCTCGTGGAGGTCCCGCACGGGACGCCGGCACTGGTGGTGAAGCGCGGTCCGAACGTGGGGTCGCGCTACCTGCTCAAGTCCCAGGTCACCCACGCCGGCCGGCACCCCGAGAGCGACATCTTCCTCGACGACATCACGGTGTCCCGGCGCCACGCCGAATTCACGCGGCAGTCCGGCGGCAAGGTCGTGGTGCGAGACGTCGGGTCGCTGAACGGCACGTACGTCAATCGCGAACGCATCGAAGAAGGCGTACTGTCTGCGGGCGACGAGGTACAGATCGGCAAGTTCAAGCTCGTGTACCTGGTCGCAGGCGACGAGTGAGCGACGCAGCGGGGGGGAGGGCGCCGATGTCGTGGCGGCGCATGCCATGAGCGGGCACTCGTACCTGTCCATCGGGGACGTGCTCAGCCTGCTCCGCGAGGAATTCCCTGACGTCACGATCTCGAAGATCCGGTTCTTGGAGAGCCAGGGTCTGGTCAACCCGGAGCGCTCGCCGTCGGGTTACCGCAAGTTCTACGACGAGGACGTCGCCCGGTTGCGTTGGGTGCTGCGCAAGCAGCGGGACCAGTTCCTGCCCCTCAAGGTGATCCGCGACCGCCTCGCGGCTGCCGGTCGGGGTGTGCCGGACGACGACGAGCCGAACGACGTCGCCGAGACGGACTGGGAGGCGGACGAGTCCGACCAGGAGGCCCAGGTCGGCGCGGCCGCGCTGCGGCAGGGTGCGCAGGCCGTCGTCGGCGCTGGCCGTTCCCTCGGTATCCCGAGCGGGCACACGAGCGCCTCGCCGCTCGCGCCCGCCCCGCCCACGCCCTCCCCCAAGGCCCCGACCGCGCGACACGTTCCCAACGGTGCGACAGTGCAGTGGGGGCGCCACGCCAAGAACGCCACGGCGATGGGAGGTGCACCGGCACCGGACCTCGACGACGAGGTGGAGGTGGGCGTGGACGACGTGGAGGAGGTGGACGACGTGGAGGACGTGGAGGAGGGCCGCTCCCTGCGTGCCGGACTCGGCGCGGCGGCAGGCCGCACGACCGGCGCGCGCGCGGGTGCACAGGCAGGTGAGGCGGCAGCGGGCAGGGCGTCGTCCTCTCCGGCCACTGCGGCCACGCCGGCCACTGCGGGGACCA
>JAJYPY010000096.1 GCA_021794995.1 Actinomycetes bacterium | reverse complement strand
GCACGGCGCACGGGGTGCGGCGCACGGCGCACGGCGCACGGCGCACGGCGCACGTGCGGTAGCCTGTTTCGTCTGGTCAGCGCCGGTGACCAGCACCATTCGACGAGCAGGCGGCCCCGGCGCGGTCGCTTGTGCTCCGCCGCGGGCGGGGCACACCTGAAAGCGAGCAGTCGCAGATGTCCGAGTTGCAATCCCCTTCCCCTGCCATGCTGCGTGCCGTCCCGCCGCGGCGGCCCACCCTCTCCGACGAAGCCATGGGCACCTTCGACGAAGAGGGCAACTACGTCCCCCGCTCCATCGTGGAGGACGACCTCGCCGGACAGTCCCTCGAGGACCTCATGGCCGGCACGATCGTGGAGTTCGACGACGGCGACGTGGTCGAAGGCACGGTCGTCAAGATCGACCGGGACGAGGTGCTCCTCGACATCGGCTACAAGTCCGAGGGGGTCATTCCCGCCCGCGAGCTCTCGATCCGCAACGACGTCGCGCCCGAGGAGATCGTCTCCCTCGGCGACCAGATCGAGGCGCTCGTCCTCCAAAAGGAGGACAAGGAGGGCCGACTCATCCTCTCCAAGAAGCGCGCGCAGTACGAGCGCGCGTGGACGACCATCGAGCGTCAGAAGGAAGCCGACCAGGTCGTGAAGGGACCGGTCATCGAAGTGGTGAAGGGCGGCCTCATCGTCGACATCGGCCTGCGCGGGTTCCTTCCTGCGTCGCTGGTGGAGCTCCGCCGGGTGCGCGAGTTGCAGCCCTACGTGGGCAGGGTCATCGAGGCCAAGATCATCGAGCTCGACAGGAACCGCAACAACGTGGTGCTCTCGCGGCGCGCCTGGCTCGAGGAGGCCCAGAAGGAGCAGCGCGGCGACTTCCTGGCGAACCTGAAGCCCGGTGAGCGGCGCCGCGGCACGGTCTCGTCGGTCGTGAACTTCGGCGCCTTCGTCGACCTCGGCGGGATGGACGGGCTCGTCCACGTGTCCGAGCTCTCGTGGAAGCACGTCGACCATCCCTCGTCGGTGGTGCAGGTCGGTGACGAGATCACAGTCGAGGTGCTCGACGTCGATCTCGACAAGGAGCGGATCAGCCTGTCGCTGAAGGCGACCCAGACCGATCCTTGGCAGGAGTTCGCCGACAGCCACGAGGTGGGACAGCTCGTCTACGGCCGCATCACCAAGCTCGTGCCGTTCGGTGGGTTCGTCCAGGTGGGCGATGGCATCGAAGGGCTCGTGCACATCTCGGAGATGGCGGCGCACCACGTCGACCTGCCCGAACAGGTGGTGACGCCCGGCGAGGAGCTGTGGGTCAAGATCATCGACATCGACCTGCAGCGCCGGCGCATCAGCCTGTCGATCAAGCAGGCGGCCGAGGGCGGCGAGGTGTCCGAGGAGTACCGCGAGGCGTTCGGCGAGCACGCCTACGACGCCGAGGGCAACTACATCGGTGCGTACGACTACACCGAGTCCGGCGAGTTCACGCCCGAGACCGAGGCGCAGGCCGCATGGGCGGACTACGTGGCGCCGGCAGGGACTGCGCCGGCAGGGACAGAGTCACCAGGGACCGAGTCACCAGGGACTGAGTCACCAGGGACCGAGGCGGGGGTCGACGACGTGGCGGAGGGCGTGGCAGGGACAGAGACCGCCGAGGAGCAGCCGGGGTCCTGACCCTCCGCTGCGCGGGAGGGGACAGGGGACGCCATGGCGCTGGTCGCCGGGAGTGACGACGTGCGCCAGGCGCGGCGGTCACGCGAGGCGCGGCGGTCACGCGAGGCACGGCGGTCACGGGAGCCGCGCCAGTCACGGCAGGACGGGCAGGACGGGCAGGACGGGCGGCCATCGTGGCTCCGCCTCGGCGTGCGCCAGGCGGGCCCGCTGGCGATTGCCGGGCTCGTGGCGAACGGCGGCAGCGTCGTCGTCACCGTCGTCCTCGCTCGGCTCCTGATCGCGCCCGACTACGGGGCACTGAACCAGCTCATCGGCGTCTTCTTCGTCGTCTCGACTCCCGGCTCCGCCGTCCTGGTCGCCGTGGTCAGGCGGGTGACGAGGTGGCCGGGCCCCCTCGATGCAGTCGGGGAGTGGGGCGCGCGGCTGCATCGGCGCGGCATCGGCGCGCTGGCTGTCTTCGGGGGAGCGGTGGTGGCGTCGGGCCCGGGGCTCGCCGGACTCCTGGGGCGTCACGATGCGGCGGGCATCGACCTCATCGCCGTCGCGGGCGGTGTCTGGGTGCTCCTGTGCGTCGATCGGGGGCTGCTGCAGGCGCACCGGGAGTACGGGGCGCTGTCGGCGAACCTGCTCATGGAGGGCGGCCTGCGCACGGCGGCGATGCTGCTCTTCGCCGGCGCGGGACTCGGGGTGGACGGTGTTGCCGCCGGCGTCCTCCTCGCAGAGGTGGGGACGGCGGTGCACGTCCGGGTGCTCGCGGACAGGGCGTGGCGAGTGGGCGATCCCGCACCATGGTCTGCCGTGGCTGCCGCCCGGAGCTGGCTCGGGGCGTGGCGGCGCTCCGCCGGGCGGCTGGCCACGCTGCAGGGTCTGCGCCGCGACCTCATCGCTGCCGCCATCGCGCTGGCCATGATCGCACTGCTGCAGTACGTCGACGTGATCGTGATGGGGAGGGCGGCGCCGCGCATCGCGGGCGCGTACGCAGCGGTGTCCGTGTCGTGCAAGGCGCTGGTCTTCGTGTCACTGGTGGTCGCGGGCTACCTCCTCCCCGAGGCTGCGATCTCGTCGCGTGACGGAGGGCATGCGCTCCGGCAGCTCGGGGTGGCGCTCGCGCTCGTGGCAGCTCCGGCGCTCGTCCTGATCGGCGTCGCGGTCGCCGTTCCCCGGCCGTTCCTCTCGACCTTCTTCTCCGCGCGCTACGTCTCGGCCGCCGGGGCCTTCCTGCCGCTCGCGCTCGCCATGCTCTGCCTGAGCATCACCGTGCTGCTCACGATGTACCTCCTCGGCGTCGGCGATCGGCGATTCGCCGCGGTGCTCGTCGTCGCAGCTGCGGGCGCGATCGTGGCGGTCGTCCTCGCGCACGGCGAGCCGCGGACGACGGCGCTGGCGGACCTCTGCGTGCAGGGGGCTCTTCTCGTGGCGGCCTCGGGCGAGCTGGCGCGTGTGCACCGCCATCGCCAGGAGCGAGGGGCGCGCCCGTAGGGCACGGGTGACGTGGTCGGCGCCTCCTCGCACGTGCGCCTCACTCCCGTCGCGTGATGGTCCGCAGGCTGGCCGAGTCGCCATCCCTGGCGGCGCGTCGCCCAAGGAGACCCGCACGCCGGTCTCGCTCGGTCTTGGCGCGATGGTCGCTCCAGCACCTCGGCTGGAGGTTCGCGTAGGTGGTGGGCCCGCTGTTGGCGACGGGGTTGACGTGGTCGTATTCGAGGCCGTAGCGACGTGCGCAGTCGACGCATCGGGCGCCGGAGAACTCCGGGACCGGCCCCAGGTCGAGCGCAGTGCGCAGGGTGGCGGGGAGATGACGCCCGAAGTGCGTGACCGTGTGGATCGCCACGCCGTCGTGGAGGACGGCCTTCACGAACGCGTCGTGCCCGAGCTCCTTGGCCAGCTCGACGGGAAGCGGGCCACCGCCGACGACGTGGCAGACCTCGCCAGGGTGGGCGTGCCCTCGCCGCCAGGCGTAGAGGTCGCACACGATGACCAGGTCCGCCCGGTCGGCTCGTGGCGCCGACTCGCCGCCGGCGCACGCCGAGAGGGCGTCGGCGAGGTACGCCTCGAAGCGCTCGGGCGCGACGCGCGCCTCACGAGCGGATCGCTGGAGACGCTGTGCGGCGAGGTCCAGGCGGTTGACGAACGGGACGCCGACCTCCGGGGGGAGGGCACCGCTGAAGCAGACCATGCCGAGCCGGTCGCGCCAGTGACGGACGTGACGGGCGCGCTGCTGGAGGCGGTGCAGCTCCTCGACGTCGGTGCGGGACTGGCGCTGCTCGCGGGCGTGGTCCCGGAGCGCGGACAGGTCGCTGGACCGGGCGACGTCGAGCAGCTCGGCCTCGGTCCCGGGCATCTCTGCCGTCGCCCTGGTGATCTCGGCGGCCTGCGCCACCGACACCTCGCCGGCGAGCAGCGCGGCCTTGGTGTCGGGGCAGTCCTTCAGGCTGGACACCGTGTCGAGCGCGTTGCGGGCCTCACGTGGCGTGATGCCTGCCTGACGGGCGAGCCATGCCGCCCCGTCGCGGAACCCGCCGTCTCGGTGTGCGCCGCACTCGACGGCACGTGCCGCGGCAAGCAGACGTGCCGCCGCGCACGCCTTCTCCGTCGCCGCGAGATCCTGGGCGACGCGTGCACAGTCGGCGCCGGTGAGGAGACCCGGCTCGAATCCGCCGAGCGCGTCACGGAGGAACGCCGCCGCCTCCCGGACACTGCTCGGCATCTCACCTCCTCGGGACCGGCCACGTGCCTGTCGCGGCACGTGGGTGAACGCCGTCGCGGCGCTCGGGAGGAGGCTGCATGACCCAGCCCCTGGCGTCGTTGCCACCATCATAGCGAACAGGTGTTCGCTTTGTCAAGGGGCGCCGCGGCGTCGATCGCTTGTCGCGCCGCGGGTCGTGCGGAGTACGCTCCGTGATGGTGACGCGCAGGCTCGAGGGTCCGGTCCGACGGCGGAGCCCGTGCGTGCCATGCGGGATGACCGGGGCTGCATGAACGGTCCCGGGGGGGAGCGCCACACCACCGCCCTCGTGCCGGCGGGAGCGGCCGATCCCGTGGTGGCGGCGCCTGGCGCGCCGGACCCGGCGCCCCCGCCCCCGCCGGCGACACCGGTCGGCGCGCTGCGTGCGATCGCGGCCGAGGGCGGCCTCGAGCGGATCCGCGTCGTGGCCTGGCGGGACCTCGACGATCCCGAGGCGGGCGGCTCGGAGCTCCACGCGCATCACATCGCCCGCCTGTGGGCATCGGCGGGCATCGGCGTGGAGCTGCGGACCTCCGCGGTCAGAGGGGCGCCCAGGGTCGTCGAGCGCGACGGCTATCGCGCCGTGCGGCGCGGGGGGCGCTACGCCGTCTTCGCCAGGACGGGGCTCGAGACGGTGCGCACGCGGGCGAGACCTGGAGAGGGACTCGTGGAGATCTGGAACGGGATGCCGTTCTGGTCGCCGGTGTGGTGGCACGGACCGCGCGTCGTCTTCCTCCACCACGTCCACACGGAGATGTGGCGGATGGTGCTCCCTCGCTGGATGGCGCGGATGGGAGAGGAGACCGAACGCCGTGTGGCACCCCTCCTCTACCGCGCGGCGCGGGTGATCACCCTGTCGGAGTCCTCACGCCAGGAGATCGTCGACCTGCTGGGCTTGCACCCGGACAAGGTCACCGTCGTGCCTCCCGGGGTCGATCCGCGCTTTGCGCCGGGAAGCGCCGCCATGCGCTCGCCCGGGCCGCTCGTCGTCGCCGTCGGGCGTCTCGTGCCGGTCAAGCGCTTCGACCTCTTGCTCGGAGCGCTCGCACGGGCGAAGCGAGCGGTGCCCGAGCTGCGCGCCGTCATCTTGGGGGACGGCTACCAGCGCCAGCGCCTGACCGCGCGATGCGCCGAGCTGGGCGCAACAGGCTGGGTGTCCTTCACCGGGCGCGTCACGGACGGCGAGCTCGTCGACTGGTACCGGCGCGCGTGGGTCGTGGCGTCGGCCTCGCTTCGTGAAGGGTGGGGCATGACGCTGAGCGAGGCGGGGGCGTGCGGGACCCCCGCGGTCGCCTCGGACATCGCAGGCCACCGCGATGCCGTGGTGGACGGCACGTCGGGCCTGCTCGCGAACGGCGAAGAGGCCATGGCCGCGGCGCTCACCCGGGTGCTCTGCGACGACGCGCTCCGCGCACGCCTGGCCGCCGGGGCCCTGCTGCACGCCAGCCGCTTCAGCTGGGAGGCCGCGGCGCGGGCGACGCTCGATGCGCTCGTCGAAGAGGCCTGCTGGGAGGCCGGCGACCAGCGCTACCCGCTCGGCCTGCGCCCGAGCCTCCTGCCGTAGTCGACGACCGCATCGGCGCCGAAGAAGGCGACCGCGATCGCGGCGATGCTGGCGGCACCGTGGTACGCAGCGGGCCAGTTGCCGCCGCCGGGTGCGGGATGGAGCACCTGGCCGACCACCACGACGGCTCCTGCGGCGAGGACGAGGCCGACCGCGGCCGCGGCGCCGAGGATCCGCAGATGGCGGACCGCGAGACCTGATCCGACGGCGATCGCCACGCCGACCCCTGCGAACGGCTGGCTGATCGCCGCGGCGAGTGCGCCGGTTGCGATCGCGCCCAGCGCGATCGCCCACCACGGGGGGCGTGCCCGGTGGTCGCCGAAGGGCAGGGCGAGCGTCGGCACGTCGGCGGGATCGGCGGTCCTCCTCCGGCGCCGTACGGGGAGCAGGACGAGGAGCAGGCACCCCGCACACGCGACCGACGAGATCACGATGCCCGCCCATGCCCAACGCTGGGGGGTCCAGGTGAGGGTCACGGTGAAGCCGGCGGGCCGGCCGGCGCGCGCGCCGAGCGCGTGCAGGTCCGCGGCAGTCACGGGCCAGCCGTTCGCGACGGCGTCGACGAGCGCGGGCGCGCCGAGTGTGACGTCGTGCGCGCCGGGGGGGGCACCGGGGAGCGGGTGGGCGAGGGCGCGCCAACCCGTGTTGATGCTCTCGCCGAGCACGAGCTCGAAGGGGCCGCGTGCGTGTGCGACGTGGAGCGTCCAGGTGGTGGCGGATCCGGCGTGCGCGCGGACCGACGGCGACGGGCCGGGCACCGGTGCGGGGAGCGTGCGTGTGCCCGCCGGTGTGCGCAGCGGTGTGCCGCGGAGCGTCCGTCCGGGCCCGCCGCCAGGCGCCGAGCTGAGCGTGAGCTCGTCCACGTTCCACCCGGCCGAGCCGCCGGGCCCGACGCATCCGCCGCCCGTTGCGCACGAGGGTGTGGTGCCGGACGGCGCGGTGGCGAGCGTGCTCTCCACGACGTGGTGCCCGGCACCCAGACGGATGCCGTGCGCGTCCGCGCCGCACGGCACGAGGGAGACCTGACCGTCGGCGAGCGCCGTCGCGGTGGGCCCGACCACGCGGACGGCGACAGGATGCCCGTCGATGCGGAGCAGGTTCTTTTGGCACGTGCCGGGAAGCAGGGCGGGCGGCGGCGGGACGCGGAGCCCGGGGATGCCCACGCCAGCGACCGCGAGGGGGAGGATCTCGGTGCGGGTGCCGCCGGCGAGTGTCCCGCGCTTCTCGTGGACCTTGGTGAAGGTGATGCGGATGCGCCGGCCGGTCACGGGCGCAAAGGCCAGGTGCACGGTCGCCGTCGTGCCGGGCACGGTGCTGCGCAGGATGCGCGGCAGGGCGACGTCACGCGAGGCGGTGTGACCGGTCGCGGGTGTCGAGGCGCTGATCCGCAGCGCGGCGGGCACGGAGTGCCGCCGATCGGCGACGACCGTCAGTGTCATGTGGCCCACCGTGAGCGGCGCGGGGAGCGCGTACTTGAGCCACGCGCCGACGACGTCGCGGGCACCGAACCCCGACTGCCACGCGGTCTGCGGGTTGCCGTCTGCCGCGGCCGCAGCGGTGTCGGCGAGCGCGCCTGTGAGCCGGCTCGACGAGGTGGCGACGACGCCCGCTCCTGTGGCGCCGGGCATCCCCACGAGCGCGTCGACCTGGTCGTCGCGAAGGAACGGCGAGAGGGTGGCCGTGCCCGTCAACGAGAAGGTGCGCGCCGTCGGCAGTGTGAACGCGCGGTCGAGGGTCATCTGCGGATCGGTGCGGGCGGTGGAGTACGGCGAGACGCGCCTTCGTGTCATGGAGACGACGAGGCGGTTGCGCAGTGACGACGTGCCGAGCTCGGTGAGGAGGTCGGTCGGGAGCTGATCGACCTCGACGACGTGCTGACCGGGGACCCGCACCTCGGCGAACCCCACCGGGGTGCCCTTGGCGTTGTTCGTCGCGTCGATGGTGACGCGAAGGGTCCGAAAGGTCCTCTGCGAGAACCTGAGCACCTGGCCACGTCGGCGGCGCGACGCGGCGCCGAGCCGGGCGGTCACCGCGTGTCGCCCTGTGAAGGTGAGGGTCACCTTGGTGATGGTGCGCCTGCGTGTCCCGAAGAGCGGCTGGACCAGCGCGACGCGGTCCGTCGTCACCCGGTGGCCGAAGGCGACCTGCCACCACTGCCCGTCGACGTTCGAGACGAACGTGCCGGTCTCCCACGCGGTGCGCAGGTTGTCGTCGATCGCGCTGTACGCGCGGTCCTCGGGGTCGTAACTCACGGGGTTCCCGTAGGAAGAGGACGTCACGTCCGCCGCGCCGATGTACGTCGCGACCGTGCGGCTCCCCTTGGGATTCCCCGGGAACAGATCGATGGGAGCGTCGGACGGTGTGCGTGTCGCGCCAGTGGACCTCGCGGTCTCGGTGGCCCCCGCATTGGCGCTGAGCCCGTTCCATCGGAACCCCTGCTTGCGGTTCGAGTCGGTGACGACGAGGGTCGCGCCGCGGGCGGCGAGCGAGCGGAGCCGGGCGGGGTGCGCGTCGAGGGTCCCCGAGTAGTACAGCGCGCTCTTGGTGTCGAGGAGGCCCTGCGCCGCGAGGGTGTCGAGCCCGGTCGCGTCGCCCGCCACGATGACGGCGCCGCGGTTGGACTCGGCGCGCGCGATGGGCCGCGGCGCGCCGACCGAGTAGAGCGCGACCGGCGAAGGCGGCGCGGGGCGCGCGGGGCGCGCGGGGAGCGCGAGGAGCTGGGCGTCGACTGTGGGCTTCTGGACGCGTTGGCCCGGCGCGCCGAACGTGCGTGGACCGAACAGGCCGCGCGGCGTGTGCGCGAGCGACCGGGCGAGTGTCACGGCCTGGGGGACGCCGTAGAGGGCGGAGCGCTGGTCGTACTCGACCATGACGTTGCCGGAAGAGAGCAGGCGCGCCATCGGCGCGAGAGCCGCCCAGCTCTCGATGGATGTCTGGATCGGCGCGTCGAGCGCGTAGAGGGCGTCGGCGGTCGCCATGGAGCCCATCACCTGCTGCTCGCGGGTGACGAAGGGACGGGTGAGGATGGCGGGCTGCGGCGTGTCGTTCGTGTCGCCCCACGTGTAGGCCGCGAAGGGGTTGCCCGGGATCGCGAGGACCCGGGTGCCGCGGTGCGTCGCGTTCAGGTGGTGGAGCGCCGCGAGCTCGTAGTGCGGCAGCGACGGGGGTTGGGTGAGCCCCGAGACGATCGCCGCGTCGCCGTTGAAGAGCGCAGGGTTGTTGGCGAGCACGAGCCCGCACGCCACCACCCCGGCGGTCCAGCCCGCCCAGGACGCGCGCCGCCACGCGGCGGAGACGCCCGCGCCCAAGAGCATCGCGAGGCCGAGCAGCGCGAGGGGCGTCGCCCGGTCCGTCGAGCGCATGGCGAGGCCCGCCGTCGTGTCGGACATGAAGGCCTTGAGCACCCCGCCGAACGGGCTCGGGTGTGTGTAGGGGTAGGCCCCGACGGAGAGGACGACGCCCACCACCACCAACACGACGAAGTAGCCGCGGTGTCGCCACCGGACGAGCACTCCGGCGAGGAAGGCGACGGCGGGGACGAAGAAGGAGAGCGCGACGAGCCACAGCCACTTCGTGTAGAGGACGACCGACTGCGTCCACGGTCCGAGGCGGCCGCTGCCGTAGAAGTACCAGTAGCCGAGGCCGCGCAGAACCTCCGCGGGCGTGGACGTGGAGCTCGTGGCCTTGACCGACTCCGTGTAGCGCAGGATGTCGACGCCGAAGCCGGCTTCGATGACGAGGCCCACGATCCACCACGCCGAGACGAGCACGCTCAGCGCGCCGAGCTTTGCGAGCACGCTCGCGGCCTGTCGCCACGTCGCCTCGCGCTCGACCGCGACGGCCCAGACGAGCCACAGGCACGGTGCGAGGACGACGTAGAGGACGGAGCTGGCGTTGATGCCGCTGGTCGCGCCGACGACGAGCGCGAACAGCGCCGGCTCGCGCCAGCGCGATCTCGTGCGGCCGCGGCCGCTCATGGCGCGGCCGTCGCCGTCG
>JAJYPY010000095.1 GCA_021794995.1 Actinomycetes bacterium | reverse complement strand
GTGGTCGGCTCGCTCGTGGATCTCGTCGAGATCGACGCGGGGTGGGAGGAGGCGTTCGAGGCGGCCGCAGGTGCGTCGGTCGCCGCCGTGGTCGTGGCGGGTCGTGACGCGGCGCGTGAGGCGCTCGAACGTCTCCACCGGCGAGGGGCGACCGGTGCGCTGCTCGCGGCGGGTGCGCCGGCGGCCGCCCGAGGGCTCGGGGAGCTGCCGCCGGGAGCGCAGCCGCTGCGACCCCACGTCCGCCTCCGGCGCCCGATGGGTGCGGATGTCGAGGGGGTGCTGGACGGTCTCGTCGGCGCCGCGGTGCGCGTCGAAGGCTGGGAAGCCGCATTCGACCTGGCGCTCGAACGTCCCGATCTCGTGGTCGTCACCGGGGAAGGTGACCGGTTCGCGCGCTCTGGATGGCGCGTGCGGTCGTCTTCGGGCATCGTCACCGCAGCGGCGGTCGAGGATGCCGAGCGGCGCGCGGCCGAGGCCGCGACGCGTGCAGAGTCGGCGAGCGCCGCCTTGACGGACGCGCGCGCCGCGCTGGACGCAGCTGCGCGCGCGGCGAGGGACGCGGCTCGGACGCACGACCGGCACGCGGCGGTGCGTGCCGGGGCCGCTGCCGAGCTCGAGCGCGCCGAAGCCGAGCTGCACCGCACCGAGAGTGAGCTCGCGGAGGGCCGCAGGTCGCGCGAGGAGCTCGCGCACCGTCTCGGGTCTGCACGCGACGAGCTCGCCAGGTTCGAGGAGTCGATCCCGGCGGCGCAGGCCGGGGTCGACATGGAGGCGGAGAGAGTGGCGCGTGCCGAGGCGGCAGCGGAGGCCCTGAGCGAGATGCGGCGCGAGCTTGCCGCAGCGCGCCAGTCCCTCGACGTGCGCCAGGCAGCGATCGCAGAGCGTCGGCGGGTCCTGGCGGCACGCCAGGCAGAGGTCGAGCGCCGCCTTGCCGGGCATGGTGCCGAGCGTGAGCAGGCCGCCCAGCGCCGGCGGCGCCTCGAGGCAGACGGGGTCGCGCTCGAACGTCTTTCGGGCGTCGTCGACCACGAGCGCCGTCGTCTCGAGACGATGCTGGCCTCGTTGCGTGCGGCATACGCCGACCAGTCGGAACGCGTGCGTGCCGGTGCGCAGCTCATGGAGTCGATCCGTGCAGAGCGCGCCGCGCTCGAGGAGCGACAGGACCGTGTGCGCGAACGCGCCCGGGTCCTCGATCGCGAGGCGGCGGAAGCGTCGCTTCGCGCAGAGGCCCTCGTCACGTCCATCGAGACCGAGCTCGGAGTCACCCCCGCCGAGGCACAGGCGGCGCCGATGCCCGAGCTGCCCGACGGCGTCGCCGCCGGTCCGCACGCGGCGGCGCTCGCCGCGCGTCTCGCGTCGCTCGGCCCCGTGAACCCGCTGGCGCTCGACGAGCTGTCGGCCCTCGAGGAGCGCTATCGCGAGCTCGATACGCAGATGGAAGACATCCGCGCCGCGAGGCGACAGCTCCAAGAGATCGTGAGGTCGCTCGACCGCGAGATCGCCGAGGAGTTCGCAGCGGCGGTCGCAGACGTGAACGAGCACTTCTCGACGTTCGTCGGCAGCCTCTTTCCCGGTGGCACGGGACGGCTCATGTTGACCGAGCCCGAGGACCTGCTGCACACGGGCGTCGAGATCGAGGTCCGACCCGCCGGACGCAACGTCCGCCGGGTCTCGCTCCTGTCGGGCGGCGAGCGCTCGATGGCCGCCCTGGCGTTCCTCTTCGCCGTCTTCCGAAGCCGCCCGTCACCCTTCTACCTCATGGACGAGGTCGAAGCGGCGCTGGACGACGTGAACCTTCACCGGTTCTTGGGCCTCGTGCGCGAGTTCCGCGTGGAAGCCCAGCTGATCGTGGTGAGCCATCAGAAGCGCACCATGGAAGCGGCGGACGCGCTCTACGGCGTCACGATGGCGCCGGGCGGCTCTTCCCAGGTCGTGAGCCAGAAGGCACGCGCCGAGGTCCAACCGGTCGGCTGACCAGCGGTCTCGGCGCGACAGGCGGCCGATAGGCTCGCTCCTCCATGGTCGCATTGTGGATCGCGCTCGCCGCCGTGGCCGTCGTTGCGATCGTCATGGGCACGGTCGGCTATGCCACGAGCAGGCGCCGGGCGCACGGCGCTGTCCCGGCGTCCGAGAAGGAGCGGCGGCCCCCGCCGAGCCGCCCCGGCACGCGCCCACCGACGACCCGTCCTGCTCCGACGCGTCCTGCTCCGACGCGTCCTGCTCCGACCCGTCCCGAGGCTCCCCCCGCCCCCGCCCCCGCCCCGACGGTGCCCGAGGCGCCGGCCGGGCCGGCAACAGACGCGGTCCTGGTCGCTCCGTCGTTCCGGGAGCGCCTCGGTCGGTCGCGCACCGTGTTCGCCGGGCTGCGCTCGCTGCGGGGGAGAGGCGTCGACGCCGGCGTCTGGGACGAGCTCGAAGACACGCTCATCAGGGCAGACGTGGGGGTGTCGACCACGGGAGCCCTGCTGGGTGACCTCCGCCGGCGCGTGCGCGACAAGGAGATCACGAGCGGCGACCAGCTCGTCGACGCGTTGCGTGGGGACCTCGTCGACCTCTTGGCCGTCGAGCATCGCCCGGATGGTGCGGCCGACGTGCTGCCGGACCGTCGAAGCGGTGCCGCGCCGGGTCGGGATCCGGAGGTGGGCGAGCCCCTCGGGCGGGGCTTGCGCGTGGACGACGAGCCGGGCGTGGTCAACGTGTGGCTGTTCGTGGGCGTGAACGGAGTGGGCAAGACGACGACGGTGGGCAAGGTCGCCCGTCAGCAGGCCGCATCGGGGCGTCCGGTGCTCCTCGCCGCAGGCGACACCTTCCGGGCGGCTGCGGGCGAGCAGCTGGCGATGTGGGCCGACCGCGCGGGGGCGGAGATCGTGCGCGGCGCCGAGGGTGGCGATCCGAGCGCCGTGGTCTTCGACGCCGTGCAGCGGGCGGCGGCGCGTGGCAACACGTTGGTGCTCGCCGACACTGCGGGGCGTCTCCACACCAAGGTCAACCTCGTCGAGGAGCTGAAGAAGATCCGGCGTGTGGCAGAGCGACCCCCCGGACGAGTGACCGAGGTGCTGCTCGTCCTCGATGCGACGACCGGGCAGAACGGCCTCGTGCAGGCGCGCCAGTTCACCGAGGCGGTCGCGGTGACCGGGGTCGTGCTCACGAAGCTCGACGGCACCGCAAAAGGAGGCATCGTCGTCGCCATCCAGCGCGAGCTGGGCCTGCCGGTCAAGTTGGTCGGGCTGGGCGAGGGCCCCGACGACCTGGTGCCGTTCGATCCCGCAGACTTCGTCGCTGCGCTGCTCGGCTGAGGGTGTCCGGTAGCCTGGACGCCTCATGTTCGACGCCCTGTCCGACCGCCTCGAGCGGATCGCCGGTCGCCTCCGTAGCCGTGGTCGGCTCACCGACGCGGATCTCGACGAGGCGCTCCGCGAGATCCGCATCGCGTTGCTCGAAGCGGACGTCGAAGTCGGCGTGGCGCGGGCGTTCGTCGCAGGGATACGCGAACGCTGCGCGGGCGAGGTCCTCTCGAAGAGCCTGACGCCGGGCCAGCAAGTCGTAAAGGCGGTGCACGAAGAGCTCGTGGCCGTCCTCGGTGGCGAGACGTTGCGGCTCACGTACGCGCCCCGACCGCCGACGGTGGTGCTGCTCGCTGGACTCCAGGGCTCGGGGAAGACGACCACCGCGGCCAAGCTCGCGCGCTGGTGGAAACAGCAGGGGCGCAATCCCCTGCTCGTGGGTGCCGACCTTCAGCGTCCGGCCGCCGTCGAGCAGCTGCGCGTGCTCGGACGTCAGGCGGGCGTGACCGTGTTCAGCCAGCCCACCGATCCGGTCGCCGCGGCACACGCCGGTGTCGAAGAGGCCCGACGTCTCGGGCGTGACATCTGCATCATCGACACCGCCGGTCGTCTTGCCATCGACGAGGAGCTGATGGACGAGGTGCGTCGTGTCTCCGCCGAGACGCGCCCGCAGTACACCCTGCTCGTCGTCGACGCGATGACCGGGCAAGATGCCGTCGCGACGGCCCGAGCGTTCCACGAGACGCTCGCGTTGGACGGGGTCATCCTCACCAAGCTCGACGGCGATGCGCGCGGGGGGGCCGCGCTCTCCGTCAAGGGCGTGGTCGGGCGGCCGATCGTCTTCGCGTCGACCGGCGAGAAGCTCGGGGACTTCGACCTCTTCCACCCTGATCGCATGGCCGATCGCATCCTCGGGATGGGCGACGTGCTCAGCCTGATCGAGCAGGCCGAGCGGACGATGGACAAGGAGAGCGTGGCGAAGTCGGCCGGCAGGCTGATGGAGGGCCGGTTCACGCTCGACGACTTCTTGGAGCAGCTCCAGCAGGTGAAGAAGCTGGGCTCGTTGGGCGGCGTCATGAAGCTCCTTCCCGGGATGTCGAAGGAGCTGCGCCAGGCGGCCGATCAGATCGACGACAGGGAGATCGCGCGCGTCGAGGCGATCATGCGGTCGATGACCCCCGCCGAGAGGGACGACCCCTCGATCATCGACGGAGCCCGGCGCGTCCGTATCGCACGGGGGAGCGGGACGGCGACCCAGGACGTGAACCAGCTCTTGAAGCAGCATCGCGAGATGCAGAAGATGGTGAGGGGCATGGCGTCGGGTGCCGGGATCCCCGGGATGCCCGGGGTGGGGGGCCTCCCCGGTGCAGGCAGAGGCATGGGCGGGCTCGGCGGCCTGCTCGGGGGCCGATCACAGCTCGCGGCGCTGCGGGCGCTCGGCGACGACGCAGACGGCGGGACGGGTGGAGGGCTCGCAGGACTCCTCGGGCGAGGTGGCGGCGGGCTGCCCTCACTCGACACGGTCGCCGCAGGTGGCCGGACGCCCACCTCCGCCAGCGGCGCGGCCCGTGGGGCGCGAGGCGCCAAGGGCAAGAAGAAGAAGGGCGGCCGCGTCACCCCGCCCAAGGGCCGCTGACGCGCCCCGTGTGGACGCGGGTCCCCTCAGACCTGCGAGAATGAGCGACGGAACGTGCGCCGGACGGCGCAGCCGGGCCCAGGTGGTCCGACGACGGAGAGGAAGCAGATTCGTGGCAGTGAAGCTCCGCCTGGTGCGGATGGGAAAGAAGAAGCAACCGACCTACCGGGTCGTGGCGGCCGACAGCAGGTCACCGCGCGACGGCCGCTTCCTCGAAGTGGTCGGTACCTATGCGCCACGTGGGCGCTCCAGCACCGACGACGAGACCGTGCTCACCATCGACGACGAAAAGGCGCTGCGCTGGCTCCGGCAGGGGGCCAAGCCCACCGAGCGCGTCGAGCGGCTGCTCCGGACGTCCGGGACGCTGGGCCGGTTCCACGGGTCGAGCGCGCCCGGTGGCGTCGACGCGACGCCGGCATCGACGACGCCGGCCGAGGCGGCTCCCGAGGATGGAGACGGCGAGCCATCTGGGGCCGCGGTCTCCGAGGTGACCGACGGCGCGGCGGACTCCGCCCGATGACCGCACCCGAAGAAGGCGACGACCGCGCGGGAGGCAGCCCGGGCGCAGACGACGACGAGTTCGATGCCGACGACGAGCTCGATGACGGCGACCTCGAGGACGACGACGACGGCGACCTGGACGACGAGGACGAGGACGACCTCGAGGACGAGGACGAGGACGACGGCGAGGACGACGGGGACGACGACCTCGAGGACGAGGAGTACGAATCGGGGGATGTGAACACCCTCGCCGGCACTGACTACGAGGCCGGCGACGTGAACACGATCCCGGCGTCGCGGCACCCCGACCCCGAGCGGGCCGGGCCACCGCCGGCCTCCGATGGCGGGGAGATGCCGCTCGAGGTGCTCGACTATTTGGCGCGCTCGATGGCAGACGACCCGGACGCGGTGGTGATCCGCCGGGAGGAGCGCCGCGGGTCGACGGTGCTCCGTCTCCACGTGGCACCCGGGGACATGGGCCGCATCATCGGACGAAGAGGGCGCACGGCCCAGGCGATTCGCACGCTGGTCGGAGTGGCGGGCGCCCGCGACGGCGTGCAGACCGTCGTTGACATCGTCGACGACTGACGCTGACCCGGCGCCTGGAGCGCCGAGTCTCGCGGTGGGGCGCGTGGTGAAACCACACGGGCTCACAGGCGAGGTCGTGGTCGAGCTGTGGACCGACAGGACCGAACGCCTGGCGGTCGGTGTCGTCCTCGACACCGACGCCGGTGGGTTGCGAGTCGAGCGCGCGCGACCGCACCAAGGCCGGCATCTGGTGCGGTTCGAAGGGGTCGCCGATCGCGAGCACGCCGATGGCCTGCGCGGCGTCGTGCTGCACGCCCCACCGATGGAGGTGGAGGGCGCCATGTGGGTGCACGAGCTCGTCGGCGCGGACGCCGTCACGAGCGACGGACGTGCGCTGGGCGCGGTGGTGGCCGTCGAGGCGAACCCTGCGAGCGACCTGCTCGTCCTGGAGAGCGGCGGTCTGGTGCCGCTCCGGTTCGTGACCGCACTCGACCCTGGCGTCCGGGTCACCGTCGACGTCCCTGACGGCCTCTTCGACTGACCGCGCGGCGATGCGCGTCGACGTCTTCACCATCTTTCCCGATCTCGTCGACGACTACTGCCGGGCGAGCATCCTTGGCAGGGCGCGTCGGGCCGGCCTGTTGGACCTGCGGGTGCGGGACTTGCGCGCCGGTGCACGCGACCCGCACCGCTCCGTCGACGACGCACCGTTCGGCGGGGGTGCCGGCATGGTGCTCATGCCCGAGCCCCTGTTCAGGGCGGTCGAGGAGGTCGAAGCGTCCGAGGGACTGCCGCGGCCGCTCTTCTTGCTGTCGCCGGGCGGCCGACGCTTCGATCAGGAGTGTGCCCACGAGCTCGCGGCCAGTGACGGCTTCTCGCTCTTGTGCGGCCGCTACGAGGGCGTCGACGAACGGGTGGCCGAGCATCTCGCGGACGCGACGCTTTCGATCGGCGACGTGGTGCTCGCCGGTGGGGAGCTGGCGGCGCTCGTCGTCGTCGAGGCGGTGGCCCGCCTGCGTCCGGGCGTCCTCGGGAACGAGTCGTCGACCGAGGAGGAGAGCTTTCGCACCGAGCTCCTCGAGTATCCCCAGTACACGCGTCCTGCAGAGTTCAGGGGCTGGGTCGTGCCCGATGTGCTGCGCTCGGGGGACCACGAGAGTGTCGCCCGCTGGCGACGGGTGCAGTCCCTGCGCAGGACCCTCGAGCGCCGCCCCGACCTGATTGCCGCAAGGGGGGGGCTCAGCCCGGACGAGGTGGCCCTGTTGGCGCAGGCAGGCGAGGTGCAGCTGCTCGGCGATCACGGCTACGATGTCTCTCCCGGCAAGCCCCCACCGGATCCGAAGGACGCCTCCCATGCACCCCACTGAGATCATCGACCGCGACAGCCTGCGAGACGACGTCCCCGAATTCCGCCCCGGCGACACGGTGAAGGTGCACGTGCGGGTGGTGGAGGGCAATCGTGAGCGCGTCCAGGTCTTCCAAGGAGTGGTCATTCGTCGACAGGGCGCGGGCGTGCGTGAGACCTTCACGGTGCGCAAGGTCAGCTTTGGTGTCGGCGTCGAGCGGACCTTTCCCGTGCACTCGCCCACCATTGCGCGCATCGAGGTCGCGACCCACGGAGATGTACGGCGGGCGAAGCTCTACTACCTCCGCCAGCGGTCGGGGAAGGCCGCGAAGATCAAGGAGAAGCGGACCGTTCGCCCGTGAGGTGGGTGTCCAGTCCAACGCCGTCTCTTTGGGGACGATGAGGCACGCAGGGTGAGCGAGGAAGAGCTCGAGCGATACGAGGCCGAGATCGAGCTCGCCTTGGTCCAGGAGTACCGAGCGGTTCTCCCGATGTTCGCGTACGTCGTGGAGACCGAGCGCCGCTTCTACCTGGCGAACGACGTCTCGATGCACGTCCGCTCCGACACCACCCCGGTGTGCGTGGAGATCGAGCTCACCGACGCGTGGGTGTGGGACATGTACCGTCCCGCGCGTTTCGTTCCCTCCGTGCGGGTGGTCACCTGGCGTGACGTGAACATCGAGCGGCTTCCCGAAAAAGAGCTCTGAGGGGAGCGCGCCCGACCGTTCCTGTCGTGGTGGATCAGTGACCGGCGACCGGCGCCGACTCGGGGCCAGAGGAGAGGATCTCGCCGCGCGGTGGTACGCCGCGTCCGGCTACCAGCTCCTCGACCGGAACTGGCGATGCGCGGAGGGCGAGATCGACCTCATCTGCCGGATGGGCGCCATGGTGGTCGTCTGCGAAGTCAAGACTCGTCGGTCGAACGCGTTCGGCTCCCCGGCCGAAGCGGTCACGGCCGCCAAGCGGGCGCGTCTGCGCCGGTTGGCGGCCCGGTGGCTGCGCGAGCACGACGTGCACTGCGCCACCGTCCGCTTCGACGTCGCGGCAGTGGTCGGAGAGCAGGTGCAGGTGGTCGCCTCAGCGTGGTGAGCCCCGAGCGGATGTCCTGCACGTCGGGCCGCTCCGGCGCCCGTCGGCTACGGTCCGGGCGCGCCCGCGAGGTGGCGTGGCACGGCCCGCGGACGTGAGGAGGCGAGGAGGACGCATGCAACCAGTGACCGTGTGCCGCGCGGACGGCATCGCGACCGTGACCCTGCAGCGCCCTGAGCGCAAGAACGCGCTCACCCGGGCGATGGTTGATGAGCTGCGCACGCAGCTGGAGGAGATCGGGCGACGCCGAGAGGACCGGGTGCTCGTGCTCACGGGGGCGGGAGGGGCCTTTTGCTCCGGGGCGGATCTCGCCGACAGCGAGGGACCGGCACTCGGCGACCCCGCCGCGGCGCTCGAGTTCGTGCGACGGGTCGGGGACGTCGCGCTCGCCTTGCACCGAGTGCACAAGCCCACGATCGCCCGGGTCGACGGAGACGCCGTCGGTGCGGGACTCGGCCTGGCGCTCGGCTGCGACCTGATCGTCGCGAGCGACCGGGCACGCTTTTCGATGATCTTCACGCGGCGCGCGCTGTCGCCCGACAACGGGACGTCCTGGCTCCTTCCCCGACTCGTCGGCATGGCCCGCGCGAAGGAGCTCGCGTTCTTCGGCGAGGTCGTCGGCGCCGAGGAAGCCCGGCGGCTCGGCCTCGTGAACCGCGTGGTGCCCGTCGGCGAGCTCGACGACGTGGTGGGCACATGGGCGCGCAGGCTCGCCGCAGGGCCGGCGCTCGCGCTGTCGATGACCAAATCGCTCCTGCACTCGGCGTGGTCGGTCTCCCTCGCCGAGGCGGTCGAGCTGGAGGCACAGTGCCAAGCGGCGAACATCGCAGGTGCCGACACCAAGGAGGCCATCTCCGCCTTCTTGGAGAGGAGGGAGCCCCGCTACGCGCGCCCGTGACGGCGGATCTTCTTGCCGTCGATCGCCTTATAGTCGGGGGGAGCGGTTCCCGCCGGCGCACCCGAGGGACGAGGCGGGGCGCAGTCTGCCGGGGCCGCTCGAGGAGGGCCGGAGATGCTGAGCGGCGTGCAGGGGATGGTGGGCGAGACCGCGGTGGTCACCAAAGCCATCGACGGCACGCACCATCCCGGACGCATCCGCGCACGCGGGGAGGAATGGCTGGCGATCCCCCTCGACCCTTCCGAGCGGATCGAACGCGGAGTCAGCGTGGTCGTCGCTGACATCGAGCGCGGCCTCCTCGTGGTGTATGCCATCGACGAATGACCCCAACGGGCGTCATCACCGCAGCGTCGGACCTTCGCACGTGAAGACAAGAAGACAAAGAGAGAGGTGAGCCCAATGGTCATCGCAGATGTGGGGCTCCTCATTGGAGTGGTGCTGGGCATTGCCGCCGCGGCAGGTGTGGTGGTGACGTTCATCGTCCGTTCGATGCGGATCGTGCAGCAGGGAAGCGTCGGTGTGGTGAAACGTCTGGGAGAGTTCCGAGGGATCCGCCAACCCGGTCTCCATCTCCTCGTCCCGTTCATCGACCGGATGTCGAAGGTGGACATGCGGGAGTTTCCGATGACCGGGGATCAGCAATCGGTCATCACGGCGGACAATGTCTCGCTGTGGGTGAGCGCGACGATCTTCTGCCAGGTGATCGACGTCAAAGCGGCGCTGTTCGAGATCGCCGACTACCAACTGGCGGTCGACCAGCTGTCGCGCACGGCGCTACGCGCCGTATTCGGCGAGCTCACGCTGGACCAATCCCTGAGATCG
>JAJYPY010000008.1 GCA_021794995.1 Actinomycetes bacterium | reverse complement strand
CGAAACCCACCGGCTGCGCCTCGTCGCAGGGCCCCGCTTCGGTCCGGACGGGACGCTCGAACGGTACCTGCGCCTGCCCTACACCCTCCCCGAGGACGACCTCGCCGATGCTGTCAGCCGACTCGTTGCCGTCCGAGCCGACCTCGACACAGGTTGGCACCCTGCTCCCGACCGGCTCCCCATGGCATGAACCGCCTCCATGAGGTCAGAACCGTCGTCGCGCCCGGTGAACATCCCGTAGGGACCCCTGCCCGGGGCGGTTGTCGCCGGCAGTTCCGAAGGCAGACACGCCCACAGCACGGGCAACGCACCCGGTAAGGGATCGTCGAGCGGGACGGCTCAGTCCTTTCGGCCGGTGGCGGCGAGACTGACTCCGAGGCCGATCATGACCAGCCCTCCGGCGCCGCCGATCGCGGCCAGACGCCGGGGCGAGCTCGACAACCACTGCCTGGCCGTACCCGCGGCGAGCGCCCAACAGCTGTCGAGCAACAGGGCGATCAGTGGGAAGACCAGACCGAGGACCAGCAACTGGGACGCCACGTGCCCTGCATCCCGAGCCACGAACTGTGGCATCACGACCAAGAACACGGCGATGGTCTTGGGATTCGTCGCCCCGACTGCCACCCCGTCGCGGACCGCTCGTAGAGGAGACAGCGGCCCGGCTTTGGCGGCGATCGTCTCGGTAAGGGAACGGCGATGCCGGATGGCCTGTACGCCGAGCCAGACCAGGTAGGCAGCGCCGGCCAGCTTCACTCCGGTGAAAACCTCCGCGGAGCGCTCGATGACCGCCCCGAGCCCGAAGGCCGCCGCCACCACCTGAACCACCAGGCCGATGGTGTTGCCAGCCACGTTGAGCAGCGCCGTCCGCCGTCCGGAAGTCAGCGCCCGGCTGATCGTGAACACCACGCTCGGACCGGGGACGGCGACGAGTATCACTGCCACACCACAGAAGGCGAGGATGTCCTTGAGCGGCACCATGACCTGAAACTACCGCCGGGCACCTCGGCCGCCACCATCTGGTGCCCGCCCGGGCGGCGGCGATGACCTGCCCCCGTCGCCGGCGTGCTTCTCGGGCTCGGGCCACGTCGTTCAAACCACGAACCGCATCTGGCGCCTCCTGGTTGTGGGCCCCGAGCCGACATCCCGCACTGCCGAATATCGCGTCGCTCGCGCGGACCAAGCACCCGGCCCCCGGGACTCTGCCAAGAACTCTGCCAAAAACGCCAACTGTCACCGAAGTTGGCAAGGGCGAAGCATTCCTGTGGGAGAAGCTCCGAGGGCAACTGAAACGGGAAAAGGCCAGGTGGGAGCTAGTCGATGTGGAGCCCCGAGATCGCCCGGGCGATGACCAAGCGCTGGATCTCCGAGGTTCCCTCGAAGATGGTGTAGATCTTGGCGTCGCGGTACCAGCGCTCCACGGGGTACTCCCGGACGTACCCATAGCCTCCGAGGATCTGGATCGCCTGCTCGGTGACCCACACCGCGGTCTCACCGGCGTAGAGCTTGGACTGCGAGCCCTCCCCGGCCTCGAACCTCTTTCGGGTCGCGGCCATCCACGCCGCACGCCAGCAGAGCAGCCGCGCGGCGTCGGTGCGCATCTTCATGTCGGCGAGCTTGAAGGCGATCGCCTGGTTCTCGATGATCGCCCGCTTGAACTGCTTGCGCTCCTTGGCGTAGTCGAGTGCGTACTCGTACGCGGCGCGCGCGATCCCGACGGCCTGCGCGCCGACCGAGGGACGCGACGCTTCGAAGGTCGCCATCGCCGCCTGGGTCGAGGTGGGTTTACCCTCACGAGCCCTCGCCAACCGCTCGTCCAGCCTGTCCTTCCCGCCGAGCAGGCAGCGCCCGGGCACCCGGCAGTCGTCGAGGACGACTTCGGCGGTGTGCGAGGCGCGGATCCCCATCTTCTGGAACTTCTGGCCCTGGCGAATGCCGGGGCTCCCCTCGGGGATCACGAAGCTCGCGTGGCCGCGGCTCCCGAGCTCCGGCTCCACGCTCGCAACGATGACGTGCGTGTTCGCCAGTCCCCCGTTGGTGATCCACGTCTTGGTGCCGTTCAGCACCCACTCGTCCTTGGCGCCGTCGTAGACGGCGCGGGTCTTCAAGGAAGAGACGTCGGAGCCCGCATCGGGCTCCGAGACGCCGAACGCGGCGAGCTTGATGTCGTCGGGCGTGCCGAAGCACTGGGGGATCCACTCGGCGTGCTGCTCCGGGGTGCCGTTCGCGTAGATGCCGGCGACGGCGAGCGTGGACCCGAAGATCGCCAGCGCGATGCCCGCGTCCCCCCAGCTCATCTCCTCGTTCACCAGCACCATCGTCAGGCCCGTCGGGTCCAAGAAGGCGTTGGCGACGAAGTCGAACGAGTACAGGCCGACCTTCGCCGCTTCTTCGATGACGGGCCAGGGCGTCTCTTCGCGCTCGTCCCACTCGTGGGCGACGGGGCGCATCACGTTCTCGGCGAAGTCGTGGACCCACTTTTGGATCTGGAGCTGGTCCTCGTTCAGTTCCAGTGAGAACTCGGTCATGGTGCTGTCATCCCTTCGGCTCGTCGCCGGCGCCGCCACCGCCGGGACCTGGCGGAGAACTACCCGAGGTTACCCGAAAGTAACCACCGCGGACACAGCGATGGACCCCGTCTCGACCCGCCCGCTCGGGGGTGCGCCGTCACCATGCGCCCAAGTCCGCGAGAAGGGCGCGCGCCGAGAAGGCGGCGATGCACGACGTTGACCCTGCCCCGGCGCGCCCGGGGCGCGACACGGTGCTCAGGCGCTCGGGCGGACGTCCTTCGCCATGAGGCCCTTGGGGCCCTCCTCGACGTCGAACTCCACCGACTGCCCCTCTTCGAGCACGCGGTAGCCGTTCATCTGGATTGCGGAGTGGTGCACGAACACGTCGGCACCCCCGTCGGGCTGCGAGATGAACCCGTAGCCCTTCTCCGCGTTGAACCACTTGACCGTCCCCGATGCCACGGTGGCGATCCCCTTTCATCCTGCTTCTCTTACCGACGCGGGCCGGCGAGCTGGTCGCCTGCACCCCGGAGACCTCGACGCCGACCTGCCGGCGAGGACCCGTTGCCGAGAGGACGCTAGTACACCGCGGCCGAGGCGGCCATGACCTCGACGCTTCGCGCCGCCGCTGCGGCACCGTCACGGCGCGGCGGAAAAGCTCGATGCGCAGGCGTGTGCCGCCTCACCGACGGACCACGGTGCCATCGGGGCCATCCTCGACGGTCCATCCGGCCGCGGCGAGCTGGTCGCGCAACGCGTCCGCACGGGCGAAGTCCCTCTCGGCGCGTGCCGCGTCGCGCTCGTCCACGAGACGCTGCGTCGTCGCGTCGACGTCTCCCGCGTCGCCGCGGAGCCGGAGCCCGAGCGCGCCGCACAGCAGCGCCGCCGTCCGCCCGAGCCTCGCGGCGACCTCGTGGGCGCCCGCGTCGGCCGCTGCGTGCGCGCGGCTCACCAGATCGAACACGCCGGCCATCGCCCCGGGGACGTCGAGGTCGTCGTCCATGCGGTCGCAGAAGCGGGTGACCGCGTCCTCGTCGACCCCGTCCGGCGCGGCGGCGACCGCCTGCTCCCGCACCACGACGCCGCCGGGCGCCCCGTCGAGCGGGTCGCCGAGCGCCAGCCGGCGGGCGAGTCCGTCGAGGCGGTCCAGCCCCTTCTCGGCATCGGCGATGGTGTCCGGCGTCACCTCGATCGGCGACCGGTAGTGCGAGCGCAGGACGAGCAGGCGGTAGGCGCGCGGATCGCACGTCGTCACGAGCTCGGACAACGTCGTGAAATTCCGCAGAGACTTCGACATCTTCTCGCCCCCGCGCACCACCACGAGGGCGTAGTGCAGCCAGAACCGGGCGAACTCCCGGCCGGCGGCGGCGGCCTGCGCGCGCTCGTTCTCGTGGTGGGGGAAGATGAGGTCCTGGCCCCCCCCGTGGAGGTCGAATCCCTCCCCCAAGAGGTCGAGCGACATCACGACACACTCGGTGTGCCAACCAGGGCGTCCGGGTCCCCACGGCGAGTCCCAGCTCGGCTCTCCCGGCTTGGCCTTCTTCCACAGAGCGAAGTCGAGCGGGGACCGCTTCTCGTCGTCGACGTCCACGCGGGCCCCCGACCGGAGCGACGCCAGGGGCTGGTGGGCGAGCAGGCCGTAGCCCTCGACCGCCTCGACGCTCAAGTAGACGCCGTCGCCCGTCTCGTACGCCGCGCCCCGCCGCACGAGATCTGCGACCAGGTCGACCATCTGGGGGACGTAGCGGGTCGCATGGGGGACCTCGGTGGGCCGCAGCGCGCCCAGGGCGTCCATCGCCGCCCACCACTGGACCTCGGCGTCCGCGGCGACATCCTCGGGCTCGCGGCCCTCGGCAGCGGCGCGCTCGATGATCTTGTCGTCGACGTCGGTGACGTTGCAGACGTGCCGGACGTCCAAACCGCAGAACGCGAGGTACCGGCGCACGACGTCGTAGACGAGGGTGAACCGGCCATGGCCGAGGTGCGGGGGCCCGTACACCGTCGGACCGCAGACGTACATCGAGACGCGGCCCGGGTCCCGCAGCTCGAACGGGCGGACCGCGCCGGTCGCCGTGTCGTGAAGCCGCAGCATGAAGGTACGGTAACGCAGACATGTCCGCGCCCGACGATCCACAGCCCCCCTCGGGCGACGGCCCCGGGGGAATGCCGGACGCGGCGTCGACGCTCGCCGGCGCCACGAGGGACGTGCGCGTGCCCGAGCGGCCGAGCGTCGACGGCCTCGAAGCCAAGTGGGGCGCGGCGTGGGAAGCGGCGGGCATCTACCGCTTCGACGACCGTGCCGCCGCCGAGGACGTCTTCGCCATCGACACTCCCCCGCCCACGGTGTCCGGAGCGCTGCACGCCGGGCACGCGATGTCCTATACGCACACCGACGTCGTGGCGCGCTTCCAGCGGATGCGCGGCAAGTCCGTCCTCTACCCGATGGGATGGGACGACAACGGCCTGCCGACCGAGCGACGCGTGCAGAACTACTTCGGGGTGCGTTGCGATCCCGACCTCCCCTACGACCCGGGCTTCGAGCCGCCCCAGCAGCGCCCCGAGGAGCTGCTGGCGGTCTCGCGCCCCAATTTCGTCGAGCTGTGCAACCGCCTGACCGCCGAGGACGAGCGCGCCTTCGAGCACGTCTGGCGCACGCTCGGCCTGTCGATCGACTGGAGCCGCACCTACACCACGATCGGCGAGTGTGCGCGGCGGGTCTCCCAACGCGCGTTCTTGCGCATGCTCGCCAGGGGTGACGTCTACCAGCACGACGCACCCACCCTGTGGGATGTCGACTTCCGCACGGCCGTCTCCCAGGCCGAGCTCGAAGACCGCGAGCGGCCCGGTGCGTACCACCGCATCCGCTTCTCCTTGGTCCCCGAGGAGGAAGGGGAGGGGGACGGGGAAGGCGACGGAGTCGAGATCGAGACGACCCGTCCCGAGCTGCTGCCCTCGTGCGTCGCACTCGTCGCGCACCCAGACGACGACCGCTACCGCCCACTCGTCGGGCGCAGCGCCCGCACGCCGCTCTTCGGTGTCCGGGTGCCGGTGGTAACGCATGCCCTCGCCGACCCCGAGAAGGGCTCGGGCATCGCGATGATCTGCACGTTCGGCGACACGACCGATGTCGTGTGGTGGCGCGAGCTCGGCCTGCCGACGCGCACCGTCGTGGGCCGCGACGGCCGGCTCGAGCCGGTCGCCTGGGGAGCTCCGGACTGGGAGTCCGACGATCCCGTCGCGGCGCTTTCTGCCTACGGGGAGCTGGTCGGCAGGACCGTCCGCCAGGCGCAGGTCCGCATCGTCGAGCTGCTCGGTGCCGCCGGGGCGCTCGTCGGGGAACCCCGTTGCATCACACACCCGGTCAAGTTCTACGAGCAGGGCGAGCGGCCGCTCGAGATCGTGTCGTCGCGCCAGTGGTTCGTCCGCACCCTTGCCCTGCGCGACCGCCTCCTCGCGCGCGGCGAGGAGCTGCGCTGGCACCCGCCCTTCATGGCGCACCGCTACCGGGCGTGGGTGGAAGGACTGCACAGCGACTGGAACGTGAGCCGGCAGCGGTTCTTCGGTGTGCCCTTCCCGGTGTGGTACGAGGTCGGCGCCGACGGCGCGGTCCGCTTCGACCGGCGGCTCGTGCCGTCCGACGACCGCCTGCCCGTGGACCCGTCGACCGACGCGCCAGAGGGCTACCGCCCCGAACAGCGCGGACAGCCCGGCGGGTTCGTCGGCGACCCCGACGTGATGGACACCTGGGCCACCTCGTCGCTCAGCCCGTTCATCGTGTCGGGTTGGGAAGAGGACCCCGAGCTCTTCGCCCGGGTCTTCCCGCTCGACCTGCGCCCGCAGGGCCACGACATCATCCGGACCTGGCTGTTCTCCACGATCGTGCGGGCAGAGCTCGAGAGCCGCCAGCTGCCGTGGTCCGACGCGGCGATCTCGGGTTGGGTGCTCGACCCGGATCGCAAGAAGATGTCGAAGTCCAAGGGCAACGTCGTCACGCCCTTGCCGCTCCTCGAGCGTCACGGAGCGGACTCGGTGCGCTACTGGGCCGCGAGCGGCCGCCTGGGGTCCGACACCGCGCTGGACGAGGGACAGATGAAGATCGGGAGGCGGCTCGCCATCAAGATCCTGAACGCCTCGAAGTTCGTGCTTGGCCGTCTCGGTGACGCGCAGACGGGCGCCGACGTCGGTGTCTGCAGCGTCGTCTCCGAACCCCTAGATCGCGACCTGCTGCGCAAGCTCGGTGCGGTCGTCGCCGACGCGACCGCCGCGCTGTGCGGCTATGACCACACGCGTGCCCTCGAGCTGACCGAGGCGTTCTTTTGGTCGTTCTGCGACGACTACGTGGAGCTCGTGAAAGTGCGCTCCTACGGTGCCGCCGACGACCCCGCCGCCGCGTCGGCCCGAGCTGCGCTCGCCGTGGCGCTCTCGGTCCAGCTTCGGCTCTTCGCGCCGTTCCTCCCCTACGTCACCGAAGAGGTCTGGAGCTGGTGGCAGATCGGGTCCGTGCACCGTTCGCCGTGGCCCGAGATCGAGCGTGACCTCGCGCCTGCGATCGACGACGACCGTGCGGACGGCGAGCGCCGGGATGCGCCCGGTGCCGCCTGGGGCACCGCGCCGGTGCTCGACATGGTCTCCGGCGTGCTCGCAGCGATCCGCCGGGAGAAGACCGCACACAAACGCTCCATGCGGGCGCGGGTGACGCACCTGACGGTGACCGATCTGCCCGAACGGCTCGCGCTGGTCGAGCTCGCACGGCGGGACGTGCTGGACGCCGGCGGCGTCGATCCCGACCAGCTCGTCTTGGTCCAAGGCGAGCCGCCGTCGGTGACGGTGGTCCTGGACGAGCACGCGTAGTCCGCCGGTCCCCCTTTTCCGCCACGGTTCGGTTTGAGCCACGGCGGGATCGGACAACTACCTCCTGAGAATCCCCAGCGGGCCGGGGCTGCGGAGGACCTGGGCGTCCGGGCCGAAGAAGGCGAGACGGGCATGAGGGACACCACCGCGGCCACCACCCGCACGACGACGGACTCGAAGGGTCCCCCACCCCGAGAGTCCCCGCACCAGGTGCGCGTGACAGGTGACGCTGAGTCGCTGCGAGACGCCCGGCGCCTCGTGGCCGATGCCCTGTCGGGGTGGCCGGAACATGCGAGGGACGTCGCGGTGCTCCTGACCAGCGAGGTCATCACGAATGCCGTCGTGCACGGCGGCGGACGGTTCCTGTTACAGGTGGACGTAGGCCGCGGGCGCGTGCGTGTGGAGGTCACCGACGCGACGACCCGACCGCCTCGGGTGCTCGCGTTCACCGGCGATCGCGAGCATGGGCGGGGAATGGCGATCGTGGACGCGATGGCGACGACCTGGGGGACGGTGCGCCTCGGAACCCACAAGGCGGTCTGGTTCGAGCTGGCCGTCGGGCCGTGAGCGTGCCCGTCCGTCACGTGGCGACGTCCGCTGTGACGCCCTCTGCGGTATGGATAATCTCGGCAGCCGGGGGTGTAGCCACCGGCCCCGCGGGGTACCTCTCACAGGCGCAGCAATCGAGGTTGCAGAGGCTGCACTTCGTGGCGGCGACCGACCGCCACGTGCCAGGACGGCCCCCGAGATCGGGACCCACGCGGTCCCGTGCGGAGGGGATCGACGAAAAGGAGCCGTGACGCATGGACCAGGCCTTCCACATCGCGGACGAGGAGATCGGCGGTGTGCCGGTCGTCTCGGCCTCGGGCGAGATCGACGTCGCGACGGCGCCGCCACTGCGCGATCGCCTGCAGGCGCTCACCACCTCAGGGAGGTCGACGGTGGTCGTGGACCTGCTGCGCGTCACGTTTCTCGACTCGACGGCGCTCGGCGTGCTCGTGGGTGCACTGAAGCGCTGCAGGGAGTCGGGGGGCGACCTGCCGCTCGTGATCACCGAGCCACGCATCCTGAAGGTCTTCGAGATCACGGGGCTGACGGGTGTCTTCCCGATCCACGGCAGCGTCGAGGAAGCCGTCGGGAGCGTGTCGTGAGCATGGTCGACGGGAAGACGACGACCGTCTCGGTCGACCTCTCCATCCCCGTGCAGGCCGATCTCGTCGTCCTCGCGCGGCTTACGGCGGCAACCGTCGCCGGACGCGCCGGCTTCGGCGTCGAGGACATCGAGGACCTGCGCCTCGCCGTGGAGGAGCTGTGCCTCTCGCTCGTCTGCTCGCGGGAGGACGGGCGCCTCCACCTCACCTACGAGTGCGAAGACGACTCGATCACCGTCGACTGCTCCTACGAAGCGGCGGGTGGCGAGAGCGGGACGCCGGGAAGAGATGCAGATGACCTGTCGCTGCGGATCTTGGACGCGCTCGTCGACGAGCACGGACGTGACGTGCGCGACGGGCGTCCGAGTGCCTGGCTGTGCAAGCGACGCGCGGCTGCGACGGCGTGACGGCGGCGTGACGGCGGACGAGGCTCGCACCCCGGTCGAAGACACCAAAGCGCTGTTCTTCGAACTGGCCGCCAACAGGGATCCCGCGGTGCGGGACCGCCTGGTGACCGCGCACCTCGGTCTCGCGCACCAGCTCGCACGGCGTTACGCAAATCGCGGCGAGCCGTACGAGGATCTCGTGCAGGTGGCCTCGCTCGCAATTGTGAAGTCGGTGGACCGCTTCGACCCCGGGCGCGGAGTCGAGTTCACCACCTTCGCCACCCGCACCGTCATCGGAGAGCTGAAGCGCCACTTCCGCGACAAGGGGTGGGCCGTGCGCGCCCCGCGGCGAGTGCAAGAGCTCTACCTCGAGCTGGGCAAGGTGACCGAGAGCCTCGCCCAGGAGCTCGGCCGGTCCCCGACGGTGGGCGAGCTGGCGGCAACGACGGGCGCGTCCGAAGAAGCGGTGCTCGAAGCGCTCGAAGCCGGTCAGGGCTACCGCACGTCGTCGATCGACGCCACCGACCGCAACGAAGAGACGCTCGCGTCGCACATCGGGACCGAAGACGCCTCCCTCGACACCGTCGAGGACAGGGAGCTGCTCGCCCCCGCGCTGGCCCAACTTGCGCCGCGTGAGCAGCTGATCCTCCAACTCCGGTTCTCCCAGGGTCTCACCCAGTCCGAGATCGCCACGCGCGTCGGCATCAGCCAGATGCACGTGTCCCGCCTGCTCGCGGCCAGCCTCGAGCGACTGCGCAAGAGCGTCAGCGCGTCCGAATCAAGGTCCCCCTCTGACGGAGAGGAACACGAATCGAACGCGCGCAGCGCCCTGGGGCGCCGATGACGTCGGATCCCCAACCCGGGTCGGACGCCCGACGGCCCGGAGCCACCGGCGAGGATCGCGTGCCCCTGCGTGCGCGTCTTGCGTTCGGCGCGCTCGAGGCGCATTACCCCCACGTCTCCCGCGCACACCTGCGCCAGCTTTTTGCCGAAGACCCTGGACGCGCGACGCGCTACAGCGTCGAGGCCGCCGGGCTCTACCTCGACTACTCGAAGAACCGCGTGACCGAGGAGACGCTCGGGCTGCTGTTCCAGCTGGCGCGCGAATCGTCGCTCGAGGCGCGCCGCGACGCGATGTTCGCCGGCGAGCACATCAACGTCTCGGAGGACCGTGCCGTCCTCCACGTCGCCCTGCGCATGGCGAAGGGCGCGTCACTCGTCGTCGACGGCGTGGACGTCGCTGCCGAGGCACGCGGCGTCCTCGCTCGCATGGCGGCGTTCTGCGAGCGGGTGCGCTCGGGCGAGTGGCGGGGCTACACGGGACGGCCGATCCGAAACGTCGTGAACATCGGGATCGGCGGGTCGGACCTCGGCCCGGTGATGGCCTACGAGGCGCTTCGCTGGTATTCGCGGCGCGACATGACGTTCCGCTTCGTGTCCAACGTCGACTCCACGGACTTCGTCGAGGCCACGCGGGACCTCGCTGCCGACGAGACGTTGTGCATCGTGTCCTCGAAGACGTTCTCCACCTTGGAAACGATCGAGAACGCCACGTCCGCCCGTCAGTGGATCGTCGACGCCCTGGGGGACCACGCGGCGGTCGCCAAGCACTTCGTCGCCGTCTCGACCAACGCGGAGCGCGTCCGTGCGTTCGGCATCGACACCGACCAGATGTTCGGCTTCTGGGACTGGGTGGGAGGCCGTTACTCGATGGACTCGGCGATCGGCCTCTCCACGATGCTGGCCATCGGACCGGAGCACTTCGACGAGATGCTCGCCGGCTTCCGCGAGATGGACGAGCACTTCCGCACCGCGCCGCTCGAGTCGAACATGCCGGTCGTCATGGGGCTGCTCTCTGTCTGGTACAGCGACTTCTTCGGAGCCCAGTCGGCGGGGGTCATGCCCTACAGCCAGTACCTGAAGCGCTTCCCCGCCTACCTCCAGCAGCTCACGATGGAGTCGAACGGCAAGCGCGTGACGCTCGAGGGGCGACCCGTCGACTACGACACGGGCGCGGTCTACTGGGGCGAGCCCGGGACCAACGGGCAGCACAGCTTCTACCAGCTGCTCCACCAGGGGACCCGGCTGATCCCGGTCGACCTCATCGGCTTCGCAAAGAGCTTGAACCCCTTGCGCGAGCATCACGACCTGCTGATGTCCAACGTCTTCGCACAATCCCAGGCGCTTGCGTTCGGCCGGACCGAAGACGAGGTGCGCGCAGAGGGAACCCCCGAAGCGGTCGTCCCGCATCGGGTCATGCCGGGCAACCGGCCGACCAACGTGCTGCTCGCCGAGGTGCTCACCCCGCACGTGCTCGGCGCGCTCGTCGCGCTCTACGAGCACAGCGTCTTCGTGCAGGGTGCCGTGTGGGACATCGACTCCTTCGACCAGTGGGGAGTGGAGCTCGGCAAGCAGATGGCAAAGGAGATCGTCCCCGAGCTCCAGGCGAGCTCGGAGCCCCACCTCTCCCACGACGCCTCGACCAACGCCCTCATCCGCCGGTACCGCGCGCTCAAGCAGGGGGGCTGACCCTCCCGGAGGATCGCCTGTGACACCCGGGCGTAGGGTGGGGGGATGCCCACGGACACTCCGATGCAGCTCGGCATGGTCGGCCTCGGGAGGATGGGGGCGAACCTCGTCCGAAGACTGCTACGTGACGGTCACCGCGCAGTCGTCTACGACGTCGGCCCCGATGCGGTGCGCGCGCTCGAACAGGAGGGGGCGACCGGTGCCTCCAGCCTGGCAGATCTCGTCGCAAAGCTCGACGTGCCGCGCGCCGTCTGGCTGATGGTCCCTGCGGCCATCGTCGGGCCGACCCTCGACGAGCTCGTCGACCTCCTCGCACCGGGTGACACCGTCATCGACGGCGGCAATTCCTACTACCGCGACGATATCGAACGGGCCGCCCGGCTGTCGGCGCGTGGCCTGCACTACGTGGACTGCGGGACGAGCGGCGGGGTATGGGGTCTCGAACGCGGCTACTGCCTCATGATCGGCGGCGAGACCGACCCGGTCCGCCGGCTCGAGCCGATCTTCCGGACGATCGCGCCGGGCCGAGGGAGCGCCGAGCCGACGCCCGGTCGGACCGCCGCGGGCGGCACGGCACCCGACGGGTACCTGCACTGCGGCCCGAACGGCGCCGGGCACTTCGTGAAGATGGTCCACAACGGTGTGGAGTACGGCATGATGGCCGCGATCGCCGAAGGCCTGAGCATCATCGGCCACGCCGACGCCGGGACCAAGGCCCAGGAGGCCGACGCCGAGACGACGCCGCTGCGCGACCCTTGGGCCTACCGCTACTCGATCGACGTCGGCGAGGTCGCCGAGCTGTGGCGCCGCGGGTCGGTGGTCGGCTCCTGGCTCGTAGACCTCGTTGCCGATGCCTTCGCCCGGACACCGGGGCTCGAGCAGTTCGCGGGCCGGGTGTCGGACTCAGGCGAAGGAAGATGGACGGTGCTCGCCGCAGTCGACGAGGGAGTCCCCGCGCCCGTGATCACCGCCTCGCTGTTCGAGCGCTTCGAGTCCCGGGGTCTCGGCGAGCTCAGCTCCAAGATCCTGTCTGCGATGCGCAGCGAATTCGGTGGCCACATAGAGAAGCCCGCGGGGTAAGTGCACGGTGCCGGGCGGAGCTGCCATCCGCCGAGCCGCCGTCTGCTGCAGGCGGGACGGACACGATCACACGGGAGCACGGGTGCACCACGACCTCATCGTCTTCGACGACCTCGACGCCTTGTCCGACGCTGCGGCGCGTCACGTCGCGGGGGTCGCTCGCGCAGCGGTGCGCGACGACGGGGCGTTCCATTTCGCCCTGAGCGGCGGCCGCTCGCCGTGGGAGATGTTCGGGCGGCTCACCGGCCTCGAGATGCCTTGGGACCGTACGGTGCTCTGGCAGGTCGACGAGCGCATCGCTCCGGCAGATGACCCGGACCGCAACCTTGCGCACCTGCGCGTGGCACTCGGTGACAAGGTCGCCCACGTGCGGCCGATGCCCGTCGAGGACGGGGACCTCGAGACGGCGGCGGCCCGCTACGGCTCGGCGCTTCCGCCACAGCTCCACCTGGTGCACCTGGGCATCGGCACCGACGGGCATACCGCGTCGCTCGTGCCGACAGATCCGGTGCTCGAAGTCCGAGACCGCCCGGTGGCCGTCACCGCCACCGTCTACGAGGGACGCCGGAGGATGACCTTCACCTATCCCGGGTTGGCTCGAGCGCGCCAGGTCCTGTGGTTGGTGAGTGGCCCCGACAAGCGAGCACCACTCGAAAAGCTCCTCGACGCCGACCCCTCCATCCCCGCGGGCCGGGTGGAGGCGGGATCGTCGATCGTCATGGCCGATCGGGCCGCGTCGCCTCCCGTCGCGGGATGACCGGCACCCTCTCGACCATGTCACCGCGGCCGACGAACACCTCGGCGACGAGCTCCGGGGGGAACAGCCCGTGCTCGACGACCCCGGGAACGGCGTCGAACGCGCCGGCGAGGAGCGCGGGGTCCTCGACGGGCCCCAGGTAGTCACAGATCACCCCGCCGTCGGGACTGGGCGCCACGTCCCGGCGGCGCACCGGTCCGATCACCCGGAGTCGACGGAGCGTCGAGTCCAGCCCGAACGCGAGGAGCTCGAGCGGCACCGGGGGGCGGAGCGACGGGACGGGCTTGGCCGAGTCGACGATGACGACGAAGCGGTCCGCGCTCGCCGCGACGATCTTCTCCCGCGTGTGGGCGGCCCCGCCGCCTTTGACCAGCCAGCCGTCCGGCGAGACCTGGTCGGCACCATCGATGGCGAGATCGATGCGCTCGATCGTCCCGAACTCCTCGACGGCGAGGCCGAGGGCGCGCGCGGCCTGCTCGGTCCGCGGCGACGTCGCCACGCAGCGCAGCCGCAGCCGGCGACCGGCCAGGACGTCCAGCAGCTGCGCGACCGTCGTCCCCGTGCCGAGACCGACGGACATCCCGCTCTCCACCAGCTCCGCGGCCGCCTGCGCCGCCAGCCGCTTCTCGTGCTCCGCCTCGTCCACCGTGGCGGATTGTGGCACGCGGGCGCCCCACGAGCGTGGGTTGCCCGCGCCGGCGCGCCGGCCTCAGCGCTCCTCGTCGGCCAGCCGGTATACCCGCCTCGCGTATTCGTCGACCATCCGGTGCGCCGAGAAGAACGAGCCGTTGAGCGCGATGGCGCGCCGTCCGATCGCCACGATGGCGTCGCGGTCCTCGTAGTACGCCGGCACGACGACCGTGTCGAGCACGCCGTACAAGAGCCCGGCGTCGTCGGCACCTGCGTCACCGGCGTCCACCCGAACCTCGCGCCCCGTCGCGCCCGGGGGCCGCCCGATCGCCCAGCCGGTCACCCCCTCGATCCAGCCCTCGATCCACCAGCCGTCGAGGATGCTCAGGCTCGGGACCCCGTTCAACGCCGCCTTCATACCGCTCGTGCCTGACGCTTCGTTCGACGGCGTCGGCGTGTTCAGCCAGACATCTGCACCGGCACATACGAGCCGGCCGAGCTCCATGTCGTAGTTCTCGAGGAACGCCACGGTCACCGCGTGCCCGACGGCTCCCGCCACGGAGGCGACGTGGCGGATCATCGCCTTCGCGTCACCGTCGCCGGGATGGGCCTTCCCCGCGAACACGATCTGGATCGGACCGCACTGCGCGATGGCGGACAGGCGCTCGGGATCGGAGATGACCAGGTCGTTCCGCTTGTACGCGGCGAACCGGCGCGCGACCCCGAGCGTGAGCACGTCCGGACGCAGCGTGATGCCCGAGCGCCGGCGCACCTCGGCGCACAGCACCGTCTTGTTCGCCTCGTGCGCGGCACGCAGCTCGTCGAGCCCGATGTCGAGCGCGTAGCGAAGCTGCTGGCTGTCGCGCCGCCAGCCGGGAAGGTGGCGGTCGAAGAGCTGGGCGGTCGCCGGCGCAGCCCACGTCACCGTGTGCACGCCGTTGGTCACCGCATCCACCTGTGACGTGGGGAACATCCGACGCGTCACGTCGCGGTGCCGGAGCGAGACCCCGTTCACGAGGCGCGCGCACCGCATCCCGAGCACGGTCATGTTCAAGGTGCCGTCGTCCTCGAGGCACCCGAGGGACTGCAACGCGCGCAGCACCGGGCTGCCGAGGACCTCGGCGGCGACCTCGGGAGCGAACCGGTCGTGGCCCGCTGGCACAGGGGTGTGCGTAGTGAAGACGCACTGCTTGCGCACGGCGGCCAGGTCGATCTTGGTCGCACCCAGCACGCCGGTGGAGACCGCGCCGCCCGGATCGAACCCCGCCATGCGCCGGGCCAGCAGCCCGACCGGCACGAGCGATCCATGGCCCTCGTTCAGATGGTGCACCCGGATGCCGTGATGACCGAGCGCATCGAGGGCGAGCGGCCCGCCGATGCCCAGGACGGCCTCTTGGCGAAGCCGCTCGTAGGGGTCGCTCGTGTAGAGACGGTCGCTGATCCCGCGATCTTCCGGCGCGTTCTCCTCGACGTCGGTGTCCAAGAAGTGCACCGGCACGCTGTGGCCGTCGACCCCCACGATCTCCGTCCGCCAGATGCGCACCTCGACGCGCCGGCCCGACACCGCGACCGCCACGCGTACGGGCAGCTCCTCGAGATGCTCCGCCGGTGTCCAGGCCACCGGAGCCTCGCGCTGGTCGCCGTTGTCCAAGGACTGGCGAAAGAATCCGTGGTTGTACAGCAGCGTCACCGCGGCGATCGGCAGCCCGCGATCGGCCGCCGCCCGCAGGTGGTCGCCTGCGAGGACACCGAGACCACCGCTGTACGTCGGCAGCCGGTCGTCCAGGGCGACTTCCATCGAGTAGTACGCGATCTCCACGTGGGTGTCTCGTGCGTGCGCCACGGGGTTCGACGCTACCGGACGCCGCGACGGGCTCTCCCCCGCTCGAGGCGAGCCCGGGACCCGGACATCGGGCCTCGGAGCCCGGGACTCGGGTTCCGCCCGCGCACCCCTCGTCGCAGTGGCGGCCACGCGTGCGCGAAGAACGGGTGACTAGTGTCTGCGCCCATCAACCAGACGTCGGAACCCCCTGCCCCCGACGCGGCCGCCGAGACGCCCACGCCGCTGGCCTCCCGGGGTGACGGCGCCACGTCCAGAGGCGCCAGCCGCCGCCTGCCGGCCCGGCAGCGGCCCGTGCACCTCGTGAGCGTCGCCGTCGGCGTCGCCGGCGTGCTGATCGTGATGTCGCTCGTCTGGCTCACCGAAGTTGCGAACGCCCACACCCAGCAGCACCTCCTGCGCACCCAGGCGGGCGCCGCGGGACTCGTGCTGGGCCAGGTCATCCCATCGATCAGGACACCGCTGACGACCGCCGCGGCGATCGCCGACGCAAGCGCCGGAGACCTCGCGGACGTCACCACCTACGTCGCGTCGGACGTCGGGCCCGGGAAGGGGCACCTGTTCACGTCCCTCTCGCTCTGGCGCCTCGGTCCGGGCGGACCGGACGAGCTGCTGTCGTTGGGCCAGCCCGCCGACCTGCCCGAAGACCGCCCGGCGTTGCAGAGGTTCTTCGAGAGGATCCCGGGCCCCGAGGAGCTGGCGGTCACTCGCCCTCGCTCCGGTTCGAGACTCGGATTCGCGGTCGAGAGCGTCGGCGACGCGCCCCGCTACGTCGTGTACGCCGAATCGGACCTGCCGCCGGACCGTCGTGCGATCATCCCGCCGTCCTCGGCCTTCCACGACCTGAATTTCGCCCTGTACCTCGGCCATCCCCGCACGGCAGACCTCCTCGAGTCGACGGTGCCGCACGTCCCGTTACGCGGTCCGACCGTGCGCATCACGGTGCCGTTCGGGACAACCCATCTCGACTTCGTCGCCGAAGCCCGGCACCCACTCGGAGGCGGCGTCCTCCCACTGCTCCCGTGGATCATCGGTGCGCTGGGCGCGGTGATCGTCGCCGCGGGGGTCGTGACGGCAGAGTGGCTGCAGCGCAGGCGCCGAACGGCAGAGCGCCTCGCCGACGAGAACATGCGCCTCTACGCCGAGCAGCGCTCGATCTCCCAGACCTTGCAGACCGCGCTGCTTCCGAAGGCACTCCCGGTCATCGCCGGTATCGAGCTCTCGGCGCGCTACGTACCGGGGGATCCTGCCGCGGACGTCGGGGGCGACTGGTACGACGTGATCCGCTACGACGACCACACGCTGCTCTTTGCGATCGGCGACGTGTCTGGAAGGGGCGTGCCCGCTGCCAACACGATGGCGTCGCTGCACCACGCGATCCGCGCGTACGCGGCACAGGGCGACGACGCGCAGACGATCCTCGAGAAGCTCACCGCCCTGCTCGATGTGGTGCGTGACGGGCATTTCGCGACGGTGCTGCTGGGGCACGTCGACGTTCCGGCGCGCCAGATCACGGCCGTGAGCGCGGGACACCCGCCGCCGCTCGTGGTGTGCGATGGCGGCGCGTATTTCGTCAGTGCGGTCCCCGGCGCGCCCATCGGGGTATCGGAGTACGTGTCGTACGTGCCGATCACGATCCGAGTGCCGCCTCGCACCTCGGTCCTCGCGTACACCGACGGCCTCGTCGAGCGGCGCGGAGAGATCCTCGACACGGGCCTCGAGCGGCTCCGTTCGATCGCCATCGACAACGGGGGCTCCCGCCCGCTGATCGAAGCGGTCGTCGCCGGCATGCTCGAAGAAACACCTACCGACGACGTCGCGCTGCTGGAGCTTCGATGGACCAGCTGAGGACGCGCGGGTGAGCACGGGCACAGGCGACCTCTCCGCCCGCTTCCAGGCCGACGCCGGCTCGATCGCCGACGCACGTCGGTTCGTCGCGGGTGCGATCGAGCGATCGCACCCAGCGCTGTCCGAGGCCGTGACGCTCGCCGTCTCGGAGCTCGCCACCAATGCCGTCCGGTACGGCGGCACCGACTATTCGGTCGCTGTCCAAGAGGTGCCGACAGGGGTGCGGGTGGCCGTGTCCGATCGCGGCGGCGGCCGGGCCGCCCCGAAGGACCCGGCCCCGTCGGATCCGCGCGGGCGAGGGCTCAAGATCGTGGGGGCGATCGCCGACGCGTGGGGTATCGAGCCTGCGCGGGTGCCCCCCGGCAAGACCATCTGGTTCGAGGTCCGCACACCCGGTCCGCCGGCACGTGCGCCGGCGCGGTGGCGCTCGACGGGCCCTCCCTCTCCGGGCCCGTGCCCGATCGGCGGGTGAACGGGGCGACGGTCAGCTCGTCACCGGCGCGTTGGCGCCGGTGTAGTCGTAGAACCCGCGCCCGGTCTTCTTGCCGAGCAGGCCCGCGTCGACCATGCGGGCAAGCAGGGGCGGCGGCGCGTAGAGCGGCTCCTTGAACTCCTCGTAGAGCGAGTTCGCGACGGCCATGGTGGTGTCGAGCCCGATCAGGTCGGTGAGCGCGAGGGGGCCCATCGGGTGTGCGCATCCCTTCACCATCCCCGTGTCGATGTCCTCGGGCGTCGCGAATCCGGACTCCATCATGCGCACGGCCGAGAGCAGGTACGGGATCAACAGCGCGTTGACGATGAACCCGGCACGATCCTTGGAGCGGATCGCATGCTTGCCGAGGACGTCGACCGCAAACCCCTCGGCGCTTCTGACCGCGTCGTCGCCGCTCAACAGCGACGCCACGATCTCGACGAGCGGAAGGACCGGCACGGGGTTGAAGAAGTGGAGCCCGACCACCTGCTCCGGACGGTGCGTCGCCATCGCGAGCTTCATGATCGGGATCGACGACGTGTTGGAGGTGAGCAGGGCATCGGAGCTCTCCACCACCTTGTCGAGCGTCTCGAAGACCCGCACCTTTTCGGGTTCGGACTCCACGACGGCCTCGACCACGAGGTGGCGGTCCGCCAGCGCACCGAAGTCGGTGGTGAGCTCGATCCTGTCCAGCGCCCCGGACGCGGACGCTTCCGACAGCTTTCCCGAGGCGACGGCACGCCGCAGCGACGTCTCGATCCGGCTCCGGCCGCGCGCAAGCGCTGCGGCGTCGACCTCGACGACGGTGACCGAGCGTCCTGCGCGCGCGCTCACCTCGGCGATCCCCGAACCCATCAGTCCGCACCCGACCACGCCGATCCGCTGGATCTCGTCGGCTCGCACCACGCCACCCCTCTCGTCGCCGCTCGTATGCGTCGGCGTCGAACGATGCTACCGGGGGGCACCGGGGCCCTCCGCACCACGCGGCGCGCATGTGGGTATGGTCCAGGTCTGAGCGTCAGCACGATCCAGGAGGTCCCCGATGCCCCTCGTCGGAGAGTACGAGCCGTCCCCGTCGGCGTGGGTCGCCGACCAGGTTGCCGAGTACGAGCGCTCGGGCGGCCGGCGAGCCAACACGCTGCGCGACACCGGGCTGCCGATCATCGTCGTCACGACCCGCGGGGTGCGCACCGGCAAGATCCGCAAGTTCGCGCTGATGCGGGTGGAGCACGACGGCGAGTACGCGCTCGTCGCGTCCAAAGGAGGCGCGCCCGAGCACCCCGTGTGGTACCGCAACATCACTGCAGACCCGACGGCCCTCATGATCCAAGACGGCCCCGAGCCCTTCGACGCGGTTGCGCGCGAGGTGACGGGGGAAGAGAAGGCGACGTGGTGGGCCCGCGCGGTCGACGCCTATCCCCCCTACGCCGAGTACCAGGAGCACACCTCGCGCGAGATCCCCGTCCTGGTGGCCCGCCGCGCCGACCCTGGCTGAGCCGGTGCGGAGGCCCCGGTCTCACGGATCATGACGTGAGGGGGGCTCAGGAAGCCCCTCTCCGACCCGCCGGCGCTCAGCGTCGGAGGCCGCGTCTCCCGAGAGCGTCGCCTGCGTCGGCTGCATCCTGTGCACGAAGAACAAGGCGATCGATCCCACCCCGGCCATCCCGAGGGTCGTCACCAACCGGTAGATCACGGTCGCGATCACCGCGTCTCCCGCGGGCGTGCCCGCCAGGGTGAGCGCGCCGATCATGCCACCCTCGACGAAACCGATCCCACCGGGCACGGGCGCGAGCGAGCCTGCGATCTGCGCCACGGCGTACGCGAACAACAGCGCCCTCCACGGCACCGGGAGGCCCACGACGGTGAAACCGGTCGCGAGCACGACGACATCGAGCACCCAGTTGGTGATGCTCAACGCGTAGACGACGGTCCCGCCGCCGACGGTCGCGCGGTAGCGCGCCACGTCTTTGGCATGACGGACGGCGCGCCGGGCGAGGCGCAGGCCCGGCAGCTTGTGGTCGCGGTCCACCCACGCGCGGACGGCGGCGACGTGGTGCAGCACCACGACACCCCCGATCGCGGCACCTGCCAAGACGACGAGGAGACCGGCGAACGCCCAGGGCACGAGCAGTCCCGCGATCTCGGCACCGACCAGGCACAAGAACAGGACGGAGATCCCGGCGGCGAACCCTCCCGAGAGCACCGCCCACAGGGCGAGGGAGAGCGGCACCCCGTGACGGCGGTACTGCCCGATGAGCCAGCCGCTCGACGGGGCGGTGCCGCCCGGGACGAGGTTGGAGATCCCGGTCGCGGCGACGGTGAGGCGGGCGACGGTGAGGTGGGAGATATGCGCCCCGCCGGCGCGGAGCAGGCGCTGCTGCACCCCTGAGTACGCGAGGAACGACCCGCCCTCCGCCCCGAAGGCCGCGGGGATCCAGACGAGCCCGGAGAGGCTCACCCGGTGGATCGCGGTGCCGATGTCCGAGCGGATCCGGTACAAGAGCGCGCCGAACGCGAGCACGACGATGATGACGAGGACGGCCTTGGGCGGGGGGAGCCAGCGGGGCCAGTGCCAGCGACGATCGGGGTGCCGGGGTCGCCCGCCGGAGTCGGGCCGGCCGGAGTCGGGCCCGCCGGAGTCGGGCCCGCCGGAGTCGGGCCGGCCGGAGTCTTGGGGGCGATCGAGCCCGCCCCTGCTCGTCACCACGAGATCGGCTGTCACCGCCGCGAGATCACCTTCCCGCTCGGGATCGACGGGGTCACGCATTCCTCCACCCTCGCTCGCTGGACGCGACGCCATGCACGCGGCGGCTGCGCCCGGCCGCCGCCGCCGCAAGAAGGTATGCCCGATCCGGGCGCGCCCGCCCGCACGTCGGGGATCAGCCCAGGTCGTAGCGGTGGGAGCAGGCTCAGGGCGCGGGACGGCACCGGACGACCACGATGGCCAGGTCGTCGTGGTCGTCGGGGGAGCGGTAGTCCATGACGGCGCGCTCCACGCGCCGCGCCGTGCCTGCCGCCGAGCGCGTGTGGGCATCCGCGAGCACCGCGACCAGCCGCTCCTCGCCGAACTGCCCGCTCCCGGGCGCGTGCGCTTCGGTCACACCGTCGGTGTAGAACGCGATGGCGTCGCCGGGCTCCAGCACGACCTTCGCGACGCCGACCTCGGCGTCGGGCACGATGCCGAGGACAAGCCCCGTCCAGCGCGCCGCCGTTTCGACCGCCCCAGATGCTCGCTGGACGAGCGGTGAGGGGTGCCCGCCCGAGGCGAGCGTCACCGATACGGTGCCGTCTGGACCGGACCAAAGGTGCGCCAGCACCGCGGTGCAGAACCGATCCTCGGGAGCGGCGCGCAGGAGCGCCCGGTTGATCTGCGCCAGCATGTCGACCGGACCGGGCGCCGTCTCGGCGAGCGCCCGGGCCGTGTAGCGGGCGACTCCCGCGAGTCCCGCGGCCTCCGGCCCGATGCCGCTCGCGTCGCCGAGCAGCACGTACCACCCTCCGCGGGCGTCGGAGAAGACGTCGTAGAAGTCGCCCCCGACGAGGTTGCCCGATCCGCTGGGGCGGTAGCGCGCGGCGATCTCCACGCCGTCCACGCTCGGCAGTACCGGCGGGAGCAGCGTCTCTTGGAGCGCGACCGCCACGCGGGTCTGCTCGTCGACCGATTCGCACATGGACAGCGCCTCACCGAGGTGGTCCACGAGGGCGCTCACGAGGGCGAGCTGACGTCCGGAGAAGGCATGCGCACGATGGTGCCCGAGCACCAGCGCCCCCCGGACCTTGTCCCCCCGAGCGAGGGGCAGGGCGCTGAGCGACCGAAGCGGCCGCCCGTCGGCCGTGGCGAGCGGCGTGACGGCGCCACCTGACCCTCGAGGAGTCCACGACGTCGTCTCTTTGGCGGCGAGCAGATCGGGGACATGCACCGCGACGCCCTCGAGCGCGCGCGCGACGATCGGCCAGCGTCTCGGGGGGACCGCCGTGTCCACCCACCCCGCGTCGGGACCACCTGCGAGCGCGACGGGCGCGATCTCCGGCAGGACGGCCCAGCCGACGCGTGCGTTGGCCAGGAGGCACGCGCCCTCGACGAGGACGTCGGCCACCCGCGCGGGGGAGCACCCCGGCAGCGCCATGGGGAGTAGGCGGAGGACGCGTTCAAGACGGTCGCGCTCGGCGAGTGCCGCCAGGAGACGGCTCCGGTCCCGGGGCGCATCCTCGGACTTCCCGTCGTGGCGCGAGCCGATCATCCCCTCCCGCCCGGCGGTCATCTGTCCAGCTCGAACCAGACGGACTTGCCTGCAGGCAAGCGGTTCCATCCGCAACGCTGGGCGAGTTGCTCCACCAAGCGCAGCCCCCTCCCGCCCTCGTCGGTCGCACCCGCCGGCGCCGGGCTCGGCAGCGCCGCGTCGGCGTCTTCGACCTCCACCCTGACCGACGTCTCGCCCATGTCCAACCGGAGCCGGGTCTGCGTGCCTGCGTGCAACACGGCGTTCGCGAGCAGCTCGCTCACGAGCAGCACCGCATCGTCGACGCACTCGTCCGACTGGCCGGCCAGCGCCTTTCGCACCGCCGCCCTCGCGGCCGCCGGCGCAGTCACCGAGGCCTCGAGCTCGACGTCCAGGACACGCGTGGTCACCACGGGCTCGGTTCGCGCGGCGCCGGTCACCCGCGCCCCGCGTGCGCCGGTACCGCCGGGCTCCACCACCCGCAGCGAGGCGAGCGACGTAGCGGCCTCCTGATAGACGCGGCTCGAGCGCCGCAGCGCGCACAGCTCGGATCCCCACCGCACGGCGGCACGCACCTTGGCCTGGAGCACCCGGGGCTCGAACGGCTTGCAGATGTAGTCGACCGCGCCGACCTCGTAGCCGCGCAGCTCGTGCTCGAGGCTGAGACCGACCGCCGTGAGGAACAGGACCGGGATGGCGCGCGTCGCCTCGCGGGCCTTCAAGAGCGACGCCGTCTCGAAGCCGTCCATGTCCGGCATCTGCACGTCGAGGACGATGGCCGATACGTCCGTCTCGAGCAGCAGCCGCAACGCGTCGGCCCCCGATCTTGCCGAAAGCAGCTGGTAGCCGAGTGGCTCGAGCGCCGCCTCGAGGGCCATCAGATTGTCGTCTCGGTCGTCGACGATCAGCACCCGCTCGGTGACGTCTCCGGGCGCCGTCATGCTCACTCTCCGTCGTGCAGCCATACACGCATCAATCGCAGCAATTCGGGGATCTCGACTGGTTTGGTGATGTAGTCGGACGCGCCCGCGGCGAGGCTCGCCTCGCGGTCTGCGTCCCTCGCCTTCGCCGTGACCGCGATCACCGGCAGGTCCGCATGGGCCGGCGCAGCACGGATGCGCCGGATCGTCTCGTAGCCGTCCATCTCGGGCATCATGATGTCGATCAGCACGATGTCCACCCCTGACGTCGACTCGAGCAGCTTGAGGCACTGCTGGCCGCTGTCCGCGCAGAACACGGTCATCTGGTGCGACTCGAGCGCACTGGCGAGGGCATAGAGGTTCCGCACGTCGTCGTCGACCACGATCACCCGCGTGCCGTCCCACCTTCCCGCTGTCGGCGGCGGTGGCGACGCGACGACCCGGCGCGGGCGGGGCGCCTTTGGGGGAGCGACCTCGGCGACGTCGAGGGGCAGCAGGAGCGTGAACGTGCTGCCCTCGTTGACCGTGCTCTCCACCCGAAGCTCGCCGCCGAGGAGCTGGGCGATCTCCCGGCTGATGGAGAGCCCCAGACCCGTGCCGCCGTAGCGGCGGCTGGTCGTGCCGTCAGCCTGCTGGAATGCCTCGAAGATGAGCTGCTGCTTGTCGGCCGCGATCCCGATCCCCGTGTCGCGGACGACGAAGGCGAGCCGGTCGTGCCCATCGGGACCGGGTTCGCCGCGGTGCACGCGGAACTCGACGGCGCCGTGCTCGGTGAACTTGCACGCGTTGGAGAGCAGGTTCTTCAGCACCTGCTCGATCCGCTGGAGGTCCGTCACGATCACTTCGGGGACGCCCGGTGTGACCACGACGTCGAAGGCGAGCGCCTTCTCCGCGGCGATCGGCTCGAAGATCTGCCGCGCGTCGGCGCACAGGGTCGCAACCGGGACCGGCGCCATGACCACGTCCAGCTTTCCGGCCTCGACGCGAGACAGATCGAGGATGTCGTTGATGAGGGCGAGAAGGTCGTCGCCCGAGTCGTAGATGCTCTGGGCGAAGTGCACCTCCTTGTCGCTCAGGTGCCCCTCGACGTTGTCTGCGAGCATCCTCGCCAGGATGAGCAGGCTGTTCAGGGGCGTGCGCAGCTCGTGGGACATGTTCGCAAGGAACTCCGACTTGTAGCGCGAGCTCAGCGCGAGCTGCTCGGCGCGCTCTTCGAGCTCGCCGCGGGCGAGCTCGATCTCGGCGTTCGTGTGCTGGAGCTCCTCTTGCTTGCGCTGCAGCTCGGCCGACTGGCTCTGCAATTCTCGGGTGAGCTCTTGGGACTGGGCGAGGAGCTCCTCGGTCCGGCTCGTCGCGAGGATCGTGTTCAACGCGACGCCCACGGTTTCGACGATCTGGCTGAGCAGGTGACGGTGCACGTCGGAGAGCGGAGCGAGCGACGCCAGCTCGAGCACCGCGAGGACACGCTCTTCGAAGAGCACCGGGACGACGACGACGTGGGTGGGCGCCGCGTCGACGAGTCCCGAGCGGACCCGCAGCCCCGACTTCGCGACGTGGTCCAGCACGATCGGCTTGCGCTCGAGCGCGCACTGCCCGACCAGCCCCTCGCCAAGGTGCCACCGCTTGGCGCTCGCCTTCACGCCACCGGTCCCGAAGCCTGCGGTGAGCTCGAACACCACGCCTTCACCATCTGTCTCGGCGACCTCGGTCGCCAGGTAGAAGGCGCCGACCTGCGCGCCGACGAGGGGCGTGAGCTCGCTCATGATCAGCTGCGACAGCGTCTTGATGTTCCGCTGGCCCTGCATCGTGGCGCTGATCCGCGCGAGATTCGAGTTCAGCCAGTCCTGCGACTCGTTCCGAGAGGTCGTCGCGCGCAGGTTTTCGATCATCTGGTTGATGTTGTCCTTGAGCTCTCCGAGCTCGCCGGGAGCCACGATCGTGATCTGGCGGGACAGGTCCCCGGCGGTGACCGCGGTGGCCACCTCGGCGATGGACCGCACCTGGCTCGTGAGGTTGCCCGCGAGCTGGTTCACGTTCTCGGTGAGGCGTGCCCACGTCCCCGAGACGCCTTCGACTTCGGCCTGCCCGCCGAGCCGCCCCTCGGTGCCCACCTCGCGGGCGACCCTCGTCACCTCGGCGGCGAACGACGAGAGCTGGTCGACCATCTGGTTGATCGTGCTCTTGAGCTCGAGGATCTCGCCGCGGGCCGGGACGGTGATCTTCTGCGACAGGTCGCCCTGCGCGACAGCGGTCGTCACCTGTGCGATGTTGCGGACCTGGTCGGTGAGGTTGTCCGCCATCGAGTTCACCGACGCCGTCAGGTCCCGCCACGTCCCCGAAACGCCTTTCACCTCCGCTTGGCCGCCGAGCCGCCCTTCGGTGCCCACCTCGCGGGCGACCCGCGTCACCTCGTCGGCGAACGCCGAGAGCTGGTCCACCATGGTGTTCACGGTCTCTTTGAGCTCCAGCAGCTCACCCCGCACCTCGACGCTGATCTTCTGCGACAGGTCGCCCTTGGCCACGGCCGTCGTCACCTGGGCGATGTTGCGGACCTGGCTCGTGAGGTTGCCGGCGAGCAGGTTCACGTTGTCGGTCAGGTCCTTCCAGGTGCCCGAGACGCCCGGGACGATCGCCTGGCCGCCGAGCCGTCCTTCGGTGCCCACCTCGCGCGCGACCCGCGTCACCTCGTCGGCGAACGCCGAGAGCTGGTCCACCATCGTGTTGATGGTGTCCTTCAGCTCGGCGACCTCTCCGCGCGCGTCGACCGTGATCTTCTGCGACAGGTCACCCCTGGCGACCGCGGTCGTCACCTGGGCGATGTTGCGCACCTGGTCGGTCAGGTTGCCCGCAAGCAGGTTCACGTTGTCGGTGAGGTCCTTCCAGGTGCCCGAGACATCCTGCACTTCGGCCTGGCCGCCGAGCTTGCCCTCGGTCCCCACCTCGCGCGCGACCCGCGTCACCTCGGCGGCGAACGCCGAGAGCTGGTCCACCATCGTGTTGATGGTGTCCTTCAGCTCGGCGATCTCCCCGCGGACGCCGACGGTGATCTTCTGCGACAGGTCGCCCTTGGCGACCGCGGTCGTCACCTGGGCGATGTTGCGCACCTGGCTCGTGAGGTTGCCCGCCAGCCGGTTGACGTTGTCGGTGAGGTCCTTCCAGGTGCCCGAGACCCCCCGCACCTCGGCCTGTCCGCCGAGACGACCCTCGGTGCCCACCTCCCGGGCGACGCGCGTCACCTCGGCGGCGAACGCCGAGAGCTGGTCCACCATCGTGTTGATGGTGTCCTTCAGCTCGGCGACCTCACCTTGTGCCTCGACGCTGATCTTCTGCGACAGGTCGCCCTTGGCGACCGCGGTCGTCACCTGGGCGATGTTGCGTACCTGGCTCGTGAGGTTGCCCGCCAGCTGGTTGACGTTGTCGGTGAGGTCCTTCCAGGTGCCCGAGACCCCCTGCACGTCCGCCTGGCCGCCGAGACGGCCCTCGGTGCCCACCTCCCGGGCGACCCGCGTCACCTCGGCGGCGAACGCCGAGAGCTGGTCCACCATCGTGTTGATGGTGTCCTTCAGCTCGGCGATCTCCCCGCGCACGTCGACCTGGATCTTCTGCGAGAGGTCCCCGTTGGCGACCGCGGTGGTGACCCGGGCGATGTCTCTCACCTGGTCCGTGAGCTTGGACGCCATCGAGTTCACCGAGTCGGTGAGGTCCCTCCACGTGCCCGCCACCCCGCTCACGCGCGCCTGGCCACCCAGCTTGCCTTCCGTGCCGACTTCACGAGCGACCCGGGTCACCTCGTCGCCGAACGCCGAGAGCTGGTCCACCATCGTGTTGATGGTGTCCTTCAGCTCCGCAACTTCGCCGCGGGCGTCGACGGTGATCTTCTGCGAGAGGTCACCTTTCGCGACGGCCTTGGTGACCTGGGAGATGTTGCGCACCTGGCTCGTCAGGTTCTCCGCGAGCTGGTTCACGCTGTCGGTCAGGTCCCGCCAGGTGCCCGACGCGCCCTGTACGTCCGCCTGACCCCCGAGGCGTCCTTCGGTGCCCACCTCGCGCGCCACCCTGGTCACTTCGTGCGCGAAGGACCGGAGCTGGTCGACCATCGAGTTCACGGTCTGCTTCAGTTCGAGGAGCTCTCCCCGGACGTCGACCGTCACCTTCTGGGACAGGTCGCCGTTCGCGACGGCCGTGGTCACGAGCGCGATGTCTCGGACCTGATCGGTGAGGTTCGCCGCCATCGAATTCACCGACCCGGTGAGGTCGCGCCAGATCCCGAACACGCCCTTCACGTCTGCCTGGACTCCGAGGTGCCCTTCGGTCCCGACCTCCTGGGTGACCCGGGTGAGCTCCGAGGAGAACGCGCGCAGCTGGTCGACCATCGAGTTCACGACCGCACCGATCTCGGCGATGTCGCCGCGTGCAGGTCTTCCGTCGATCGTGAGCAGCACCTTTTGCGTCAGGTCACCTTCCGCGACGGCCGAGATCACGCGGGTCACCTCGGTGGTGGGGCGCACGAGGTCGTCGATCAAGGCGTTCGTGAGCTCGACCGTCGACATCTCGATGCCGAACGACGGCCGCGAGCGCAGCCGGGCGGTCGTGCGACCCTCCCGGCGCACGACGTCGGCCACCCGTGCGAGCTCACTCGCGAAGTAGTCCTGTCGGGCCGACAGCGCGTTGAACGCGCGCGCGATCTCTCCCGCGATCCCTGCGCGCCGGGCCGGAAGTCGCACGCTGCGATGGCCGTCACCTGCGGAGACGAGCGCACGGAGTAGCTCGGCAAGGAACGCTGTCAGGTCCGAAACGGCGCTCGCGCGCCGTCGGGGCGTCTGGCGACGAGGTGCCGCCGTCGCTTCACGGCTGCTCGTGACCGCACCCGCCTCGCGGGCACTGATCGGCGCCTGCGGCCGAGCTGGCATCCTCCACCTCACAGGAGTCGACGCCAGCCCTAGATCGCGCACTCTACAACATCTTCATCCCTGCATCGCATGGGACCTGCCGAAGACCCGGACCACATCGCGCCCGCAGAGGGGCGCCACACTCGCTCGCGCCCTGGTCCACAACGTGTTTGCGGACCGATCGGACCGGGTAGTCAGCCGAGCGACGTTGTCCGGAATCGCCAGCCCTAGGTGACTCCGTGTGGCGCAGTCCCCTTGTGTCGTCGCGCCCCGACGACGTGTGCACGATGCACGCATCGTCGTCGCACGGCCGCTACAGCCCGCACTGGGCGCGCGTGCTCCACGGTGACCATCCCTCGCGGTTGTACAGCCAGAGCGCTGCGGCGTTCTGGACGCCCGGCGGCGCTTGATACGCCTCGCCGTTGGCGTACTGGGGGTACCCCGCCCCGACGACCGACTCGTTCCAGGTGCGTGGCGCGAACTGGTACGCACCTGAGTACCCGTTCCCCGTGTTCTCCGAGTAGTTGTCATTTGACTCGTGGTTGCGGATGCACGCCCAGTCCGCGGTTGTCGTCGACGTCGCGTCGGAGTTCCACCCCTGCACCGCCGCGTTGACGACCGGTGGGGGCGCAGGGGCCGGGGGTGGGGGCGCAGGGGGCGGGGGTGGTGGAGGTGGCGGTGGCGCTGCGGGAGCGCTCCTCTGCCGGGAGACGATGCGCTCGATGTGACTCACGAGCTGCACCGAGACGAGGAAGCCGCCGTGTCCCGAGCGACGACGCGCGCCGAGCAGCGGACGCGCTGCGCCAGCCGATCCCGCCGCTGGCGCGACGGCATGCGACGACAGCGCCGTGGTTGACGTGACTGCTTCGCTCACGCCGATGACGGTGGCGTTCGCGAGGATGAACGCGGCACATGCCGCGACGAGTGCGATGCGGGGCCGCATTGCACCTCCCGTGGTTGGGCGCATGAAGCGCCTCCCCTCCGTGTGGTGTATGTGCGGACCTCGGCCATCGCATTCGACCCCCGGACGGAACGCGGCAGGCGTCCTCCGTCCTGGCTCTCAGCCATAAGGTGTGCGGCCGTTGTATCGGTCCCGGTCGTCTTGCCCGGTCCTGCGCGTCCTCCCTCGATCGTGGGTACGTGCACGCCGCACCGGCAGCACTGCCGGGGTGTGCACGCCTGTCAGCCCGGGGACGATAGCGGCCCCCTTGCCGCGATGCGAATCGAGCACCCTCCCCGCACGGCGATCATGGGCGCGATGGAGGAGGACGATCTGCGGGGCGCCGCGGCGCATACGGCTCCCGCGTGCTCGAGATCAGGTACCCGCCATGGCCTGGCGCTTTGCGACGACGTCGTAGAGGCCGTCTCCGATCCCGCTCACCGCGATGACGACGAGGACCAGGGCGGCCGCGGGGAGCCACAGCTCCCACCAGTAGCCGTTGAAGAGCTGGTGGATCCCCATCGTGACCATCCGGCCCCAGCTGGTCGCGGGCGGAGGCACCCCGAGCCCGAGGAAGCTGAGCGACGCGAAGAGGAGGATCGCTGTGGCGACCTTCAGCGTCGCGTTCACGACGATCGAGCCGACGGAGTTCGGAAGGATGTGGCGGCCGATCAGGTGCAACTGCCAGCTGCCGAAGCCTTTCGCCGCGGTGACGTAGTCACGTGAGCGCAGCGAGAGCGTCTCGCCGCGCACGATACGTGCGGTCGAGGGCCAGCTCACTGCCGTGATGGCCAGCACGATGAGCCACAGCGACGGCTGGAGCAGCGTGGCGATCAAGACGGCGAGGAACAGGAAGGGGATCGACAGCACCGTGTCGACGATCCGCATGAGGAGCGAGTCGACGGCGCCGCCGACATAGCCCGCCAGCGCGCCCCAAAGCGCCCCGAACGCGGTCGCGAACACCGCGACGGCGAAGCCGACTTCGAGCGTGCTCTGGCCGCCGAGCATGAGCCGTCCGAGCATGTCGAATCCCTCGGGGTCGGTGCCGAGCGGATACTGCCCGGAGGGGGCGAGGTTCGAGCTCAGCAGTGTCGCCGATGTCTGATTGGTCTTGTAGACGAGGGGACCGACGAAGCAGAAGAGGACGATCAGCACCATGAACACGAGGCTCACGAGCGCGAGCCGGTTGGACACGAAGACGGACGCGTCCTGGCGCCATCTGCGCCAGCGCGTCGCGCCGCCTTGCGCAACGGGCGCCTCCTCCGCCGCACGCAGCGGCACCGGGTCGACCGGCGTCTCCGCCAACGGGTCCACCAGGGCGGTCCTGCGATCGACCGGGCCGGGGGGCTCAGACATAGCGGATCCGCGGATCGAGCGCCGCGTAGGCGAGGTCGGACAGCAGGTTGCCCACGACGACCGCCCCGGTCACCAAGAGGATGATCCCGAGCAGCAGCGGATATGTCCGGTTCTGCTGCGCGTCCCAAAAGAGGAGTCCCATCCCCGGGAACTGGAAGAGGACCTCTACGATCAGCGCGCCGCTCACCAGTGTCGGCAGGCTCAGCCCCACCGCCGAGACGAACGGCAGGAGGGAGTTGCGCAGGACGTGACGCACGAGGATGCGTCCCCGAGACGCCCCCTTCGCCCGCGCCGAGCGGACGTAGTCCTCCTCGAGGTTGTCGATGACCGAACTTCGCACGTAGCGGCTGAAGTAGGCGATGTTCCCGAGGCACAGCGTGAGCACCGGCAACGCGAGGACGCGCACGTCGGTGACGAATCCCTTGCCGAAGTCTGTGGCGGTGGCGGGGAGCACATTGAACTGGATGTTCAACAGCTCGATAAAGATCACGCCGAGGAGGAAGTACGGCATCGAATACGCCGAGAGGAGCACGCTCGACACGCCGTAGTCGAGGAGTGAGTTGCGCCGGCCGCCCTGGAGGACGCCGAGCGGGACTGCGAGGAGGATCGCCAGGAGGAGCCCACTGCCCGCGAGCAGCAGGTCGCGGGGGAAGTACTCGCCAAGGAGGGTGGAAACCGGCGTCTGCTGCTTGTAGGCAAGGCCGAGGTTCCCGTGGAGCACGTTCGACAGCCACACGCCGTACTGCACGGGGAGGGGCTTTGTGAGCCCCTCTTGGACGGTGAGCTGGCGTACGGCATAGGCGCTCGCCTTCGGCCCGAGCTGGGCGCGCACCAGGCCGCCGGGGAGCGCGTGGAGCAGGCCGAAGACGATGATCGAGACGAGCAGGAGCACGATCGCCGCTTGGGCCAGGCGTCGCACGATGTAGACCACCACCGCGCGTCAGTCCCTCCGGGCGGGTCGAGCTGCTCGGGCGGATCGAGCCGCGGTCGATGGGAGGCTGCGGTCAGCCACCGGCCGCTGAAGCTAGCTCGAGCTCGTGAAATACCACGTCTGGGGCATGTAGTTGGCGTAGGGGTTCAGTTGCTGCCACCCCGAGAGGTTCTTCTTGACCACGGCCACCTCCCAGTCGTTGAGCGGCCACCACAAGGAGGCGACGTCCTTGGAGAGGTACGCCTCGGCCTTGTAGAGCGCCTTGGTCCCCGGCGTGGTCTCCACGGTTGTGATCAGCTTCTGGGCCTTGGCTGTGTAGTAGCCGCCGCCCCAGTAGTTGCCCTTCCCGAACTCGTTTGTGCCGGACGGCAGTTGCTCGTACTGGCCGTAGTTCCAGAACCATCCGGCGTAGCCCGCGAGCCCCCACTTGCACGGCGATGTCGGGCACACCCCGGCGATCGAGTACATCGTTGTCACCGTCTGCCCGTCGAGCTTGAAGTCGATCCCCACCTTCTTGGCCGCGGTGGAGAAGGCCGAGACCTCGGCGAAGAAGGCTGTTGTGCCCGTCGAGTACATGTAGAGGAATGTGAGCTTCCTCCCCTTGGGGATCCCCTTGCCGCAGTCCGTCGGGCCGGTGCCGGGGCGCTTGCAGACGTCGATGCCTCCGGGCCCCTTCACCCAACCGTGGGTGCTGAGCAGCCGTGCCGCCGCCTGCGGGTCGTAGGGGTAGGGGTCCTTCTTGATCGCCGGCGCGACGTAGTTCGAGTGCGGGTAGACGGCAACGGGGCCGTAATCGGCGAGCCCGTAGCCACCGAGGGTCTTTGTGATGAAGAGCTTCTCTGTGATGAGGTGCTGGAGCGCCTGGCGGATGTAGAGCTGCCGCACGAGCGGACCCCATGTCTTGGAGGTGAAGCCGAGCTCCACGACCTCGTCGTAGAAGATCGGCCACGCCTTGATCGTGTAGCCCTGACCCTTGAAGTAGGAGGCCTGCGTCAGCTCGCTGTAGGGCAGGTAGCCGAAGGTGAGCTTCCCCGAGCGCAGCGCGTCGAGCTCGGCCGTGCCTGTTGTGTAGCTGTAGACGCTGTACGCGGCGAGATGGGGCTTTGTCGGGCCCGTGTAGTGGGAATTCCGCAAGAACGTCGCCGCGTGCGTGACGGGGTCGTAGCTGCTGATCACGAAGGGCCCGTCAACGACCTTCCACATCGGATTTGTGCTGTAGGTGTGCCGGATCTTCGCCTGCGAGAAGATGAATGTGAAGACGGCCTTGGCGCCCGCGGTGCTCGACGAGTTGGCCAGCGACCCGGTGGCAGTCAGAGACGTCTTGTCCCAGGCTTGCACGGGAAGCGGGTACACCCATCCGAGCTGGTTCCCGTCGTACCACGCGGGGTTGTACGCGTGCTTCAGGTGGAGGACGAAGGTGTACGCGTCCGGGTACGAGATGCTCGCGATGTTGTCGGGCAGGAGACCCGGCAGGTAGTTGCCGATCTTCGACTTGCCGACCTGGTACAGCTCGAAGAAGAACTTGATGTCGTTCGATGTGACCGGCGCGCCTGTCGACCACTTGTAGGTGTCCTTCATGTGCACGGTGACGGTCTTGTTGCCATCCGACCACACGGGGGGGTTCGCGACCGACAGGGCGTAGTTGATGCCGGTCTTCGAGCCCTTTCCGAACCACAGGAGCGGGAGGTACGTCTCGTCCTCGACGTTCGTCTGGTAGGGCTCGTAGGCCTGCTGGCTCTCGATCGGGATGATCCATGTGAAGACGTCGCCCGGCGGCAGCGAGTAGCTGGCCGTACCGCCTGTCACGATCTTCGGGCTCGCACCTGCGGCGGGGGCGCCGAGCACGCCGGCGCCGGCGCCCGCACCCACCACGCTGGCGAGCAGCGCGGCTCCCGCCCACAGGGACCCCCACCGCCGCAGCGCCTTTCGGGGTGCGGCAGGCGGGCGCTCGGACCACGACGTACGAGCAGACTTGCTGTCCAACTCTTCGGCCCCCCTCGGTCCTACGGCTTGGATGATGCCTCGGCGACGAGAACGTTACGATTTCGTCCGCACAACGGTCAAGTGGCGACTGATTTCCCAGGTAAGTCGCCCTGGCGGCGGGCGAATCCGAACGCAACGTGCGCCCTGGCGACTACCGCGGCAGCTCCGCGACGCCCTGCGGACCGCTCTTCGGGGCACCGAGCGCGTCGACGACCGCCCCGGCGATCTTGGCGGGGGCAGCGTCGGGAAACGGGGTCACCGAGCTGACGTTCACCTCACACAGCACGTAGGTGTTGTCACCCGACGGCGTCTTCTCGCCGAGCAGGAAGTCGGCGTCCCAAAGGACGGGGAGCTCGGCCAGCCCGACGCCGGTGGCCCGGGCGAGCCCGGGGACCCAGTCCCCTTCGAGCTTCTCGCGCAACGCCGCGAGCCCGGGCTCGTCGGCCGCGAACATCGTCTTGGGCGATGGGAGGCCGAACGTCGTCTCGGGTCTCGGCGTCACGTCGGCATCGTCGGGCGGGCGGCCCGCCGGGTACTGGCGGGAGAACCCGACGAGCACGTCGCGCACGAAGTAGCACCGGATCAGCCCTTCGGTCACCCGCGGCTGGAAAGCCTGGTCGATGAGCGCACCCGACCCGTCGGCGCCGAAGTACACCGCGCATCTGTCCAGCACGGCGCCGAGCGTGAGCTCTTCGCACGTGGCGTCGCGCACGTGGGCATGCTGCACCCGGACCGGGGTGTCCACGTCCACGGTCCCTCCTGGGCGATCCGTGACGAGCGCGACCTTCCAGACGCCGAGCCCGCCATTGCCACGGAGCTGCTTGAGGACCCGGGTTCCCGAGCTCGCGAGGCGTCCGGGGAAGCGCGCGCGCAGCTCGCCGGGGCTGGCGTAGCGGTGGACATCGCCGCTCCATCCGAGCGCGCGCGTGCGGTAGAGCACGTCTTTCGTCCCCATGCGCCGAACGACGTCGGGATGTGCCGACACCCAGACCCCGCGCTCCGCCGCTCCCCGCAACAGCTCGTCGAGCACCGACCGGTCCTCACCATCCGAGATGGGGTCCACCCAGACCAAGATGCCGTCGACCGCCGCGAGCGCCGCGCGCGCCATCTCTGCCACCTCGTCGCGGTACGCCACGGCGACGACAAAGAACCCACGAGCCTCGAGCGCCGAGGCCACGGGGGCAAGTCGCGTCCCCGACAGGTCCGCCGGGTCCCGCGCAACGTTGCGGCTCCGATAGACGATCGCGACACGTCGCCGGGCGGCCGCCGTCATTCCCGCCCTCGAGCTTTCTCCGCGGCCCCGGCCGCGGCCCCGGCCCCGGCCCCGGCCCGCGCGTCAACGCCCTCGAGCTCGGCGAGCTTCTCGAGCACACGTTCGGACGCCGTTGCGATCGCGTCGAGCTGGGCGGCGTCGAGCACGTCAACGAACAGTCGCCGCACGGACGCGACATGCCCCGGCGCGGCCGACTCGATCGCCTGGCGTCCACGGTCGGTGACGGCGACGAACGCCCCGCGGCGGTCCGTGGGGCACCGCTCCTTGCGGACCAGTCCACGGTCGGCCATGCGTGCGATGTGGTGCGACACCCGGCTCCGTTCCCAGCCCAGCCCTTCCGCGAGGGCAAACGGCCGCACGCGACCCTCCGGGGTGTCGGTGAGGGCGACGAGCACGACGTAGTCCTGGAGCGAGAGCTCCGACTCGGCAGACAGCTGGCGAGCGAGCGCGCTGGTCAGTCTGCCCTGCATCATCTGCAGCGATCGCCATGCACGCTGTGCCTGGGGGTCGAGCCAGGGCACGTCGGTCCGGACGCGACGCACCATCCCCCTACTATAGGGGGGGGAATAGATGACGTGTCCCCGACGTTTCACGCCACGTCAGCGACACGACGGTCACAAGAGGAGCCACGCGATGACCACCACCAGCAGCATCCCGAACACCCTGACGGGCACGTACACGGTCGATCCGGCACACAGCCGTATCGGGTTCGTCGCGCGCCACGCCATGGTGACCAAGGTGCGCGGATCGTTCAACGAATTCGACGGGTCGGGGTATTTCGACGCCGCCGACCCCACCAAGTCCCACCTGCAGCTCAACATCAAGGCCGCGAGCATCGACACCCGCAACGCGGATCGCGACGCCCACCTGCGTAGCAACGACTTCTTCTCGATGGACGAGTTCCCCGAGATCACGTTCGCTTCGACGTCGATCGAGCAGGTCTCTCCCGAGAAGTTCCGTGTGACGGGTGACCTGACCATCAAGGGCGTGACCAAGCCCGTCACGTTGGACGTCGCGTACACGGGCGCTGCGGTCGATCCGTACGGCAACCAGCGGATCGGCCTCGAGGCCTCGGCCACCGTGAACCGCAAGGACTGGGGCGTCAACTGGAACGCTGCGCTGGAGGCCGGTGGCGTGCTCGTCAGCGAGAGCGTCAACCTCGAGATCGAGATCTCCGCAATCCGCGCCGCGGACGCGGGGTCCCCTGCCTGATCACGCGTGTCCCGCCGTCCGGCGGGGACTCTCCCCGTCGGACGGCGTGCTGCGCGCGATGCCCGCGGCTGACGAACGGCGCGTGGTGCCCGCGTGAATTGGCCGATCCTCGCCCTTGGGGTGGTGATCGTCGGCGTCACGGTTGCCAACGTGCTCTTCACGATGGTCCTCCCCCGGCGGCCGTTCGGGCTCGATCGCCTCACGCTCGAGATCAACCACCTGGTGCTCGCGTCGCTCGGCTACGTCTCGCGCCTCGCGCGCACGTACGAGCGAAAGGACCGCATTCTCGCCCCGGCGGGTCCGATTGCCCTCGTCGTCCAACTCCTCGTCTGGGCCTGCGGACTCGTCGTCGGCTTTGGGCTGCTCATCGCTGCGACACACCACTCCCTCGCCCATGGGCTCCTCCAGGCCTTGACCGCGCTCTTCACGGTCGGCGCGGCGCGGACTGGTGGCGCGCCGGTGCCATCGATCGACATCGCCGCCGGCGCGATCTGGGTCGTCATCGTGGCCCTCCAGATCGCCTACCTGCCGACCCTCTACTCGTCGTTCAGTCGCCGAGAAACGCTCGTCGCGCTCTTGGAGAGCCGCGCCGGCCTGCCTGCGTGGGGTCCCGAGCTCCTCATGCGCCACCAGCTGGTCGGCATCGTCGACACGCTTCCCGACCTGTACGCGTCGTGGGAGGAGTGGGCGGCCGACGTCGCCGAGAGCCACACCACCTATCCCGTCTTGGTGCTCTTCCGCTCCCCCGAAGCCTGGTACTCCTGGGTCGTCGCGCTGCTCGCCGGCCTCGATGCCGCCGCGCTCCACCTGGCGGTGGCACCGGCCAGCGCGAGCTCTCGAGCCCGCCTGTGCCTGCGGATGGGATTCACGCTCTTCGACCGGGTCGCCGTGTCCCTCGGATGGGACGTCGACCCGGACCCCGACCCGGAAGGGCCGATCGACCTCAGCTTCGAGCACTACGCGAGCGCGGTGGAGATGCTCGCGACCGCGGGGTTCCCCATGGAACGCAGCGCCGAGGAGTCCTGGCCGGACTTTCGGGGCTGGCGGGTGAACTACGAGGCGGTCGCCTACGAGCTGGCCGACCGCCTGACCGCCCCACCGGCGCCGTGGTCGGGACCTCGACGGCACCTGCGAAGCGGCCCCGTCCTGCCGCGCCGCCCTCCGCAGCGGCACCCGGGCGACAGGGCGGAGCGGCCCACGCACGTGGTGGTTGCACCTCGGACGCGCCGCGTCCGCAAGCAGAAAGGGAGATGACGCCCCGCGACGCGGGTGCTCGGGCAGGCTCAGGTGGTGACGGCGCTCTTGGCGGCACGCCCGTAGAGCTCGGTCGCGCGCCAGCAGTACCACGCGACCACCGACCGGTACGGTCTGAACACGTCGCCAAGCGGCTCGAGGTCTCGCGCGCTCGGCATCGGGACATCCCACGCCAGCCCGTACCCGCGGCGCACACCGAAGTCGCCCGTCGGCCAGACGTCGAGCCGGCGGAGCTGGAACAGCAAGAACATCTCGGCGGTCCAGCGACCGACGCCTCGCACGCTCGAGAGCCGGGTCACGACCTCGTCATCGCCCTCTCGAGCGAGCTTCCTCGGTGACAGGACCACCGTCCCGTCGAGCACCTTGGACGCGAGATCGCGGAGTGACGCGGCCTTGTTCCCCGAAAGTCCGGCCGCACGAAGCGCCTCGTCGGAGAGCGACATGAGCGCGTCGGGCGTGACGTCGTTGCCGAGCGCGGTGACGAGCCGGGCATGGATCGCAGCGGCGGCAGAGCCGGCCAGCTGCTGAAAGGTGATCGCCCGCACCAGCGCTGCAAAATGCGAATCGAGGGGTCGACGAAGTCGGGGTGCGCCCACCTGTGCGACGAGATGCGCCATGACCGGGTCACGTGCCGCCAAGATGCGCGCCGCGGCGGCGTGGGACACGCGCGGCACGCGGCATGCCGGAGGGGTGGGCGGCTCGCTCGGGCGCACGTTGGGGGTGGGCGGCACCCGTGCAGTCTGGCGTCTCCCCCGCCCTTGCGCTTCGGGTTCCTACGCTCGTCGATCAGCGCGGCGGCAGCCGCAGCGTCGGGCCCGCCCCGGCGAGCACGTGACCGGCTCCGGGGTGACCCGTCGTCCAGATCGCGAGGCGCGTTGGTCTTGCGGCGCTCCGGGCGCGGGATGCCGCCGCATCGGTCAGTCGGCCCAGCGCCCACTGGGCACTGCGCCCGCCGGAGGGGCTGGTCGAGCCCGCCATACGCCGCGCTCGGGGCACGTCAGAGCGTCCGATGCCCCATATCGCCACCCCCACGGCGACGAACGCCGCCGCCGCCGCCATGAGCACGGCGAGCCGATCGGAGCCGACCGCGTCACCGGCGGCCGTCGAGTTCCCGATGACCGCGGCCGCGATCGCAACGCCGATGGCTGCGCCGACCTGACGGCTCATGTTCACGAGGCCACCGGCAAGCCCCTGCTCGCCGGGACCGACCCCTTGGGTCGCGACGAGGGTCGAGCCGAACGCGCTCGCCGCCGTCCCGTATCCGGCGATCATGAAGCCCACGACCAGCAGCGCGTAGTCGCGTCCGGCGAGCGAGGAGCCGATCATGATCAGCCCGACCCCGGCGGCGACCGCCGACGACGTGAGGAGCGCCTTCGTCCCGATCCGCTGGACGATCCGCGCACCTCGGCTCGCAGCGAGGAGGCCGACGATCCCCTGCGGGGCCATCGCAAGGCCGGTGACGAGGGGGGAGTAGTGCAGCACGAGCTGCAGGAAGAGCGGGAGCACGAGCAGCTCGCTGGCGCTCCACGCACCGAGCAGGCCAGCCATGGCGTTGGCGCTGCGCAGTTGGCGCATCCGAAAGATCCCGAGCGGGACGAGCGGACTCGGGTGGCGCCGCTCCACCGCGAGGAAGGCCGCGCCGAACCCAACGGCTGCACCGAACGCCGCAAGGATCCGCCAGTCCATCCAGCCCGCCACAGATCCCTGGGAGACGCCGTACACGAGGGTGGCGATCGAGGCGGTGACGAGGATGGCGCCGCCGACGTCGGTACGACCCATCCGGGATGCGCCCGCCGAGCGCGGGAGGACCATCGGGGCGAGGGCCGCAGCCGCGAGACCGATGGGGACGTTGACCCAGAGGACGGATCGCCAGTCGAAGAATTGGACCAGGAACCCCCCGAGCACGAGACCGGCGACGAACCCGACGGACGCGGTCGCTCCGTACAGTCCGAGCGCGCGGGCGCGCGCTGGACCTTCGGCGGTGGTCGTCGTGATCAGGGACAGCGCGGCGGGTGCAGCGATCGCCGCGCCGATCCCCTGGACCGCGCGCGCGGCGACGAGCGTGGTGACGTCTCCCGCAAGCCCGCCGGCGAGCGATGCGAGAGAGAAGAGGACGATCCCCGCCACGAACATGCGTCTCCGGCCGAACAGGTCACCCATGCGTCCACCGAGGACGAGCAGCCCCCCGAACGTGATCGCGTACCCGGTGATGACCCACTGGACGGCGGCGGCACCGGTGTGGAGCTCACGTTCGATCGAGGCCAGCGCGACGTTCATGATGCTGAAGTCGAGGACGACCATGAACGCCACGACGAGGATGAGCGCCAACGCCGCCGCGGGGTGCGCACGGCGGACCCGCTCCCGGCGCTCGCGTGGCATCGTCATCGCTTCCATGATCTGCTCCTCGTGGGTCGTCGGGGCCGGGGCCGGCCG
>JAJYPY010000094.1 GCA_021794995.1 Actinomycetes bacterium | reverse complement strand
CGCCCCGGTTGCCGAGCGCCGTGCCGACGACCGCGCCGACGACCGTGCCGACGACCGCGCCGACGACCGCGCCGGTCGCCTCGACGGGCCCGGTGCCGGAGGGGTCCTGACCCGTGCACGCAGTGGCGGGACGCCTCCCCCGTCCTCGCTCGACGTGTGGAGATACGCCGCCGCGTCGCTCTGCGAGCAGCCCGAAGCTGTGCGGTGTGCACTGCGCCGGAGCGCCGATGCATTGGTGGAGCTCGCAGCGCAGAACCGAGAGCTGGCCGCCGCCGGCGCCGCGCCGCCTCCCTCCCTCTTCAGTGCGCCGCGCACGTCGCTGAACGGCAATGTCAGCGAAGCGCGGCATTTCGCAACCGTGTCCGTGCCGCTCGCCGACATCGAGCTCGTTCGGCGGAAGTCGGGAGGTGGCGCGACGGTGAACGACGTCGTGCTGTGTGCCGTCGGCGGAGCGCTTCTCCAGCTGCTCGAGCGGCGGGGAGACATCCCCGAGCGGTCGCTCGTCGCACTCGTGCCGGTGTCGACGCGTGGGCCGGCGCCGGAGCCGCGTTCCGGGCGTGCCCACGTCGGCAACGACATCTCGGGCATGCTCGTGTCGCTGGGGACGACCCTTCGCGACCCCCTCGAGCGACTGCGCGAGGTGGCGCGTGGGAGCCGGGTCGCAAAGCAGCAGGAGCAACGAGCGGGCGGTGACTTCCTCGAGACGCTGACGAGAGCGATCCCACCCGTCGTGACCGCGGGCGTCATGCGGGGGATCGAGCGGCTCCGCCTCTTCGACCGCTTCCCACCTCCGTTCAACGTGGTGGTGTCGAGCGTCGCCGTCCCCGACGTGCAGCTCTTTTGGGCCGGGTCTCCCGTTGCGCAGATCTATCCGGCCGGACCCGTTGCCGCCGGTGTGGGCGTGAATATCACGAGCATGACGTACAAGGGCGTCGTGCGTTTCGGCCTCGTCGGGTGCCCGGTGCTCGTTCCCGACATCGACGAGCTGGCCGTCCTGCTCGGCGATGCGGTCGCCGAGCTGGTGTCCGCCACGCGGGTGCCTCGCCGGCCGCCGGGCCCGCGGGGGTCCTGAGGCCGCGACGGAAAGACACCGCTCGAGGTTGCGTCGACCTCTCCAGGCCCTCGCGGTAAGGTATGCCCCACGCGCGGACGTGGCTCAGTTGGTAGAGCATCACCTTGCCAAGGTGAGGGTCGCGGGTTCGAGTCCCGTCGTCCGCTCCAGGGAGGTCTTCACGTTTTACGTGGGGACCCCTTCACGTTTGGGCGGTCATCATTCTGCCACGGCGGTGTGACACCTCCTCTTCGCGTCTGCTGCGCGCGTCGGCGCTCGCCCGCCCCCGGTTGACGTTGCGGGGCAATAGGGGAGTGCCGGTAGCCGTGGCGAAGAGCCACGCGCCAGCTGCAGTGCCGACGAATCGCTGCAGGTGGCTGATGACGTGAGGAAGCACGTTGCCGGGGATCGCCAGCGTGCGCACACCTGCCTCGGTCTTGGGTGATCCGAGGACGGACGTTTGACCCATCGGGGCCGTCCACGCTCGCTCAACTCGTCGCTCGCCGTGCAGCAGGTCAACGTCCCGGCGTTGCAGCCCGAGCACTTCTCCGCGGCGCAGCTGGCACCGGGCTGCCAGCAGTCGTGCCAGCCGGTAACGCTCCGGTCCAGCAGCGGCCGCGGCGCGCGCCGGGCACGACCGCCCACATGGGTCGTACAGAGCGGTCGGGTCGAGTATGAAACCGGCGTGTCAGACGGGTCCGAGCTACGGTGCGGCGGGTCGGTATGCGACCCCCGGGAGTGGTCGACGCGCGCCTCGCGCCGAGGCCGGACCGTGCACGACGAGGAGGCAGGCGAGATGGACAAGGTTGGCGAGCTCCCGGACCGGTTCTTGACCGACGAGCAGCGCATGATGCGGGAGACCTGCCGGCGCTACGTGGACAGGGTCGTGAAGCCGTTCATTGCCGCGAACCGCGAGCGCGAGTGGTTCGTGGACCCCGCCGAGCGGACCCCGCCCGAGATACTCGAGGAGGCCGACGCCGCCGGTCTTCGCACCCTCGGGGTGCCCGCCGAGTACGGGGGCGTCGACCTCGACCCGGCGACCGAGGCCCAGACCTTCGCCATCATCGCGACGGAGCTCTCACGCGGCGACACGGGGCTCACCATCAAGCTCGCCCAGGGGTGGAAGATCTCGATCATCCTCCGGGAGCTCGCGCCGAAGCACCTCCAGGACGAGTGGTTCGGGCGGTTCATGGCCGACCCGCACCTCCTCATGGCGCACTGCCTGACCGAGCAGCGCGGCGCGTCGGACCGCTGGCTCCCGTACAACGTGCCCGAAGCCGCCATGGAGACCAAGGCCGTCCACGAGGACGGCCACTGGCGTATCAACGGGCGCAAGCAGTTCATCTCGAACGGCTACGACGCCACCCTCTACGTCGTCTACGCCAACACGGACCCCTCGGTCGGGATGCTCGACGGCACGAGCAGCTTCCTCGTGCCGCGCGACACGCCGGGTCTCGAGGTCACCCGCTGCAACGAGACGCTCGGCGGTCGCTACGAGAACAACGGAGAGATCACCTTCACCGACTGCCGGGTCCCCGACGACCACCTGCTCGCCGAGGGACGGGCGCTGACGTTGGCCCGGAACTACTTCCGCCCCGGGAAGATCACCGTTGCGGCAGGCGCCCTCGGTGTCGGCATCGCGGCGTTCGAGGACACCGCGCGCTTCGTCCAAGAGCGCGTCGTGGGCGGACGTCTGCTGATCAAGCACCAGGCCGTTGCCGGACGCCTCGCCGACATGGCGACGAAGCTCGAAGCGGTGAGCGCCCTCTTGCGGCGGGCGGCGGTCGCCGTCGACAACGACGATCCCGACACGAACACCCTGTGCTTCATGGTGAAGGTCTTCTCAGCGAACTCCATCGTCGACGTCTGCCACCAGGCCGTCGAGCTGCATGGCGGCTACGGGGCGATGATGGAGGTGGGGATCGAGAAGTACTACCGCGACGCCCTGCTGTACCTGCACACCGACTCGACGACGGACATCGCGAACTTCAAGATCGTGAAGGACCTCTTTCCGCAGACCGCTGGGGCGTACGCCGGACCGGAGTAGCGGTCGCCCCCGGTGGATTCGGACCCGTTGGCGAACCGGTACGCCGCCCGACCGTCGATCCGGCGATCCGCGCGACCTGCGATCCGGTACCCAGGTTGTCAGGCTGGGGGCTGATCAGAGCGGACCGGCCCAGGCTCGAGGCGCTGCTTCGCGGCTTCGTAGAGGTCCGCCGGTAGGGGGCCCTTCTCCACGATCGCCAGGTTGGCCCTCACGTGCGCCACGTTCGAGGTCCCCACGATGGCACTCGAGAGCGCGGGGTGGCTGATCGTGAAGCGCAGGAGGAACTCGAGGTGGCTCATGCCGTCGAGGAGGTCGTCCATCCTTGCTGCATCCCAGCGGCGCCGGGCTTCTCCCGGCGGCATGCCCAGCGGGTCCCGGTCCCTGCCACCTGGTTCAGCGGGCCCGCCGCGGGCGGAGCCGCCTCGGATGAGCGTCCCCGCGCCCGCATGAGCTGCCGCCGTGATCAGGTCTTCGTGCTCGCGCTGGACCGCCGAGTAGGGGATCTGGAAGACGTCGAAGACGCCCATCGCCAGGTGGTCGGGGAGGTTCGGCAACGTCCCGGACATCCCGAGGAAGCGCACCTTTCCCTCGTCCTGCAAGGCTCGCATCACCTCGATGGTCCCGTCCGCCTCGAGCTGGGAGCGGCTCGGAGACATGTGCACCTGCAGGAGGTCCAACCGGTCGGTTGCGAGCCGTCGGAGGCTCCGCTCGATCCCGGCCCGGATGTTGGCGGGTCGCCAGTCATGCTCGTAGGGACCCGCCTGCCCCGCGGTCGGGTCGAGGCTGCAGCCGCACTTCGAGCACAAGAACACCTCGTCACGGCGCGACTGCAGCGTGCGTCCGAGCACCTCCTCGCTCTTCCCGTAATCGACCGACGTGTCGATGACGTTGATGCCTCCGTCGAGGACGGCGCCCAGGAGGGCCGCGGCCTCGGCGTCATCGAGAGCTGGTGCCCGGGGTGGCCCCCGAAGTTCCATGCCTCCGAAGCCGAGGACGGAGACCGAGGTGCCAGTTCGACCGAGGAGGCGGGTTTCCATCTGCACCTCTTACGTCAGCGCGGCCCCTGAAGGCAACCCAGAGCCGCCCATCAACGGCACGGACCAGCCGACGGCGGAGCTTGCGACCGCGGGGTGGCTGGAGCGGGCACGCCCTCTTTGGGAAACTGCGGTCGCGCCGCCGATCGCAGCGACCGAGGCAGTTCGAGGACTGTGGTTGGTCCTCTCCGAGGCGCGTGCAGCCAGAGCCAGAGCCAGAGCCAGAGCCAGAGCCCGGGAACCGACAGGCGCTCGGGGAGGACGACGAGCCGACGGAGGACCCCAGATGCCCTTGCACAGCCGCAGAACGATCCGGAGCCAGCTCTCGGAGTCCATCTTCGCGTCGGCGGATCTTGCTCATGAGGTGCCGAAGTACCGGTTCCCGCGGAAGCAGACCCTCCCCGACATCGCGTTCCAGGTGGTGCACGACGAGCTCCTCCTGGACGGCAACGCGCGGCAAAATCTGGCGACCTTCTGCCAGACGTGGGAAGAGCCACAAGTCCACGCGTTGATGGATGCTGCCATCGACAAGAACCTCATCGACCAAGACGAATATCCACAGTCGGCAGAGATCGAGCGCCGCTGCGTGCACATGGTGGCCGACCTCTGGAATGCGCCCGACGCGGCAGACACCGTCGGCACGTCGACGATCGGGTCGTCCGAAGCCGCCATGTTGGCTGGGATGGCGGCACTCAGGCGGTGGCGGACCAAACAGAAGAAGGCGGGGAAGCCGGCGGACCGTCCGAACATGGTGTGCGGACCGGTGCAGGTCGTCTGGCACAAGTTCGCACGGTACTGGGACGTGGAGTTGCGGGAGATGCCGATGGCAGCCGGCCGTTACGGCCTGTCTCCCGAGGAGATGACGTCGCGAGTCGACGAGAACACGATCTTCGTCGTCCCGACCCTCGGCGTGACCTATACCGGCTTGTACGAGCCGGTTGCCGATCTCGCCAATCGGCTCGACGAGCTCGAAGAGCAGACCGGGCTCGATGTCGACATCCATGTCGACGGGGCCAGCGGCGGCTTCCTCGCACCTTTTTGCGCCCCCGAGGTGCGCTTCGATTTCCGGATCGGACGGGTGAAGTCCATCAACGCGTCGGGGCACAAGTTCGGACTCGCTCCACTGGGTGCGGGCTGGGTGATCTGGCGCGACGAGCACCAGCTGCCCGAGGAGCTCATCTTTCACGTGAACTACCTGGGCGGCGACATGCCGGACTTCCACCTCAACTTCTCGCGTCCTGCCGGGCAGGTCATCGCGCAGTACTACAACTTCATCCGGCTCGGGCGTGACGGCTATCAGGGTATCCACCAGGCGTGCTACGACACGGGGGCGTACCTGGCCGAACAGATCCCTCGCGTGGGACCTTTCGAACTCCTGGCCGCGAGCGACCCCCACACGGGAATCCCGGCGGTGACGTGGCGGATCGCAGACGGCCACACGCCGAGCTACACCCTCTTCGACCTCGCCGACCGGCTCCGAAACCGGGGCTGGCAGGTGCCGGCGTACACGCTGACCGGGGAGGCATCGGGCATCGCCGTCCAGCGTGTGCTCGTGCGCCAGGGAGTCGATCGCGATCTTGCGTCGCTGCTGGTGCAGGACTTCCATGCGGCGGTCGAGCACTTCGACCGCCATCCGGTCTCGGTCGGCATGACGCCGAAGGAGGCGGGCGGGTTCAACCACCTCTGAGCTGCACCGAAGAACGCTGCGCCCGGGGAGCTACCGGCCTCGACGCGCCGCCCTGTTCAGCGCCACCGCCGCCTCAACGAGCGACGTGAACGCCGCCTCGTCCACCGTGTCGCCCTCGTGGACGTCGATGGCCCGGCGCAGATTGCCGTCGAGGCTGGCGTTGAACAGGCCGTGGGGATCGTCGAGCTGGGCGCCCCTGGCGAAGGTCACCTTGACGTGGGTCTTGTAGATCTCGCCGGTGCAGATCATGCCGTCGTCCGACCACACCGGCACCCCTGCCGGGTTCCCGGGCCTCTTCCACTTCACCTCCTCGACGACGCCGGGATCGGCCTGCATGATCAGCTTCCGGAGCCTCGAGAGCATCGCCCCGCGCCAGTCTCCGACGTCGGAGCACATCGCGTCGATCTCCTGTGATGCCGCAGCACTCATCGAACGGTTCCTTTCCCTCCGGCCACCGGCTCCGTCTCCGTGCGACGTGCGACGTGCGACGTGCGACGTGCGACGTGCGCAGTCCCGTAGGCCATCATGCACGATGCCCCGCATGCCCGGGCGGGCCAGGCGGCGGACGCGTCGTTTCGACGTATCGTGCCGTTTCCGCAAGGATCGCTGCAGTGCTGCGCGTCCCGAGATCATGGGCCGACGTGACTCCGGCGTGGGCGACCGAAGCCCTCTCGGCCCACTTTCCCGGCGTCGTCGTCGATCAGGTCGAGATCGGTGCGATCGACGACGGGACCAACAGTCGGGCGCGCGCGACCCTGTCGTACGCCCGCGGCGAGGGACCCCGGTCGGTCTTCATCAAGCGTCCGGGACGCGTGTCGCACCGAATGGCACTCGTCGCGCTCGGGGCGCTCGCGACCGAAGCCCGACTGGCTGCGGTGCGAGCCGAGCTGCCCGTGGCACATCCGACGCTGTACGCGGGCGGGGTCGAATGGCAGCGCCTCGCGTCGGTCGTGGTGATGGAGGACGTGGTGAGCTTCGGGGGAAGACCCCACGATGCCACCATCCCACTCGACGTCGCTGCCGTGCGGGGCGGGCTGGGGGGTCTGGCACGCTTGCATGCGACGTACCGCGTGGGGGTGCCGCCCCCACTCGGGTTCCTGCGACCATGGCGGCTCGGGGCCGTGCTCGGCGTGATCTCCGTGGCCAGCCTGTCCCGCGGCCTCCGTCGGTTCTGCGCAATGGACACGCACGGTGCCGAGCAGCTCGCGCAGGTCGGCGCGCGGTCGCTCGGACAACAATTTCGGCGCAGCGCGATCCTCGCCGCGGCCGGTGAGCAGACCGTGCTCCACGGCGACCCGCACCTGGCCAACAGCTACGAGCGGGTGGATCAGGGTGTCGGGTTCTTCGATTGGCAGTTGGCGCGGACGGGGCACTGGTCCCACGACGTTGGCTACTTCTTGGTGAGCAGCCTCGACGTCGCCGACCGCCGCGCACAGGAGCGAGAGCTGCTGGCGGGATACCTGGACGAGTATCGGCGCGCAGACCTTCCCTCGCCCAGTTGGACAGCCGCGTGGGAACGGTACCGCGCGACCCCGGCATTCGGGCTCGCCACCTGGCTCCACACCCTGTCCTTCGGGACGCTGCAACCCGTCGACGCATGCCTCGCCATGATCCGCCGATTCGGGGCCGCCTATGCGGACCTCGACACGCAGCGGTCATTGGTGAGCGGCGCCCGGTAGGTCCCAGAGCAGTTAGGCGACCTTCTTTGCCTTTGGGCCGCGGGTCAGCTCCCGCCAGTCGGTTTCGTGGAGCTCGACGTCGAAGCGCCGCGCGGCGGCCTTGATCCTTCGCCACGCCCGATCGCGCTCGGCGTCGCTCACGCCTTCGACCTGTGCGAAGCGAGCCACTGCGTTGCGCACGTGGCTGGCGTCGACGAGGGGCTCTTTACGCGCCTCACGGAACGCGAACGCGCCGTCGGGCAGGCGGTTCTGGCGGCGCGTCGTCATGCCCGCAGACCGGCGTTCCACGCGGTGGCCCTTGCGCCGGGATGCCTGCGCCGCACGTGCCTTCTCCAGGTTCTGTCGCGCTGCGTGCGTCTGTCGCTCGGTTGCCATGGAGAGGGAATTCCCAATTGGCGCAGGAGCCGAAACGAGGCATGACGCAGACATGTGCCGACGCGGCCCCGGTGGGCGATACTGGCCGCGTGGACGTCACAGACCTCGACCGGGACCCGGTGCGTCAGCTCGCGAACTGGATCGCCGACGCCCGCGCGGCCGGTGAGCTGATGCCCGAGGCGATGTGCCTGGCGACCTCGGGCGCCGAGGGGATGCCGTCCGCGCGCTTCGTCTTGATGCGTGGGCTCGACGACGGCGTCGTGTTCTTCACCGATTACGGCAGCGACAAGGCGCGAGATCTGCGTGACAATCCGCGTGCGGCGGCCGTCTTTCACTTTTCTGCTCCCGTGCACCGTCAGGTCAGGGTGAGCGGGAGCGTTGCGAAGACCGGAGCGGAGGAGTCGGACCGCTATTGGGCGACGCGACCCGTTGCCTCGAGGCGAAGCGCGATCGCGTCGCACCAGAGCAGCGTGATCACCACCAGGCGCGAGCTCGAAGCTGCGGTTGCGGCGGTAGGCGACGCGCCCGAGCCCGTCCGACCCGAGCGGTGGGGTGGCTATCGGATCCACCCTGAGGTCGTCGAATTCTGGGAGGAGGGGCAGGACCGTCTGCATGATCGCCTGCGATTCCGCCGCGATCATGAAGGCTGGCGTCTCGAAAGGCTGTCTCCCTGAGTGCGAGATCCCGTGCTGCCTATCTGTGTCTCGGGGTGCCTGTCTCGGCGGGTCTCTGGGAGCGCGCGGTTCTGATGACGTTGCCGTGGCGATGCATCGTCACGGAGACGGCTTGCTCGCGGGTCCAACGCGCCAGCTCGTAGATCCCCGAGGCGACGAGCGGTTCGACGTCGACGTCGAACCCCGAGTCGAGAAGAGCGAGGCGTACGCCGGGGGGGGCGCGTGTGAGGCGAACCCGGTCGGGATCCGCGCGGCGCATCCGCGCGAGAAACGCCTGGTCGTCCTCGATCGTCGTCGCGCGTGGGAGCTTCGGATCGCCGGCGGCTGCCGACAGCTCGACGTCGACACCGAGATGCCGCGCGACTCCGAGGGAGACCGCCAGCGCGTCGTGGTCGGTTGCAGCACCGAGCCGCAACGCTGCCCGGTGGAGCGGCCGCAGGCGGAAGATGTTGCGCTCGGCGGTCAGCCCGCTTGGATCGGTCCCCGCAAGCAGCCGCGTCGCCTCCGCGCGGGCGCGCTCCACCTCCGCTGTGACGTCGACCGAACCCGAGCGGTGCCAGTGCCCGAGCGTCCTCACGTAGTGGGGCCCACCGGCCTTCGCGCCGGGGCCGACCGAGGAGCGCTTCCAGCCCCCGAATGGCTGCCTGCGCACGATCGCCCCGGTGATGTGGCGGTTCACGTAGGCGTTTCCGGCCACGACGTGCTGGAGCCAGTCGGCGACCTCGGCGTCGTCGAGACTCGCGATCCCAGCCGTGAGGCCGTACGGCGTGGCGTTCTGGAGCGCGATGGCATGGGTCAGGTCACGGGCACGCAGGAGGCCGAGCACCGGCCCGAAGCACTCCGTCAGGTGGAACTCGCTGCCGGGAGCCACACCGAGCTTCACCCCAGGCGACCAGAGATGGGGATTCTCATCAACCTGGTGAGGCTCGACGAGCCAGCGTTCCCCTGGGGAAAGCCTCGTGAGCGCAGTGCGCAGTGGACCCGTCGGTGGCCGGATGAGCGGGCCGACGGTGGTCGACAGGTCGCTCGTCACCCCGACCTTCAGGCTCCGGACGGCATCGGCGAGCCTTGCGAGGAAGCGCTGGTCGTCGTAGACGGGGGCCTCGAGGATGGCGAGGCTCGCTGCCGAGCACTTCTGTCCGGCATGGGAGAAGGCCGAGTGCACGATGTCGCGCACGGCGTCCTCCTGGTCCGCGGCGGCGGTCACGACGATCGCGTTCTTGCCGCTCGTCTCGGCATGCAGGGCCAACCCGGGTCGCCACTCCAAGAAGAGGCGAGCGGTGTCCCACGCACCGGTCAGCACGACGGCGTCCACGTCGGGATGCGTGATCAGGCGTTCGCCCGGCGCCGCGTCGGCGCACGGAAGGAACTGCAGGACGTCCGGGGGGATCCCGGCCGCATGACACTGCTCGACGATCGCGGCGGCGGTCAGCACCGTCTGTGGAGCGGGCTTCAAGAGGACGGCATTCCCCGCCGCGAGCGACGCCAGCACGCCTCCGGAGGGGATGGCGTAGGGGAAATTCCACGGCGGAGCCACGACCACCGTGCCATGAGGACGGAACGTCGTCCCTGGACCGCAGGCATCGGCGAGCGCCGCGGCGTGATCTGCGTAGTACCTCGCCCCGTCGACCGCCTCGGACACCTCGGCATCCGCTTCTCGCACGACCTTGCCCGCGT
>JAJYPY010000093.1 GCA_021794995.1 Actinomycetes bacterium | reverse complement strand
AGGCCCTTTCCGAATACGTGTCTCGCCACGCCAGCTGAAGCGGACTGGCTTAGAAGGCAACGGACGCGTTCGCAAGTGGCAACGATTCCCATGCTGGCGAGATCTGTCGGCGACATCCATCCCCGAGCGCCGGTTGGGAAGGCTCCTGCATACCCCGGTCGGCGATGCGGGCCATGTTCGGGTACTGGACCTGCCCGCCGAAGATGTCCATGGTGGCATAGCCGAGGTCGTCCCAGGCGATGAAGAGCACCTCGGGCGCACCGTCGGGCGCCTTGGGAGCCAGGTAAGGAGTCCAGCCGGGCTCCGAATCGCGGATGTCGACCTCGATCTTCCCGCTGAAGGCATTGGCCATCACGTATCTTCTCCCTGTCTAGGTACGACTGTTGAGCGCCGCCGTCATTGAGCATCGGCGGTGTGCCTGACGACACTCACGGTGATGACGGCGGATGGCGCGTAAGTGGCGAGATCGTCATCAGGCGGACCACGCTGGTAGTGACCGAGACGCGCAGGAGCCCTCCCGCCAAGCCCTAAGAAGCGAACGGGAGGACTCCTCCTTACAGATGCCGAGGCACCCGTGACCGTGATCGTAGATGCTGATCAAGACAAGGTCGAGGCCGACCTCCTCGCCGGGCTCTTGGCCTGCCCAGACTGCAAGGAGCGGCTTTCGCCTTGGGGGCACGCGAGGCACCGCCCGCTACGCCGGGGCAGCGAAGAAGACCGCATCCGCCCGAGGCGCTCGATCTGCACTGGCTGCGGTGGCGCGAGGGGCAAGACCCACGTCTTGCTGCCCGACTCGAGCCTCGTCCGGCGCCGTGACCACGTCGAGGTGATCGTCTCTGCGATCCAGGCGAAGGCCGGCGGGGAGAGCCGTGCCAGCATCGCGAGACGCCTCGGTCGCCACAAGGACACCGTGAGAGGCTGGCTGCGGGCCTTCGCCCGCAACGCTGAGGCAATCCGGGCCAGCTTCACCCGCTGGGCATCGGTGCTCGACCCCCTCTGTCGCCCGATCGAGCCCGCGTCGAGCGCCTTCTCCGACGCTCTCGAAGCGATCGGCGTGGCGGTGCGTGCCGCGGTGCTCCGCTACGGCCGAAGGCCAGCATCCTCGTTCGTGTCGAAGCTGTCGCAGGGAGCGTTGCTTTGCAACACGAACCTCCTCTATCGGGCGGTCCGCCTGGCCTGAGAGCGTGGCCTCCTCGAACAACGGACACGAGGAGGACGCGATGGAGAGCCCGAAGGATCGAGACGTCGCGCTGTTTCGTTACTCGCTCGCACGAGAGCCGGCTGACCCGCGCCTGTCGAAGGCCGAGCGGGGGGCGCTCGTGCGCGAGCTCGCGGACACAGAGCACACCGGGCCCGACGGGAGCCGGGTCCGGATTGCCCGCTCGACCATCGACCGTTGGATCCGCGACCTGCGCCGGGGCGGCTTCGATGCGCTCGTGCCGACCCCGAGGACATGTGAGCCCCGCATAGCGAAGGACCTGCTCACTCTCGCCGAGTCGCTGAAACGCGAGGCGCCGGCACGCAGCGCGGCCCAGGTCGCCCGGATCATGGGCCAGGCCGGCGTAGAGGCGCCCTCGATACGCACGATCCAGCGCCTCTACGCCCGCCTCGGGCTCCATGCGACCTCGGACGGATCCCCACCCCGTGCCTACGGGCGCTTCGGGGCGGAGAGACGCAACGAGCTGTGGATGGGCGACGCGCTCCACGGCCCGGTAGTCGGTGGCAAGAAGGCCTACCTCCTCGCTTTCATCGACGACTTCACCAGAGCGCTGCCGGGTTATCGCTGGACCTGCTCCGAAGACACGGTCCGCTTGGAGGCAGCACTTCGCCACGGCCTCGCCACAAGGGGGGTGCCAGAGGCGATCCTGGTCGACCGCGGCTCGGCCTATGTGAGCCCCGAGCTCGCCCGCTCGTGTGCGGTGCTCGGCATCCGCCTCGTGCACGCCCGGCCGAGAAGCCCGACGACGAAAGGGAAGATTGAGAGGTTCTATCGCACCATGCGGGCTCAGTTCCTCGTCGAGATCGACTCCCGGGGCGGCGTCGCGGACCTCGCCGAGCTGAACCGGCTGTTCGAGGCGTGGGTCGAGGTCGTCTACCACCACCAGGTCCACTCCGAGACCGGCGCCACCCCCATCGAGCGCTTCTTGGCCGACGGCCCGCCAAGCCTTCCCACCCCGGGCGAGCTCCACGAGGCGTTCTTGTGGTCGGCGGTCCGGGTCGTCACGAAGACCGCTTCTGTGAGCCTCTATGGCAACTCCTTCGAGGTCGACGCCGCTTTGGTCGGTCGGCGATGTGAGCTCATCTTCGATCCCTTCGACTTGACCGACATAGAGGTCCGCTACGAGGGCCGCCCGATGGGAAAGGCGGTCCCGGTCCGCATCTCCCGTCACACCCACCCCAAAGCCCGCGCCGATGCTGCCCCTGAACCGACACCGACAGGCATCGACTACCTCGGCCTTGTCGCCGCTCAGCGCGAGGCCGAGGTAGTCGGCCGGCGCATCGACTACGCGGCCTTCGCCGGCGCTGTGGCCGACAGGCAAACCAATGAAGAGCAAGGAGAGCAACGATGAGCATCGAATCGATCAGATCCCACTACGGGTTCTCACGAGCGCCATTCGGCAAGGACATCCCGCCTCAGGCGCTGCATTCCCATCGTGGCCACGCAGAGGCCACGGCGAGGATCTCCTACTGCATCTCTGAGAAGATGATCGGGGTCATCACCGGTGAGTGCGGCTCGGGCAAGACGGTCGCGGCGCGCGCGGTGATCTCGGGCCTCGATTGCTCGCGCCACACCTCGATCTACCTCGGCACCCCAGGCGTCGGGCTACGGGGCATGTACGCATCGATCGTGGCCGCGCTCGGCGGGGTGCCCCGGTTCCATCGCGCCTCGCTCATCCCCCAGACCACCGAGCTCATCGCCACCGAGTGTGCCGAGCGAGGCAAGTCGGTGGTCCTCGTATGCGATGAGGCCCAGCTCTACGATGCCGAGATCTTGGAGGGCCTGCGCTGCCTCACAAACGACGGCATGGATGCCGAGAGCCGGTTCTCGCTGATTTTATTGATGTCGCTGACGAACACCCTGGTCAAGACGCTTTCTTGTGTGGACGACGTCGGTCACACAGATGCCTTCCCTGGCCGCCGGCGGACCTGCTGACCCCGGACGGGCGCGGGATTCGTTGGCACTGAAGTGGAGTCAAGCCGCTCGGACCTGTTGATCTCCGCCATGAGCTCTCGGTTCACGGCCCGTGCCGCCTCGAGCGTGTCGTTCGACTCGCGCAGCGCGGCTTCGAGCTCATGGACCTGATCGCGTAGTCGCGAGTTGTCTGCCTCCAGGCGGCCGACTTGCTCTTCGAGCCGCTCGAGCAGCGGGCTGGTGCTGCGCCCACTGGCGACGTCGGACTGAGCCCCGAGCAGGCGGGTCAGTCGCTCGCGTAGCACGGCGAGCTCGTCGTTGAGACGCCGGGCGCGGTCGTTGGCGTTGGCAAGGTCCGCTCGCAGACTCTGCTCGCTCGCAAGCGAACGCGTCGGCACCCGCTGGCACCGTTCGGTGCCGACCTCGCGCTGGTGACTGCGGGCCTCCGACACGCGGCCGGCCAGCTCGCGATCGGCATAGAGCAGCGAGACCGAGACACCGGCTCGCCGGGCGACCGCCGGGAAGGTGACGGCATCACCGGTATCGATCATCGCTTCGAGGACCTCGGTGGCACGCCGGCGCTTGGTGCTGCTGTCCTTGCGCCGTGAGCGCCTCAACGCGTCGCTGTTGTCCGCCACGGTCACCTCCGGCGCCCGAAGGCGACCGGGACGCCCTGACGAGCCTTGCGGACCGCCGTTGAGGCTTGTTCGATGAGAGACCGCTCTCCGGCCGCCAGGCGCGCGAGCAGTGCCTCGTGATGGCGGATGTGACCGACGATGACGTCGAGCTGGCCGCTCACGTTGGCCACGACCCAGTCGGCAGCACCGAGCGCGATCATCGTCTCGCGTTCGGACCGCAGCTGGTCGGCATAGAGGCGAAGCTCGGGCAGGTAAGAAGGATCGGTCTCGAAGTGCGGGCAGCCGGCGCACTGATAACGGATCGGGCACGCGCCGCCACCGGCTTTCACGTTCGCCGGCTCGGCGCACTTGCCCATCGGCACCGCTACCCACGACAGCTGTTCACGCAGCTCCGCGACGCGCGAGCGCTCACCCTCGATCGGCCGGACGGTGCCGCGGTTGTCGACGGTGTGGCGTGCGAGCATCTCCATCGCCTCCCTCTTGCGCGATTCCCCAACGTTGTAGTAGCCGAGCGTGGTGTCGATGCTGCGATGGTCCATCAAATCCCGCAGTACTGGTGCAGGAACTCCTTGGTCGGCCAACGTCTGGGCATAGGAGTGACGAAACGCGTGCGGGTGGACGAGCGCCCGGTCGAAGGAGAGCGGCTCACCGGCGGAGTCGAGGCCGCCGGCGTCGAGACGGGGGATGCGTCGGGCCCAGACCTTGATCCACGTGCCGATCTGGAAAGGTGGGACGTGCGCGGTGCCGGTCGCGTTCCTCGTTACTCTCGGCAACAACCACAGCTCTGCAGGAGGCGTGCCGGCGAAGCGCTCTCTCACCCAGCGCTGCTGGGTCCGGATCGCCTCGGTGAGCGCCGAGTCGGCGAGGGGGAGCCGGCGTCCCATGCGCATCGCCTTGTGGTTGTCATAGACGAGCACCGGCTTCCCGTGCTCATCTGCGTCCAGGCACTCGAGGTGCAGGCTCGCCACCTCGCCGACGCGCCGGCCGGTCCCCTTCAAGAGCAGGTAGGAGAGCACCGCCATCTCACCGGCGCGGCTCCCGAGCACGCCGCGGTTGTGGTGCGCCGGGCCGCCCTCCGAGCCGGGAACGGCGCGCAGCAGATCGAGGTACTCGTCGAGCTGGGCGACCACGTGCGCGGGCACGGCGCGGCCGGGCCCGTCATCAACCCCGTGGCGCCCTCCATCGCCGCGGCGGATGGCGAAGGGCGGTGCGAGATTGCCGAGCAGGCCCATGTCCCGGGCATCACGCAGCACGAAGGCGCAGTCTTCGATGATGGACGACGCCCGTCGGGGACTGTAGGGCTCGCCGGTCAGGGGAGAGACGGCCGAGCGCACCCGGATGAGGAACCGGTCGACGTCAGAGCGCGCCAGACGCGTCGGATCCTCACCGGCGCCGGGCCCGTCCCTCAGGATGCTCGACATCGCCGTGATGGCGTGCACGCGACTGCGGACCAGCTGGTGGTCGCGGTTGGCCAAGCTGGCCGCTGCCCAGGACTTCGTGGCCTCTCTCAGCCACTCTTGGGTGATGTGGGAGAGGTCCAGATGTCCGGAGCGGCCGAAGTGGCGCAGATCCCACACATCGGCGGCCCGCTCGAGTGCAGCGTCGCCATAGGCGAGCCGGACGCGATCCAGCGCGAAACGGGCGAAGCGCCCCCAGTCCTGCCGGCCGGTCGGGTCGAAGCCGGCGAGATCGAAGTCGACAAGCGACGCCACACCAGAGGCCAGCAGCTCGTCGACGTAGCGCCGCATGTTGCCCGTCGCCGTCCGCACCTGTTCTTTCACCCGGGTGCTGATCGCGTAGAGCAGCTCGAGGCGAACAAGCTCGGGCAGACCACGCAGACTGAGGACTCGGTGGGTGACCGGCTGGCGAACACGGCTGGCCCAGGTGGCAAACGCTTCCCCACTCGGACGAGAAGCCTCGCGCCAGAGGCGGTGGTGCAGCTCGCATAGCCGAACCCGCCGGTGTGCAGCAGCAAGGTAGCAGGAAGCAGCCGCGCAGGGGCCAAAGCCAGGTAGCGGACGGGCCTGCGCCAGGAACTGATGGAAGGCCACGCCTCGCGCTCGCTCGTCATGCCAGGCGGTGTCGTGCGCATGGCAAAGGTCCCAGCGTCCGGCGACCGGGCGAGGGCAGCATTCGCCGGTCCCGTCGGTGACCGCGCAGGTCTCCTCGGACACCCAGCGGCGCTTGATCGCCGGTCCGTCACTGATCAGCCACGCGTCGAGGTCGTCGCTGCCGGAGCGGTCGAAGCGACGCCGGTGGGCGTGACAGAGCGGGTCCACCCCGCGCCGGACGTTGCGACAGCCCGCCACCACGCAGGGGCGGTCCCTCGAGAGGCGGCCCTCGGGGTCGGGGACGAGCAGGAGCCGCTCGCGGTCCCACTCGCCCGCGAGAAACCGGTCCTCGATGAGCGAGGAGATCCGCTCGACCCGCCAGTCACGCGCCGGAGCGTGCTCGAGCGGATCGGGCAACACCCGCACGGCCGCGGCCTCGGGACGTGAGCTCATCGCTGTCCTCGATTCCGATTCGCTTCGGCGTGGGTCTCTGCGGCTGCCCGCATGTCGTTCCAGCGCGAGTGCAGGTAGACGTCCGTCGAGGCGACAGAGGCATGCCCGAGCAGCTCCTTCACGAGAGCGGGGTCCTTGGTCATGAGGGCCACCTCGGAGGCGAAGCTGTGACGAAGCATGTGAGGGCGTGCGCGGAAGCCGACCTTGGCCGAGAGGCGCACGAACAGCTGGTCGACGCAGGTCGGAGACAGCGCCCGGCCGAGCGGAGGACGCCAGAGGTTGACGAGCAGGTAGTCGCTCGCGGCGGCCTCGGCCAGCACATCGCGTGCTGTGCGATACGCGTCGTGCAGCCACACGAGGTCCTTCGTGACCGGCACCACCCGGGGGAAGACGGACTTGGCGAGTGCGCCGTTCTCGTTGTCCTCGCGACGGATCACGTGCAGGTGGGGCCCGGCGACCGAGCATCCGAGATGGGTCGCCGAGGGAACGAGGTGCAGGTCCTCGAGGCGCAGACCACACAACTCGGACACCCGAAGCCCGGTCGCGTAGAGGGCTTCGACGACGAAACGGTCCCGAATGTTCGAGCAGGCGTCGACGAGGCGGCCGACTTCTTCACGCGTGAGCATTGTCGGTGCCCTCTCGACCCGGCGACGGCGCACCCGTCGCCGGCGCACCACCGGCGCGCCGGTTCGCTCGCCGCGCTCCCAGCGCGCCGGGACGAAGCGGAGTCGATCGCGCACGCTCAACGCCTCAGCCGCAGAGGAGTCGGTCCAGCCACGTGATGCGCCGAAGCGGACGAACTCCACCACCGCGATCAAGATGCCGTCCACGGTGCCGGCCGAACGGGCCGCCGTCATCGTCACGACGCCGGTCGATGCAGCGAGACGCCGGTCTCGACCGGCTCGGTGCTTGCGTGACGGGGTGTGCTCGAGCCAGCGGGCGAAGGCACCCAGCTCCTCGACGCTCGGCGCGAGCAGGTCGACTCCGACGGTCAGTGCCCAGGTGAGGTAGAGCGCGATCCGACCCGCATACGCTCGAGCCGTCCCAACGGAGCACCCCTCACCGTCGAGCAGGGCCCGAAGCCACTCACCAGCACGTGCGTGCTCGACGTAGCGCTCGTCGACCACCGTCCAGCCCTCTCGTCTGTCGAGGGGTGAGATCGTCCGCTGCGCCCAGAAGTCCATGGCGAGCGAACATACGTTCTGGGTGTGACGGTCACCTCAAGAGACGAATTCCACCACGGCAACCCGAGGCCGTTCTCCGCGAGTGCTGGAGGGTCCCATCCACCTCAAGAGAACGCTGATCTTCTTGGGCCAGCCGACCCTCCGGCGCCGCCTGCACCTCGGGCCCTACGCCGCGCTCAACCAGCGGGTCGGGCTGCGCTACCAGGTCGCCCCTCTCGATCTCTTGGAGTGCGGGAGCTACATCGCCGCTCACTTGGCCTTCGCCGGTCGCTCCGACACGCTGTTCTCCGACGATGCGGTCGGCCTCATCCACCAGGTCTCCCGGGGCCTGCCCCGGATGGTGAACAACCTCTGCGTGCAGGGTCTCGTCGCGACCTTCTCGGCTGGAAAGGCGATCGTCGATGAGTCCGCGGCACGAGCAGCGGTGGCGGAGGTGGCAGCGGAGTGAGGGGCTCATCCCAACAAAGGCTCGCGCTGTTCGAGCCAGAGAGAACCACCGAGGCCGACGCGCCGGCGAGCACACCGCTACCGAAGCGAGCAGCCCTGCCGGCAATCGCGCGCCCGGAGAACGACCCCTGGCCCGCCCCGCCGGCAGGTGCGGCCTTCGCCGGCCTCGTCGGCGAGATCGTCGGCGTGCTCGCCCCTGCGACCGAGGCCGACCCGATAGCGATCCTGGTCCAGCTCCTCGTCGGCCTCGGCTCGGTGCTCGGGCGGCACCCGCACTACCGGGTCGGAGCCGCCCGGCACGGGACGAACGAGTTCGTCATCTTGGTCGGTCCCTCTGGCTCGGGGCGCAAGGGCAGCTCGTGGGACGCAGTCGAGGCTGTTGTCACAGAGGTCGACGCGGCATTTGTCACCGAGCGGATCGTCGCTGGGCTCTCCTCGGGCGAGGGGCTCATCTGGCACGTGCGCGACCAAGCCCACGGCCCGGCACAAGACCCACGCCTGCTCGTGTTGGAGCCCGAGCTCGCCTCGGTGCTCAAGGCCTCCTCGCGCGAGGCGAACACCCTCTCGCCGGTGCTGCGCAACGCCTGGGACGGGAGGGTCCTCCAGGTGATCACCAAGCACGACCCCGCGCGCGCCTCGGGCGCGCACGTGTCGATCATCGGCCACATCACCCAAGCTGAGCTTGTCCGCCACGTCTCGGGGCTGGAGATGGCCAACGGTTTCATCAACCGGTTCCTCATCATCGCGGTGCGCAGGGTGAGGCTGCTCCCAGAGGGAGGAGAGCCAGACCGTGGAGCACTCGATCCTCTCTTGGCCCGCCTCCGTGATGCCGTCCACCACGCTCGGCTACCGAGGGCGCTTGGTCTCGACGACCAGGCGAGAACGCTGTGGTGGGACACCTACGGCCCCTTGAGCACCGGTCGGCCCGGGTTGCTCGGAGCGGTCACAGGACGGCCCGAGGCCCACGTCGTGCGCCTCGCGCTGATCTATGCGCTCTTGGACCACGCTGACGCGATCGGCGTCACTCACCTCCAAGCCGCGCTCGCGTTGTGGGACTACGCCACACGATCAGCCGCCTTCGTCTTCGGTGACTCACTCGGAGACCGTGTCGCCGACGAGATCTGGCGGGCGATCTGCGAGCACGAGGGCCCTATCACCCGCTCGGAGATCCGGGACCTGTTCGAGCGCAACAAGACAAAGACAGAGATCGACGCTGCGCTTCACACCCTCGTCGCTGCGGGCCGCATTGAGCGCGGGGTCCTCACCGGACGGGGACGACCGACCGAGGTGTGGTCGCCTCGTCGATACTCGGGCTAGCTCGGACGACTGGGCAGCAACCCTCGTCGACCACGGCGGTTGCGCTTTCCGAAGCGATGCCCACACATCGCTTCTTACCTGCCCTCTGCCGCACCCGGAGCCGGGGTCAAGGGAGGGGCCGCAGGCCCCAGCGAGGACACGGAGCGAGCGTCAGCAAGCGGAGTCCCGCAGCGGCCCTTGACGTCGGTGGGAGGGTGTGGCACCTACCATCGGCGAGGCTCGGCTGCAGCCGTCGAGCACACCTCGCGGCTCAGCTTGTCGCCGGGACCCTCGGCAGTGCCATCACCTCGCGCCTGTCAGGCCTGCGCCCGCGCCCGGCTGTCCTCCCGCCTTCCGCGACCTTCATCCGACCGTCACTTTGGTCGTTTCAATCGTTGATCGTGCTCCCATCGGCCTCCCCATAGTGAGCGTCGCAACCATCCTCATCGAGCGTGGCGGGCAACACTAGGCACGACCGGTTGTGTCTCGGCCGGCTACCGAGAGTGGAGTCCCAAGATGTTGCGCCGGGCGCCTCAGGGGTCCGCTCAAGTGGATAACCCTTACACCACAACTCGGAAACGTGGCGCCCTGGTGGGATCGGCACCCCTGATCACCCGATCAGGCGGACCGCCTGGCCATCAACATGTGGCGCCCGACCAGCACCGCCCCGGCGGCTGCCAGGGCTACGACGGCCGTGAGGATCCAGGCGTCACGGTAGGACGCATCGGCGATCACCAGCCCGACCGTGAGTGGTCCGAGCACTCCGCCGAGCCGGCCGCCGATCTGGGTGATTCCCGTTGCCCGGGCCGGCGCATCGAAGTGGGTCCGGACCACGGCGAAGTTGAACAGCCCGTTCCAGCCCCACCCGGCTCCGAGGGCGACGATGGAGGCCGGAACGAGGAGCCACCGCTCGTCCAGGCCGGCACCGATGGCAGCCATGCCGTAGCCGACGGCTCCCACGGCCAGCATCAACGCCACTGCCGGAAAGTGCCGCCCGCCCCTCCGGTCGGCCAGCACGCCGCTCGCCACCCGTCCCACGATCGCCGCCGCCCCCGCAGCGGCCACGATCAACCCTGCGGACCCCTTCGCGAACCCGGCCGCCACTGCC
>JAJYPY010000092.1 GCA_021794995.1 Actinomycetes bacterium | reverse complement strand
CTCTTCGGCGCGCGCCTCGGCCGCCGCCAGCGCCTGGCGGGCGCGCGCGGTGTCGATCGACCCCGCGAGCTCGGCCACCCCCGCCAGGAGGGTCGCACGCGTGGCACGCCCCTCCGCGCCGCCGACCCCCTCCGCCGTCTCGACCTGGAGGTAGCCGCCGTGGACGGCGAGGTGCACCGGATCGCCGTCGGGGCGGTCGACGCGGACGTCGCCGGGCACCACGTCGGTGATGAGCGGCGTGTGGCCGTCGAGCACGGTGAGGTCGCCGTCGGAGCTGCGCAGCACGAGCGCCTTGGCCTCCGTGTGCAACAGCTCGGCCTCGGGCGTGACCACCGCCACTTCGAAGACGCCGTCGGGCATCAGCGCGTCCCCGTCACTGGGACTCGGACCCGAGCGTCTTTGCCTTCTCCAACACGGACTCGGCGCCCCCGACGTTGAAGAAGGCCTGCTCGGGGACGTCGTCGAGATCGCCCTTCACGAGCGACTCGAACGACTCGACCGTCTCTTGGATCGGCACGGTGATGCCCTTCAGGCCGGTGAACGCCTCCCCCACGTTGAAGGGCTGGGAGAGGAACCGCTGGATCTTCCTCGCGCGCGACACGATGACGCGGTCCTCTTCGGACAGCTCGTCGATGCCCAGGATCGCGATGATGTCCTGGAGCTCGCGGTAGCGCTGGAGCACCGCTTGGACCTGGCGGGCCACGGCGTAGTGGCGCTCCCCCACGACCTCTGGCGCCAGGATGTTCGACGTCGAGGCGAGCGGGTCGACCGCAGGGTAGATGCCCTGCGCCGCGATCTCCCGCGAGAGCTGCGTGGTGGCGTCGAGGTGGGTGAAGGTCGTGAACGGTGCCGGGTCCGTGTAGTCGTCCGCCGGCACGTACACCGCCTGCAGCGAGGTGATCGACCTGCCCCGGGTGGAGGTGATCCGCTCCTGCAGCTCGCCCATCTCGTCGGCGAGCGTCGGCTGGTAGCCGACGGCGGACGGCATCCGCCCGAGCAGGGTCGAGACCTCCGAGCCCGCCTGGACGAACCGGAAGATGTTGTCGATGAACAACAGCACGTCCTGGTTCTGCACGTCGCGGAAGTACTCCGCCATCGTGAGGGCCGCGAGCCCGACGCGCAGGCGCACGCCCGGTGGCTCGTCCATCTGCCCGTAGACGAGCGCCGCCTTCTCGATGACGCCGGACTCTTGCATCTCCAGCCACAGGTCCGTGCCCTCACGGGTCCGCTCGCCGACGCCGGCGAACACCGACACGCCGCCGTGGTTGGTGGCCACCCGGTTGATCATCTCCATGATCACGACGGTCTTGCCGACCCCCGCGCCGCCGAACAGGCCGATCTTGCCGCCCTGCACGTAGGGCTCGAGCAGGTCGATGACCTTGATGCCGGTCTCGAACATCTTGCGCTGCGGCTCGAGCTGGTCGAAGTCCGGTGCGGGCCGGTGGATCTCCCAGCGGTCCGCCACCTCGCCGATGTCGTCGGTGTCGAGCGGCTGGCCGAGCACGTTGAAGACGTGCCCGAGGACCGCGTTGCCGACCGGCACCATGAGCCCGTGACCCAGGTTCCGCACGGGGGCGCCGCGCACGAGCCCGTCGGTCGGGCGCATGCAGATGCACCGCACGCGGCCCTCGCCGATCTGCTGGGCCACCTCGGCGGTGACGGTGATCAGCTGGTCCTCGAGCTGGAGGTCGACCTCGACGGCGTGGTTGATCTCGGGCAGGGCGTGCGGCGGGAACTCGACGTCGATGACCGGGCCTGCGATCCCGACGACGCGCCCGTGCTCACGCGGTCGCTCGCCGGCCGCCGGCTTCTCGGGTGCGGTGATGGTCATGGTCAAGCTCCCTTCGAGTGGCGCAGCGCTTCCGCGCCGCCCACGATCTCCATGATCTCGGTGGTGATGGCGTCCTGGCGGGCGCGGTTCATGACACGCGTGAGCGTGCGGATGAGCTCGTCTGCGTTGTCGCTGGCGGCAGCCATCGCGCGCTGCTGCGCGGTGAAGAACGACGCGGCGCCCTCGAGCATCGCCGTGAAGATCTCCGACTCGACGGCCCGGGGTCCGAGCTCGGCGAGGAGCGTCTCGACGTCGGGCTCGAATTCGGTGTAGCCGCTCGGTCCGGGCTCGTCCGTGCCGGCCCCGGTGCCGGGGTCGGGGAGCGGCAGCAGCTGGCGGACCTCGGCGGCCTGGCTCCCCGCCGAGCGGTAGCGCGTCGAGACGAGCAGCACCTGGTCGACCTCTCCCGCGAGGAAGGGGGCGGCAACCGCCGCGGCGACGCGGCGCGCGTCGTCCCACGAGGGGCGCTCACTCACGCCGGTGAACGCGTGCTCCACCGGCTGGCGGCGGAAGCGGAAGTACCCCGGCGCCTTCTTTCCGACCGTGAACAGCCGGACCTCGATGCCCGAGGTGCCGAGCTGGGCGATGAGGCGCTCGGTCGCACGGAGCGTCGACGCGTTGTACGGCCCCGACAACCCGCGGTCGGCCACGATCGTGAGCACCGCCACGCGGTGGCGCTCCTCGGGCTCGCCGAGGAGCTTCGCCGCCGCCGCGGGGTCGCCCTTGGCGGCCTCGACGACGAGGCGCGCCATGCCCTCGCGATAGGGGCGGTTGGCGGTCATCCGGTTGAGCGAGCGCACGATCTGGGACGCCGCGATGAGCTCCATCGCTTTGGTGATCTTCTTCGTCGACTGGACGCTGCGGATCCTGCGCCGCAGTGCCCGTTCCTGGCCGCCCGCCAACGCTCAGTCGCTCTTTCCGGTGTCGAAGCCCTCGAGGAAGGAGCGCATCGCCCCCTCCAGGTCGGACTCCTCGGGCAGCTTGCCGCTCGAGCGGATGCCCGCGAGCAGCTCGGCGTGGTTCGCCCGCATGTACTCGCGGAGCTCCACCTCGAAGCGGCGCACGTGCTCCACGGGGACCGAGTCGGTCCAGCCGCGGGTGCCGGCGTAGATGACGACGACCTGCTCTTCGACGGGCAGCGGGTCGTTCTGCGGCTGCTTCAGGAGCTCCGTGAGCCGGTAGCCGCGGTCGAGCTGGGCCTGAGAGACCCGGTCGAGCTCGGAGCCGAAGGTGGCGAAGGCCTCGAGCTCGCGGAACTGCGCGAGGTCGAGCTTCAAGGTGCCCGACACCGTGCGCATCGCGCGTACCTGGGCGGCGCCGCCGACGCGCGAGACCGAGTTGCCGACGTTGATGGCCGGGCGCACGCCCGCGTAGAACAGGTCGGACTCCAAGAAGATCTGACCGTCGGTGATCGAGATCACGTTGGTCGGGATGTAGGCCGAGATGTCGCCCGCCTTGGTCTCGATGATCGGGAGCGCGGTGAGCGAGCCCCCGCCGCGCTCGTCGGACAGCTTGGCCGCGCGCTCGAGGAGCCGGCTGTGGAGGTAGAAGACGTCGCCGGGGTACGCCTCGCGCCCCGGCGGGCGGCGCAGGAGCAGCGAGATCTGGCGGTACGCCTCGGCCTGCTTGGACAGGTCGTCGTAGACGATGAGGGCGGCCTCGCCGTTCTCCATCCAGTGCTGGCCCATCGCGCAGCCTGCGTACGGCGCGAGGTACTTGAACGGCGCGGGGTCCCCGGCCGACGCCACGACGACGACCGTGTAGGCGAGCGCCCCGTAGCTCTCGAGCGTGCTCACGGTCTGGGCGACCGAGGAGTTCTTCTGGCCGATCGCGACGTAGATGCACTTCACGCCGGTCTCGCGCTGGTTCAGGATCGTGTCGATCGCGACCGTGGTCTTGCCCGTCTTGCGGTCCCCGATGATCAGCTCGCGCTGCCCCCTGCCGATCGGCGTCATGGCGTCGATCGCCTTGATGCCGGTCTGGAGCGGCTCGGAGACGGGCTGGCGCCCGACGATGCCAGGGGCCTGCACCTCCATGCGGCGCGTGGTGTCGGTGACGAGCGGGCCCTTGCCGTCGATCGGCTCGCCGAGCGCGCTCACCACCCGGCCGAGCAGCGCGTCGCCGACCGGCACCGAGAGGATGCGCCCGGTGGACTTCACCACCTGCTCCTCTTCGAGGCTGTCCACGTCGCCGAGCACGACCGCGCCGATCGAGTCCTCGTCGAGGTTCAAGGCGAGCCCGAGGGTGCCGTCTTCGAACTCGAGCAGCTCGTTCACCGCGGCGCCGGGCAGCCCCGACACGCGCGCGATGCCGTCACCCACCTCGACGATGCGGCCGATCTGCTCGGCACCGACCACCGGGACGTACCCAGCGACGTGCCGCCGGAGCGCCTCGGTGATCTCGTCCGCATTGATGGTCAGCTCAGCCATGTCCGTGTCAGCTCCTCGGTCCTTCGCCGTCGTGTGGTCCTGCCTGTCGGGGGGCCCGGTGCGCCTCGCGCTCCACGCGGCCGAAGCCGGCGTCGGTCCACCCCCCGGTCATCACGTGCTCGCGCAGGCGCTCGAGCCTCCCGCGTGCCGTCGCGTCGAGCAGGAGATCGCCGATCTCCACGTGCACGCCGGCGAGCAGCTCGGGGTCCACGGTCACCTGGAGCTCGACGGGCCATCCGGCCAGGCGGGAGAGCGTCTCTTCGAGCTTGCGGCGTTCCTCTGCGTCGACGGCCTGCCCCGAGCGCACGCGCGCCACGCGCCATCCCCGGGCGACGGCGGTCTGCTCGACCAGCCAGTCGAGCGTCCCGACGATGTCGCGCGGGCGCCCGCCGGTGATCGCATAGTCCACGAGCCGGCGGGTCCCCGCGTGCACCTTGCCCGAGAGCAGGTCGTCGGCGACCTCGCGGCGCACCTCGGCGGGCAGGTCGCGGTCGCCGAGCGCGCTGCGCAGCTCGGGCGTCGCGGCGACGGTGCGCGCGAAGCGGAAGAGCTCGTCTTCGATCTCCTCGAGCTCGGTCACCGAGACGTCCTCGAACATCGCGGCGGCGTAGCCGCCCACGCGCTCGCGGGCCTCTCGGTGACCGAGCAGCTCCTGCACGCCGCCCTGGCCCTCTGCGATCTGGCGCAGGCGGTGCGCGACCCAGCCGAGCGCGGCGGGGACCTCCTGGGCGTGGACGGCACCGGCCGCGTACGCACAGATGCGGGCGGCCCCGGGGCCGACCTTGCCGGCGAGCACGTCCCCCAGCACCGCCCGGCGCGCCGCAGCCGGCACGGTGACGTCGGTCATCGCGTCGCGCAGCGCGTCGTTGGAGACGAGCAGCCGCTCGACCGCGGCGACGTCCGCGGCGAGCGCGGCCCGCTCCTCCGCGGCCAGCCCGTCAACGACCGCCGAGCTGTACCCCTCGACGGCGGGGTTCACGGCACGTCCGAGGCGGCTGCCGCGGCGGCGCTCCCGCCGGCGCCCGCGTCCTGGGCGAGTGCGCGCACGGCCTCGTCGATCAGGTCGCGGTGCGCGGCCGCGTCCATCTCGCGGGCGATGATGCGCTCGACCACGTCGACGACGAGCTCGCCGAGTCGCTGGGCGGCCTCTTCGAGGGCGCGCTGGCGGGCGAGGCGCACCTCTGCGTCCGCGCTCGTCACGAGCCGGTCGTACTCGCGCTGGCCGCGCTCGCGCGCCTCCTCGGCCAGGCGGTCCGAGGTGCGCTGCGCCTGTTCGATGATCTCTCGTGCCTGGGAGCGCGCGTGCTCGAGCGCCGCACGCCGGTCCGCGTCGGCGGCTTCGGCGTCCGACTTCGCCGCGTCCGCGGCGGCCAGCTCCGCGCGGATCGCGTCCTGGCGTTCGCTCAGCGCACGGTTGAGCGGTGGCAGCAGGTACTTCGCCACCACGCCGAGCACGATGAGGAACGCCACGAGCTCCGCAATGAAGGTCCCGTTCGGGACGATGAAGACGCTCGAGAGCATTGCAGTTCCGGTGGGCACGCCCTACTTCTTGTAGAGCACGAAGATGAAGAGCACGGTGAAGGCGAGGTTGATGAAGTACATCGCCTCTACCAGGCCCACGGTCAGGAACATGATCGTAAAGAGGCGCCCCTGCGCCTCTGGCTGGCGTGCCACGCCGGCGATGGTCTGGCTGCCGGCGAGACCGTCGCCGATGGCAGCGCCGATGGCGCCCCCGCCGAGCGCGAGTCCGCCGCCGATCATGGCGCCTCCGAGCTGGAGGCCCTCTTGGGTCGGGGTGGGTGACATGGGTTCCTTTCTGCTTGACGTGAGAGCTGAGGCGATCAGTGGTCGGCCGTCGACATGGCCGTGTCGAAGTACAAGATCGTGAGCAGGGCGAAGATGAACGCCTGGATCGGACCGATCAAGAAGACGTCGAAGAGCTTCCAGATCACCGAGAACGCGAACGTAAGGACGTCCCCGATCGGCACCGGCCCGAGCTTCCACGCGCCGAGGGCGGCGATCAGCGTGAGCATGAGCGCTCCGGAGAACAGGTTGCCGAAGAGACGCAGGGCCAGCGTGATGGGCCGCGCGATCTCCTCGACCGCGTTGATGAAGCCGTTCACCAAGAAGAGGTACTTGGGGAACGGCTGCAGCAGGTAGTGGCGGACGTACCCGCGGACCCCCCTCGTGCGCAGCGACGCGATGTGCACGAGCACGATCACGAAGACCGCGAGCGCCGCGGGCAGGTTCACGTTCGCCGTGGGGGGACCGAGGATCTCGTACTTGCTCCCCACGCCGAAGATCTCGAAGAAGTTCGCGACGAAGATGAAGACGAACAGGGCGGTCGCGAGCGGCACGATCGACATCCCGCGGGGACCGATCGATCCCTCCACCTGCTTGCGGACCGCGCTCACCCCCATCTCCCAGACGAGCTGGAACTTGCCGGGAACCCCGCTCGTCGCCTGGCGGCGCAGGAGCACCGCGAGCGCGACCACGACGAGGACCGCGACGCCCGTGGCCCACAGGGTGTCGAGGTCCACCGGGATGCCGAAGACCTTTGCCTCGATGTGTGTCCCGACGGTGATGTTGACCGCCACGAGCGGCCGCAGGATCAGGAACGCCCCGCCCATTCCCATCGTCAGGCAGCTCCCCACCCGTCGCCGACCGCCGGGTCACCCGTCCCGTCTGCGCCCGCACCGTCGGGGATGCCCGCGGCCGCGGCGCCGGCCTTCAGCATCGAGCGGGTGACGTTGGCGAGCAGGAGGAACTGGAACACGGCGATCCCGCCGATGATCCCGATCCCGAGGGGAGGCTTCATCCACGCGAGCACGAGCGCGATGGCGGTCATGATCCCCAGGCGTCCGAGCGTGTTCAGCGCGAGCGGCCGGCGCTTGTTGTCGCCCGCCCGGTTGCCGACCTTCACCACCGAGCGCACGATGAGCCGGAAGTTCCCGATGCCCAGCCCGATGCCGATGCACAGGCCGAGGGCGGCCCAGGTCTGGTTGAAGAACAGCAGCGCCACCAGCCCGAGCACGCCCACGACGAGCGCGCCGAGCATCGTGCGGCGCGCCACCACAGCCACGTCTGGGAGTTGGAGCCGGTCGAACATGCCTTCCCTTTGTCAGTCCCCGCACCGCGCGCCGGCCCCGGCGGCGGGTGCCCACGAAAGGTGCGCACCGCCAACCGGAGGCGTCCCGCGGTTCAGAGGTACTTGCGGAACTGGTTGACGGCGAGCAGGACGGCAGACACTACACCGAACACGAGACCCGCCACCGTGAGCCACGGCAGCGTGCCGGCCGCGGCGTCGAGGGCGTAGCCGATGCCCCCACCGGCGACCACCGAGATCGCGCAGGCGGTGCCCACCCAGAAGACGTCTCCGAGCGACGGGGTCCGCTTGGACGGGGGCTGCTCCGCCATCGCTGATCCCGGCCGCGTCAGGCCAGGTCATGGCGCGCTGCACCAACCTGACTCCCTGCGATCACGCGGCCGTGCGCGCGCCCTGGACCGGATGCAGAGGTGACACGCGGGTCATCATCGCGCCTGGTTCCGCTCGTCGGCAAAACGCTTGGCCGGCACGCGTCCGTTCCGGACCCGACCGACGTCGGCGACCACCGGGGGGCCGGGCTCCTCGGTCCGGCGGCGCAGGCCCGGGTGGAACCAGGTGAGCAGGGCGGCCGCGAGCAGCGCCACGCCGAGGGGGATGAAGGGGTTCACGGCCCGCACGAACAGCGGGAACAAGATGAACCCCGACAAGCTGGCCGTCCACACCCACAGGATCACGACGCTTCGGCGATGGCCGTGGCCCAGCCGCAGGAGTCGGTGGTGGATGTGGTCCTTGTCGGGCGTGTGGAACCCGGTCCCGCGGGCCGTCCGGCGGACGAAGGCGAAGGCCATGTCGACGATCGGCACCCCCATGATGAAAAAGGGGATCAGGAGGGGCGCGAAGAAGAAGTAGGTGAGGCCCGAGGTGAGCGAGTACGGCGGGATCCGCCCCCCGATCACCATCGTGGACGCGGACATGAGCAACCCGAGCAGCAGCGCGCCGGCGTCGCCCATGAACATGCGCGCCGGATGGAAGTTGAAAGGGAGGAACCCGACGCAGATCCCGCACGCGATGACCGCGACGAGCGGGCCGATGTTTGTGCGGGACAGGACTCCCATGCCCATGAGGCGCAGGCCGTAGATGGCGAGCGCCCCGCCGCCGATGGCGACCACCCCCGCGGCGAGGCCGTCGAGACCGTCGATGAGGTTGACTGCGTTCGTGAGCGCGATGACCCACAGCGCCATGATGAGCGGCGTGATGCCCGGGGTGAGCGAGACGAGACCCCCGAGGGGCACCTTGAACCAGTACAAGGTGACGCCGAGGAAGTACAGGATCGACGCGGCGAGGACCTGCCCGGCGACCTTGGCGGGCGCCGACATGTCCCGCGCGTCGTCGATGAGCCCGACGACGAAGATGGCCGCACCTGCGAGCACGACGCCCAGCGGCTCGGAGGACCCCACGAACACCGCGTGCAGCTGGCGGATCGCGGCGGCGACCATCATCGCGACGAGGAACCCGATGAACATGGCGGGTCCGCCGCCGTAGACGGTGGCCTTGGCGTGGATCTTGCGCTCGCCCGGGAGGGCGACGTAGCCCACCTTGCGGGCGATCCACGCCGCCGGCGGGCAGCTCGTGGCGGTCACCGCCGCAGCGACCACGAAGACCACGGCGTACCACCCGCTCGTCGTCGGCATGTCCCGGTCCTCGCAGCCCTCGCCGGCCCGGGACTACCCGGCGCCCGCCACCAGGCCCGGGTACGGCGGGAACGCCGCGCACAGCTCGCGCACCTCTGCCCGCACGCCCTCCACGACCCCGTCGTCTGAGCGGTGGCGGAGGGTCCGGCCGATGAGCGACGCGATGCGCGCCATCTCGGCCGCGCCCATGCCCGCCGTGGTCTCGGCGGCGGCGCCGAGGCGCAGGCCCGAGGTCACGAACGGCGAGCGGGGGTCGTCGGGGATCGTGTTGCGGTTGCACGTGATCCCGGCGCGGTCCAGGACCTCCTGCGCGTCCTTGCCGGTCAGCTCCTCGTCGAAGGCCCTGAGGTCCACGAGCAGCATGTGGTTGTCGGTGCCGCCCGACACGAGGCGGAACCCCTCGTTGCCGAGGGCGTCCCCGAGTGCCCGGGCGTTGGCGACGACGTCTCGTGCGTAGCGCGCAAACTCGGGGGTCGCCGCTTCGGCGAACGCCACGGCCTTGGCGGCGATGACGTGCTCGAGCGGGCCGCCCTGGAGGCCGGGGAAGACCGCGGAGTCGATCGCCTTGGCGAGATCGGCGCGGCACAGGATCGCCCCGCCGCGCGGGCCGCGCAGGGTCTTGTGCGTGGTGAAGGTCGTGACGTCCGCGATGCCGACCGGCGACGGGTGCACGCCGCCGGCGACGAGCCCGGCGGGATGGGCCATGTCGTACATGAACAGCGCCCCGACGCTGTCGGCGATCTCCCGGAACGGCACGGGGTCGATGACACGGGCGTACGCCGTCGAGCCCGCCACGACGAGCTTGGGCTGCTCGCGCTTGGCGAGGTCGGCGACCTGGTCGAAGTCGATGACCTCCCCCTGCGCCGACGGGTCGTCGGACGCCGGGGTCACCCCGTAGGCCACGAACCGCCAGATCTTGGAGGTGATGGAGGCCGGAGACCCGTGGGTGAGGTGGCCGCCGTGGTCGAGCCGCATCGCGAGGATCGTGTCGCCCGGCTGCAGGAGCGCCTGGTAGACGGCGAGGTTCGCGTTCGCGCCGGCGTGGGGCTGCACATTGGCGTGGTCGGCGCCGAACAGCGCCGTGGCCCGGTCCCGGGCCAGGTCCTCCACCTCGTCGATCACGTGGTTGCCGCCGTAGTAGCGCCGGTGCGGGTAGCCCTCGGCGTACTTGTTGGTGAGCAGCGAGCCCGTCGCCGCGAGCACCGCCGTCGAGGTGAAGTTCTCCGAGGCGATCAGCTGCAGCGTCGTCGACTGGCGCTCCGCCTCGTCGCCGAGCAGGCGAGCGATCTCGGGGTCGGTGGCGAGCCACCGCGCAAAGGGGCTGGGCTCGGTCATTGCCTGCACTCTACCGGTGACGCGTCTGCGGACCGAGGCCGGGAGGGCGGGGGCGGCCGTAA
>JAJYPY010000091.1 GCA_021794995.1 Actinomycetes bacterium | reverse complement strand
GAGTGGCAGGGAGCTCCGCCGCCTTCGGGGTTCTCCCTCGCAAGCGCGCCGCCGCCACCGCCGCCGACTCCGCCCCCTCCGCCTCCGGGCTTCTACGTGGCGAGCAGTCCACCGCCGCCACCGCCGCCTCCGCCGCCTCCCCCGGCGCCTCCCTCGGGGTTCTCCCTCGCAAGCGCGCCGCCACCGCCGGCTCCGCCCCCACCGCCCCCGGGCTTCTCCGTCGCAAGCGCGCCACCACCGCCTCCCCCACCACCGCCTCCGGGGTACGAGCTCGTCACGGCGTCCGTCTCGACGGACCCGCCCTCCGGGGGCGATGCCTCCTGGGACCCCCAGGGCGTGCGGGTCGTCAGCCCCCCGGCTCGGGCCCGGGAGCACGCGGCATGGCCGTCCGAGCCACCGGAGCGCCCGACCGACGAGGCTCCCTCCTACGCCCAGGCACCGCAGGCAGCACCGCAGCCTCCGCCGATCACGCCGGACTTCTTCGCCCGAGCAGGGCGCCGGCGGCACTGAGCGCGCCACCCCGCAGGTCCGCCGCGCCGAAGCCCGGCCGATGCATGCAGCGTGGAGCGCGCGACGTCAGGTCCTGTGGGTCTGGGTCCCGAGATCGCTGCGGCGCCATGGGCCCGACCGACCCCCCGACTTCTCCCACAGGGCGACGTCGGCGATCGTCATCGAGCGGTCTGCGGACTTGCACATGTCGTAGACGGTGAGCGCGGCCACCGTGCAGGCCGTGAGCGCCTCCATCTCGACGCCCGTCCGGTCCACCGTCTCGACCTGCGCCTCGACGTCAACGTAGTCGTCCCCGATCGAAAAATTGACCGACACGGACCCCACGAGGACCGGGTGGCACATCGGGATGAGGTCCGCCGTGCGCTTGGCCGCCTGGATGCCGGCGATGCGCGCCGCGGCCAGCACGTCACCCTTGGTGATGGCGTTGTTGGCAACCTGCGTCGTCGTCTCGGGTTTCATCCACACGCGGCACCGGGCGAGCGCCTTGCGATGCGTCGGCTCCCTCGGACTGACATCGACCATGCGGGCACCGCCCAAGGGGTCGAGATGGGTCAAGCTGCGGTCGGCCACGTGCAGAAGTCTAGGACGCCCCTCGCCATCAGCAGATCTGTGCATCACACGGGACCGCTCGGGCACCCGCGCTGCCTCACGACCGGCGTGCTCGCTCTCGGCCGCTCGGTGTCGACTAGACTTGGCACTCGAAGGCCGAGAGTGCCAACGAGAGTGTCAAGGAGACTGAGCCGATGCCCACCTACGAGTACGCGTGCACCGCTTGCGGGCACCATCTCGAGGCAGTCCAGTCGTTCTCCGACGAGCCGCTCACCACGTGCCCGCACTGCGGGGGGCAGCTCCGCAAGGTGTTCGGCTCGGTCGGGATCGTGCTGAAAGGCAGCGGCTTCTACCGGACCGACAGCCGGTCGTCGAACGGGAAGGCGGCGGCCACCAAGGCGAAGGACCGCGAGTCGTCGGGGACGTCGGCAGCCGACACGACCCCGGTCGGCGCCAACACCTCCTCTGGGTCCTCGAGCGCGGACGGCTCGTCCGGCTCGTCCGGCACGTCCGGCTCGTCCGGCTCGTCGGATGGTGCGTCGAGCAGCTCGCCGAGCCCGAAGGCGCCCGCCGCCGCACGCTGAACCCTTGCGGGACCCCTCGGGAGGGCCCCGCTGTCCTGGACCGCCCCCCAGGAGCCCCTCAGGAGCCCCTCAGGAGAAGGGCACCGGGATCTCGTCCACGTAGACCCGCGCCGCCGCCTCGTGCCCTCGCCTCCCCGTCCAGCGCATCGCGGCGGCCGCACAGATCAGCCCGGAAGCGACCGCGACCTCCCAGGGCAGGTGGGTCGCCGTCGTGAGGACCGCCGCGCCGGCCGGGTCGAGGCGCCGCCCGGACCCCAATGCCGTCGCCGATCCGGCGACCGCGCCGGTGACCATGCTGCCCATCACCGCCACGCCGAGGACGCTGCCGACCTGGCGCGCGGTCGAGGCAATGGCGGAGGCGACGCCAGCCTGGGCGGGCGGCATCCCGGTGACCGCCGTGTTCGTGATCGGCGGGTTGATGAGGCCGAGACCGAAGCCGAGCAGCGCGTACGAGGCGACGAGCACGGCGTAGGGCGTGGCCGGCCGGAGGTCGAGAAGCAGCGCGGACCCCGCGGCGAAGGAGAGGCCGCCCGCGACAAAGGGCAGCCGGACGCCGAAGCGGGCGACGAGCCGCCCGCTCAAAAGCGACGACGCGGCGATGGTCGCGGTGGCAGGAAGGACGGAGACTCCCGCGACCAGTGGAGAGTCGCCCCTCGCCTCCTGGAGGTACAAGGTGTTCACGAAGAGGAACCCGGAAAGGACGACGTAGCTCAAGACGGCGACGGCGTTGGCAACCGAGAACGGGGGGCTGCGAAAGAAGCGGAGCTCGATCAGCGGCTCGCGCCGGCGAGGCTCGACGAGGGCGAGGGCGACCGCGCTCAGCGCGGCGATCACGAACGGAGCCACGATCCACGTCGATCCCCATCCGAGCTCCGGCCCCTCGATCACGCCCAGGGTGAGACAGCCGAGCAACACAACGACGAGGAGCTGCCCGGGCACGTCCACGCGCCTGGCTCTCGGCGCACGCGACTCGGGGACGAACCGCCGAGCCAGCACCGAGGCGACCACCCCGATCGGCACGTTCACCCAGAAGACCGATCGCCAGCCGACTGCGGTCACGAGCAGCCCTCCGGCGATGGGCCCGCACGCCACGCCCAACCCGAAGATGCCGCTCCAGACGCCGAGCGCACGCACGCGTTCCTTCGGATCCGTGAACACCTGGCGGACGATCGACAGCGAGACGGGTGCCAGCATGCAGCCACCCACCGCCTGGAGCATGCGGAACGCGATGAGCCAGGAGATGCTCGGTGCGACGCTGCACAGGAGCGAGCCGATGCTGAAGACGACGAGCCCGGTCGCAAAGACCTTGCGCCGTCCGATCCGGTCGGCGGTCGATCCCGACGCCATGAGGAGGCACGCGAGCACGAGGAGGTACCCGTCGGCGACCCATTGCAGGCTGGCGATGCTGGCGTGGAATTGGCGCTGGATCGTGGGAAGCGCCACGTTGAGGATCGTGGCGTCCACGTAGGTGATGAAGAGGCTGAGGCTGCAGATCACGAGGATGATCAGCCGGCGACGCCGGCCGGCCGGCCCGGGTGGAGGGGTCGGAGGCGCGGCGCTCCGCAGTCTCTTCACGTTGCCACGGTACGTGCGCGACGTCGAGCTCGATCAGGTCCCGCTCAGCTGCATGTCGGCGATCGCCAACGTCTGTCCTGCGGCTGGCCCAGGGAGCCACTCCACGTCTGCGCCGACGAAGAGCACCGACTGGAGCATTCGCTGAAGGCTCGAGGCGATCGTCACCTCGCGCACGGGCTCCGCGAAGACCCCTGTGCGCACCATCAGGCCCTCTGCGCCGACCGAGAAGTCGCCGCTCACCGGGTTCACCCCCGAGTGGACTCCGGTCACCGACTGCACGTAGACACCGTCACCCACGGCGTGGAGGATCGCAGTCTGGTCCAGCTCGCCCGGGGAGAGGAGGAGCGCCCTGCACCCTGCACCCGGCGTCCCCGCGAATCCGCCGCGTACCGCCGAGCCGGTGGACACCGTCCCCGCCCTCCGCGCGGACACGCTGTCGTACACGAAGCCGCGCAGCCGTCCCGCGTCGATGAGCACATTGCGGCGGCACGCCAGACCCTCGCCGTCGAACGTCGCCGCACCGTACGCGCGGGGATCCGTCGGGTCGTCGACGAGCGTGACGCTCGGGCTCGCCACGTCCTCACCGACGCGTCCCGCGAAGAACGAGCGCCCCTTCACGACCGCCTCTCCCGAGAGCGCCGACGACACGACCGACAGCAGCGTCGAGACGACGCGGGGGTCGAACACGACACTGCACCGCCCCGAACGCGCCTTGCCCGCACCGAGCAGCCGCACGGCCCGCTCGACGGCGTCGTCACCCGCCCGCTTGGGATCGAGGGCAGAGGCCGCACGGCCCACGCTGAATCCGCTGCCCGTCTGTGTGCTCGAGCCGTCGCTCGCGATCGCGGACACCGAGAGGAACGCCGAGGTGTGGCGGGTCGCCGCCCTGATGCCCGTGGTCGAGGCGAGGGCCACCTCGACGCTGGCGTCGCCGTAGTCAGCCGAGTCGACCTGGCGCACCCGAGGATCCGCGCCACGCACCATGCGCTCCAGGTCCAGGGCGAGCTGCACCTTGTCGTCGGTGGACGCGGCCGCGAAGTCCGGATGCCACAAGTCGAGCTCGGCGGCGACCACCCCGTCGGGCTCGGCGAGCGCGACATCGGGGTCGGGCGTGGCGTAGGCCGCATTGTCCCGGGCGTCGGCGAGCACGTCGTCGACGACGGAGGGATCGAGAGATCCTGCCCACGCGAACCCCACCCGGTTGCCGCCGCCCCCTGGGTCGGCGAGCACCACACGCACGCCGATGCCCGACGAGCTCGCCGACGCGAGCTGCTCGACCTCGCCTCCGTACGCGCGGACCTCGGTGTCGTGCCCGCGCGCGACGTACGCTTCCACGCCCTCGCCCGGGCGCGCCCGGGCGACGACCCCGAGGGCGACGTCGATCAGCTCGCTCATGCCGCGGTGCCGCCGATCGTCACTCCGGTGATGCGAAGGGTCGCCTGCCCGCAACCGACCGGCACGCTCTGCCCGTCCTTCCCGCAGGTTCCCGGGGTCATCGAGAAGTCGTCCGCGACGGCGTCGATCCGGCGCAGCACCTCGGGACCGTTGCCGATGAGGTTGGCGTCGCGCAGGGGCTCGGTGATCCGCCCGTCCTCGATCAAGTACGCCTCGGTGGTGCCGAAGACGAAGTCGCCCGTCGCGGTGTTCACCTGTCCGCCGCCGAGCTTGGCGACGTAGACCCCGCGCGGCGTCTGTGCGACGATCTCGTCGGGATCCTCGGAGCCAGCGAGCAAGAACGTGTTGGTCATGCGGACCATCGGCAGGTGCTGGTAGCTCTGGCGGCGCCCATTCCCCGATGACACGCGACCCGCTTTCTTCGCCCGGAGCCAGTCCCACATGTAGTCGGTGAGCACGCCGTGGTCGATGAGCACGTTGCGCGCCGCCGGGCGTCCCTCATCGTCCACCGCGTAGTAGCCCCACTCGCCCGAGACCGTGCCGTCGTCGACCAGGGTGACGAGCGGGCTGGCCACCTGCTCGCCCACCTTGCCGACATAGACCGACGCGTCCTTCACGATGTGGTCCGCCTCGAGCCCGTGCCCGCACGCCTCGTGGAAGAGGATGCCGCCGCTGCCGCCCGCGAGCACGACGGGCAGCTCCCCCGAGGGGGCGGGGCGCGCGGAGAGCTTGGACAGCGCGCGTCGCGCGGCGCTGCGGGCGATCTCGTCCACGTCGACTTGGTCGAAGAGCTCGAATCCGACGGTGCGCGCCGTGCTCTCGTAGCCGGTCTGCATCCCGGTATCCCCCGTCGCGATGCACACGACGTTGAAGCGCGTGCGGACCTGGTCGTCTTCGGCCAGCACGCCGTCGGTGCTCGCCACGAGGACCCGGCGACGCGCGTCGCCGTAGGAGACCGACACCTGGCTGATCGCACCGCCCGCGGCACGGGCGACCTCGTCTGCGCGTCCGAGCAGCTCCAGCTTCGTGGACTTGGCGACGGTGCTCGGGAGCATCTCGACGCGCGACGGCCGTGGCCGGCGCGCGGGGAGCGCCACCGTGCGGACCCCGCCTCCGCCCTCCCTGGCGATGGCCGCCGCCGCTTCGGCCGCGGCGAGCAGGCCGGCCTCGCTCAGGTCCGCGGTGTGCGCGAACCCCGTCGTCTCCCCGACAACGACGCGGATGCCGGCGCCGCGCTCGCGGCCGGAGGTGAGCTCTTCGATCTTGCGGTCGTCGAACGAAGCCCCCGAGGTCTGGCGGTCCTCGGCGAAGACCTCCGCCATGTCGCCGCCGCGACGCACCGCGGCGGCGAGCACCCGCTCGAGCACGGGCGCCTCGATCAGCGGCGCGTCGGGCGGCACGACAATCTCCGGGGCATCGGGCACGGGCGGTATCGTACTGGTGATGCCCCACGCGCCCACCCCGGCCCCCCCGCTCTCGAGCGGGGTGCGCGCGGGCCTGCACGCCTGCGTGGCCCTCACCGTGGAAGAGCCCGATACGGCCCTCAGCCTGCGCTCCGGCGACGTCCCGGTCCTTGCGACGCCCCGCCTCATGGCGCTGTGCGAGGAGGCCAGCTGCCGCGCCCTCGAGGGCCATCTCGGCGCGGGCCGTACGAGCGTCGCCTCCCGGGTGCAGTTCGACCACCTGGTCCCCGTGCCCGTCGGCTCGACCGTGCTGGCCGAAGCATTCCTCGAGCGGGTGGAGGGGAGGCGCCTCGCCTTCACGATCTCGGTCGCGCTCGACGCCGCCGATCGGGCGGCGCTGGTGGGGGCGGGCCGACTCACCCGGGTCGTCGTCGATCGTCCGGCGTTTCTCGCAAAGGCGGGGTGCGTCGCGGGATCGGCGGACCCGCCCGCGGCACTCCGGGCACGGGCGCCCCACGCAACCTCCCCGGCCTCGGCACCCTGACGAACGCTTGATGCGCGGGTCTGCGGCGCGTCAGCAGCTAGCTTGTGCGCACGGTCCGCGGAATCCACCCGGCGTTCCGCCCCGGCCGTGCCGACGACCGCCATGACGATCCTCCCTCGCATCGAGACTCCCGCCGACCTGCGCTCCTTGCGCCCCGAGGAGCTCGCCACCTTGGCAGACGAGATCCGCGCGTTCATCGTGGAGTCGGTCTCCTCGACCGGGGGTCACCTGGGGTCCAACCTGGGTGTCGTCGAGCTCACCCTCGCGCTGCACCGGGTGTTCGAGTCTCCCCGTGATGCGGTGCTGTGGGACACGGGTCACCAGGCGTACATCCACAAGCTCGTGACGGGCAGGCGGTACGGCTTTCGCGCGCTGCGCCAGAAGGGCGGCCTGTCGGGCTATCCGAGCCGGGCGGAGTCCGACCACGACTGGATCGAGAACAGCCACGCGTCGACGGTCCTGTCCTACGCGCACGGGCTGGCGAGTGCCTGGGCTCTCGAGGGACAGCTCGCCGGCTCCGGCGGGAACCGACGGGTCGTCGCGGTGGTCGGCGACGGCGCGCTCACGGGAGGCATGGCCTACGAGGCGCTCAACAACCTCGGCCACTCGGGGCGGCGTGTGCTGATCGTGCTGAACGACAACGGGCGGTCCTATGCCCCCACGATCTCCCTGCTCTCCCGGAGCGTGACCACCCTCCGGCTGCACCCGACCTACGTCCAGACCCGCGAGCGCCTGCGGAACCTGCTGCGGGACCTGCCCGGCGTGGGGGACCTCGCGTACTCCGGTGTCCACGGTCTGACGAGCGCGCTGCGCGAGGTGGTGTCGCCGCACACGTTCTTCGAAGCCCTCGGCGTCCGCTATGCGGGGCCGATCGACGGCCACGACGTCGCGCAGGCCGAGGCCGCCCTCCTGAACGCGGCGGAGTGGGACGGCCCGATCGTCGTGCACGTGCTCACGCAGAAAGGGCGGGGGTACGCGCCCGCCGAAGAGGACGAGGTGCAGCGCCTCCACGACGTGAAAGCGTCGGCCGCACGCGCGGCCACGGCCGTCGCAGGCGCTCCGGCTCCCGTACCTTCCCCGCCTCCGGCTCCCGTACCTTCCCCGCCTCCGGCTCCCGTTCCTGCCTCGGCCGGCTCATCCGACGACGGCCCATTCACCCCAGTCCCGGTTGCGACGTACACCGACGCGTTCTCCCGCGCGCTCGTGCGCATCGCGGAGCGACGCCCCGACGTGGTCGCCCTCACCGCTGCGATGCCCGGGCCGACCGGGCTCCTGCCCTTCCAGGCGCGCTTCCCCGATCGCTTCTTCGACGTGGGGATCGCCGAGCAGCACGAGGTCACCTCGGCTGCGGGCATGGCGATGGGCGGCCTGCGCCCGGTGGTCGCCGTGTACTCGACGTTCCTCTCTCGCGCATTCGACCAGATGAACCTCGACGTCGGGCTCCACCGCCTGCCGGTGGTGTTCGCCCTCGACCGGGCCGGGATTACGGGGGACAACGGACCCAGCCACCATGGCATCTTCGACCTCGTGCTCTCCCTCGCGGTCCCCGGCATGACGGTGCTCGCGCCGTCGTCGGCCGAGGATCTCGAGGTGATGCTCGAGACGGCGCTCGACCTCCCCGGCCCCTGCACCATCCGGTTCCCGACCACGCCGGCACGCCATGCAGCGCCGGGCCACGGACTCGAGGCGCGGCTCCTGCGCCAAGGTGACGGCGCAGTGTGCCTGCTCGGGGTCGGCAAGCTCGTCGCGGCGTGCGAGACCGCAGCCCGCGAGCTGCGCTCGACAGGGATCGACGCGACGGTGTGGGACGTGCGCGCGGTCAGCCCACCCGACGAGGCGATGCTCGGCGACGCTGCCCGCCATCACCTGGTCGTGACCGCTGAGGATGGCCTGCGCACCGGCGGTGCAGGGACGTTCCTCGCCGACGCGATCGCCCGTGCGGCGGACGACGCGGGCCGCACGGCGCCTCGGGTCGTCTCGCTCGGCATCCCGCGTGCCTACGTGCCCCAAGCCAACGCAGACGAGATCCTGGCCGAACTGGGGCTCGACGGCCCGGGGATCGCAGCGAGCGTCCGGCGCGCGACCGCGCGCGACGATCAGGGGTTGTTCGCGCCGAAGGCGCGCACGAAGTCGTTCACCACGTAGTACGCGTCGATCGACTCCCCGGCGTCACCCCAGAAGCCCTCGAGCACGTCGTAGCGCATCGAGCCCTCCGACACGTAGTGGTTGTTCACGTCGGTGATCTCGAGCTCTCCCCTGCCGGACGGCTCGAGCCGCTTGATGACGTCGAAGACGCCGCCGTCGTAGCAGTAGATCCCGGTCACCCCGAACTTGGAGGGAGGATCGGCGGGCTTCTCGACGATGCGCACGACGCGCCCCTCGGCATCGAGCTCGGGCACGCCGAGATGGCGGAGATGCTCGGTCTCCTCCACGGGCGTGAGCAGGATGCGTGCGCCCTCTGGCTCGGCGCTGAACGCCTCGACCATGGGCCGGATCGACCGCTCGACCACGTTGTCGGCGAGCATCACGAGCACCGGATCGCCGTCGACGAAGCGCTCGGCCAGACCGAGCGCCTCGGCGATGCCACCCGGACGCTCCTGGTAGCCGTAGCTGAGCCGGTCGATGCCGAACTCGTGGCCGTTGCCGAGGAGCCGGAGGAACTCGCCGGCGTGGGTACCCCCGGTCACCAGCATGATGTCGCAGATCCCTGCGTTCACCAGCGCTTCGATCGCCCACTGGATCATCGGGCGGTCGTAGATGGGCAGCAGGTGCTTGTTGGTGATCCGGGTGAGCGGGTACAGGCGCGACCCCGTCCCGCCAGCGAGAAGCACCCCTTTCACGGGCTCACACCCTACGTGGAGCCGGCGCCGGGGGCGCCCCGGGGCGGTGCACGGCACGGGCGGTACCGTCAGGGGGTGGGAGAAGACGACGTGGCGGTCGCGCTCCAAAAGGTCACGACCGCCCTTCCGCGCGGCGGCGAGGACCGGCCGGGCCAGGTGGAGATGGCGCGCGCCGTCGCCAGGGCGCTCTCCTCGAGGCGCCACCTCGTCGTCCAGGCCGGCACCGGGACGGGCAAGTCCCTCGCCTACCTGGTTCCCGCCGTCGACTCCGCGTCGCGCGTCGTCGTCGCCACGGCCACCAAGGCGCTCCAAGACCAGCTCGCCACCAAGGACCTGCCCCTCCTCGCCGACGCCCTGGGTCGCCCCGTCTCCTTCGCGGTCCTGAAGGGGCGCAGCAATTACCTCTGCCTGCAGCGGGCCGGTGAGGTGGACGGCCGAGGCGTCCAGCAGGACCTCGGCGCGGCGGCTCCCGGCGGCTCGCCGCGTGCGCCCGGCGAGGGCACGGACGGCGGGGAGCCCGAGGAGGGGGGCCCGTCCGAGCGGATCGATGCAGGACGGCTCGTCGACCAGGTCCGCCGGCTGCTCGCGTGGGCCCGGCGGACGAGCTCGGGGGACCGCGCCGACCTCGACTTCGAACCGCATCCCCGGGCGTGGGCGATGCTCAGCGTCGGTCCCCGGGAGTGCCCGGGGGCGCACCGCTGCCCCGAAGGCGGGCGCTGCTTCGCCGAGCGGGCACGGGCGCGTGCGGCCGAGGCCGACGTCGTGGTGGTGAACACCCACCTCTACGGCGCCCATCTGGCGAGCGGCGGCGCGGTGCTGCCCGACCACGACGTCGTCGTCTTCGACGAGGCCCACGACCTCGAAGACGTGATGACGTCGAGCCTCGGCGCAGACGTGGCGCCGGGGCGTCTTTCGGCGCTCCACGCGATGGCGCGCCCGCTGCTCGATCCGGACAGGGCGGACGAAGGGGCGTCGGTGGACCTCGCAGACGTGGCCGACCGCCTGCGCGACGTGCTCGGCGGCCTCG
>JAJYPY010000090.1 GCA_021794995.1 Actinomycetes bacterium | reverse complement strand
TGGACGCATGCGCCAGGCCCAGGTGCTGGGCCGAGGGGTGAGCATCTCACTGCGGTTCGCGGACTTCACCACCATCACCCGCACCACCCAGCTGGCGACCCCCACCGATGTCACCGACGAGATCTACGCGGCAGCGCTGAGGTGTTGGCGGGGGCTGAACCTGCAGCGAGCACGGATCCGCCGGGTGGGGGTGCGGGTGGGGGCGCGGGCGGTGGCGCGGGTGGTGGCGCGGGAGGAGCTGCGGACTCCCAGCGCACTGGCAGCTCAGGATCGGGCGTGCCGCGCAGCGGCTCCTCGACGAAGGGCGGGGCGTGAGGGCCCGCCGATTCGGTGACCACGGCGTTGGGAGCCCCCCCTCGCAACTTCGCCGTGTGATCGCCGTGGGTGGGCACGTGCTGGACACGTCGTCTCCCATGGTGCACGGTGCTTTCCCCGTAGAGCTGGGCGATGGCGGCCATCACTTGTGCGGCCGGCGCCACGACGGCGACCACGTCGCCGCGCGTCGCCACGCGCAGCGCGTCAAGAGTCAGGCGATCGGCGGGAGTCGCCACGGCGACAACGGTGACGCCGCCGCGCCGCTCGATGGGCACCGCGCTCTCGCGTCTCGCGGTCTCTTCGGGCAGCAGCGAGGCTGCGCCCGGCGCGAATCCGGTGCGCGACAGGTCGACGTAGCAAAGCCCCTGCTGCTCCGACAGCTGCGGTGCCGATTCGCCGGCTTCTTCGATCATCCCCTGTCCCCTGACCCGGCCGGGCAGAGCGGTCGCAACGGACAGGACGCGCGTAGCGCGGAATCGGGAGGCACCCGTCGTCACTCCGGGTACCGCGCCGCTCCCCTCGTGCTCCCCATCCCCACGGCCACTCCGCAACCGGCGAAGTGCCGATGCAACCTTACCTCCGATTTCGGCCGCGCGGAACGGCGACGTCACAGTGGCCGCTGCGGCAGGCATCTCCAGCACTACAGTCCCGCCTCGGTGGGCTCCAACCAGGCGACGCAGGTCGTCATGATCGTCACCGGTGGGATCGCAGGCCTGCTTGTCGGGTCGTTCCTGAACGTCGTCACCTACCGGCTCCCGCGCCGGCTCTCGGTCGTGCACCCGCCATCGCACTGCCCCACGTGCGCGGCGCGGCTCACCGCCATCGATCTCGTGCCGGTGGCGTCGTGGCTGGTGCTGCGGGGACGCTGCCGGCACTGTCATGCGCCCATCTCGGGGCGCTATCCGCTGGTGGAGCTCGGTACCGGACTGCTCTTCGCCGCAGCGGCTGGTGCTCTCGGCTCCCCCTGGGCGCTCCCGTCGATCGCGATCGTCTTGGCGTGCGCGCTCGCTGCGGTGGTGATCGATGTGGACAGCCTCCCGTCTCCGGCTGCCTTGGGGCTGGTCGCTGCGCTCGGCGCGCTCTCCCTCATTCCGATCGCGCTCACGCTGGGGCATCCCGAACGCATCGGGTGGGCGGGGCTCGGCGCAGGGCTCTCCGCGGTCGCTGCGATGGCCGTCGACCGTACCGGGCTCCCCCGACGCTGGCACCGCGTCGCCCTCCTCGGCGCGCTCGGGTGGAGCGCCGGTTGGCTCTGGCCCGGCGGGGGCCCGTTCGTCGCGGCGTGGGTGGTCATCGCGACGGCTGCGTCGGGCGCGGGCAGCGCCCGCCGGGCGCCGCTCGCGCTGGTCGTGGCGGGTTCGGGCGTCGCCCTGTTCGCCTCGGCCCTGATCAACCGGTCGTGAGCGGCCTCAACCCCTTCCCGTCTGCACGAGGCCGCGGCGTTCGAGCGTGATCCGAAGGTCGTGCGGGTTCGTCGCCATCTCGAGGGCTTCTTCGAGGTTGATCTGCCCCGCCTCGAGGTGCGCGGCCAAGCTCTGGTCGAACGTCTGCATCCCGTAGAACGCGCCGTCGGCGATGATGTCGCTGATCTCGCTCGTGTGCTCCATCTCCTCGATGCACTGGCGGATCCGCCCGTTCACCACCATGACCTCGACGGCGGGCACCCGACCGTTGCCGTCGGCCCGCCGGACGAGGCGCTGGGCGACCGTCCCGCGCAAGGACCCCGCCAGCGACGTACGGATCTGGTTCTGCTGGTGAGGCGGAAAGAAGTCGACGATGCGCGTGATGGACTCCGTCGCGTCGATGGTATGGAGGGTGGAGAGCACCAGGTGGCCCGTCTCTGCGGCGGTGAGCGCCGCCGACGCGGTCTCGACGTCGCGCATCTCACCGACGAGGATCACATCGGGATCCTGACGCAAGACGACGCGCATGGCCGTCGCGAACGAATCGGTGTCGAATCCGACCTCGCGCTGGCTGATCGACGCCAGCACGTCGGAATGGAGGTACTCGATGGGATCTTCGATCGTGATGATGTGACAAGACCTCGTGCGATTGACGTGGTCGATCATCGCAGCGAGCGTCGTCGTCTTGCCGGATCCCGTTGGCCCGGTCACGAGTACGAGTCCGCGCCGTTCCTCTGCCAGTTTGGAGACCGTGGGAGGCAGCCCCAGCTCCTCGACGGACCCCGGGTTCGCCCGCACCCGGCGAAATGCAAGAGCGACCGAGCTCCGTTGGAAATACGCGTTCACCCTGAATCGACCCATGCCTGGCACCGAGTAGGCGAAGTCCGCTTCCCGGTGCCGGTCGAACTGCGCAGCGACCTCTGCGGACATGATCGACCGCGCGATGACCTGGGTGTCGGCCTGGGTGCACTTCGGCTCGTTCGTCACCTGCCGCAGCTCGCCGTCGATGCGCACGCGTGGCGCCACTCCGGCTTTCAAGTGGAGATCGGAGCCGTCCCACTGGCCGATGAGACCGAGGAGCCGGTCAAGGTCACGTCGGTCCACGTGGTGCAGCCTATCCACGCGTGACCGGCCACGGCCGAGTGTCCGGGCCCGGCGAAGCGGCAGCGCGTCAAGCCGTGCTGATCAACCGATCGCCGCGCTGCGCAGATCGTCGATGGAGAGCTCGGCGGTGGCTTCCCCGCCGCATTGCGGGCACCTGTCGACGTGGCGCCACGACCGCAGCAGCCGGCTCCCTTCGGGATTCAGCAGCACCACGAAGGACTCCGACATCGAGTCCATCTCGAGTCCGTAGTACGGGCGCCACGCCGTCGAAGCCTGGCGGGCGTCCAGGTCGAGACCCTTCAGGATCCGACGGAACCGCATGCGCTCGGTGTCGAACAGCCACGTGCTGTGGCACGACTCGAGGACGAGCGTCGCGTTGGTCGTTGGTGTGCTCACGACGACGATGATGCCCACCGTCGATGTTGATTAGTTATGACCGCGATTGCAGTTGCATGACGATCGCCAAAAGTCCTGTACAGAGCCCCATGAGGGTGCCGACGGCAACCGACTGCAACGCCGGTGCACGTCAGAGCGGACCGGCGTCGTGCTTGCGACCTCGCAGCACCTCACGCTTGGACGACAGCGCGCGCAGGCCGGCGGTCAGCGCGGCGCGCGTACCAGCCGGATCGATGACTTGGTCGACGAAGCCCCGCTCTGCCGCCGCCCACGGGGTGAGATACCTCTCGCGGTACTCCTCCTCGCGCACGCGCCGATCGGCATCCGATGTCCGGCGGTGCAGGATTTGGACGGCTCCGGGCGCGCCCATGACGGCGATCTCTGCCTGCGGCCAGGCGACGCACAGATCGTTGCCGAGGCCCTTGGAGTCCATCACGATGTACGCCCCGCCGAACGCCTTGCGCAAGATCACGCACAGTCGCGGCACCGTCGCCTCCGCGTAGGCGAAGGCGAGCTCCGCGCCATGACGGATCATCCCTCGCCACTCGAGGTCCTTGCCCGGCAGGAAGCCGGGCGTGTCGACGAGCGTCACGATCGGCAGGTTGAAGGCGTCGCAGAGCCGGACGAAGCGGGCGGCCTTCTGGGACGCCGGGATGTCGAGGGTCCCGGCAAGCGAGCGCGGCTGGTTCGCCACGATCCCCACCGAGCGCCCCCCGAGCCGCCCGAAGGCGGTGACGATCTGCGGCGCCCAACGCGCCCACAGCTCGCACGTCACCCCGTCGTCCACGATCCACGCCGCGACGTCGCGCACGTCGTAGGACATCCGCTCCTGGTGCGGCACGACGTCGCGAAGCTCGGGAACGTCGCGATCTGAAGGATCGTCGGTCCGGCGGAGCGGCGTCTCGGCGTCTGCGTGGTCGGGGAGGTACCCGAGAAGCTCGGCCAATGCGCCGTCGACGTCGTCGGTCTCGAGCGCACAGAGCCCGCTCGTCGTCGCGTGGACTCCGGGGCCGCCGAGTGCGTGGGGCGTGAGACGCACACCGGTGAAGGCCTCGACCATCGACGGGCCGGACACGAATGCCACGGCGTCGGGGTTCATCACCACGAGATCGCTCAGGCCGAGCAGCAGCGCCGGGCCGGAGACGACCGGGCCCACGGCCGCGGCGACGACCGGCACGATGCCCGAGCATGCCGCCACGGCCCGCGCCGCGCGTCCCCATCCGTGCAGCGCATCGACACCGACCGAGACGTCCGCCCCGCTCGACGACAGCTCGATGAGCAGGGGCACCCGCAACTCACGCGCGAGGTCTGCGGCGCGCGCGAGAGTCTCGCCGTCCTCTCGGGCGAGAGCGCCCCGCCGGCGGTCCGACGAGGTGCGCGCATGGATGACACGGCGATCCCCCATGTGCTCGATGGACGCCGCGACGGTCCCGTCGATGCCGGCACGAACCGGCACGGACGCGGACGGTTCGAGCACGGTCGCCACCGCCGCGCATCCTAGGGGCTTGGCCGTGCGGCCAGCGTGGTGCACCTCGCTTCACAATTCGCCGCGATGGCGCTAAGCTGGGACAACTGCGTGGTGTGGCAACGCCGCGCGCAGAAGAGATGCATCCGCCGGCGGGGAACCGGCGGACCGCTGGGGCGAACGTCGTCTGGGCGCCGCCTCACACGCGGAGCAAGGGGGTTGAAGGGGATGGGTGAGCGCATCGTCGGGCTCGACGTTGGCACGAGCGCGCTCAGGGCCGTCGAATTCGTCGTCGAAGACGGCCGCCCGCCGGTGCTCGAGGCCTTCGGTCAAGTCGGCCTCGCGCCCGGGGTGATCGTCGACGGCGAGGTCCGGGACCGCGACCAGGTGGTTGCCGCCCTCGGGCGTCTGTGGCGCAGCGGCGGGTTCCGTACGACCAGAGTCCGGCTCGGCGTCGCGGGACTGCGTGCCATCACCCGCGAGCTCGAGCTGCCACCGGTCCCTCCCGACGAGGTCGCCGCGGCGGTGTCCCTCCAGGCCGCAGACATCGTGCCGTTCCCGATCGAACGCACGTCTCTTGCGTCTGCCGTTGTGTCGCGCACCGAGAACGACGACGGCCTGCCGCTCATCCGGGTGCTCGTCGCCGCAGCGCATCGAGATCTGATCGACGGCCTGATCCGTGCCGTCCAGGACGCGGGCCTCGAGCCCGAGGCCGTCGACCTCGACACCGCCGCCTTGTCACGCGCCTTCACGCTGTCCGGAACGTCCGAGCCCGAGGCCGTGGTCTCCGTCGGGGCGGGGCTCACGATGGTGGTCGTCCACCACGGAGACACGCTCCAGTTCGTGCGGACCATCGATGTCGGAGGCAACGCGGTGACCGGCGCACTCGCGGCCGCGCTCGACATCCCGTTCGCCGACGCCGAGCTCGTGAAGCGGCGGATCCCTCATCCCGGTGCGCACGACCCGGCCGCGGTGTCTGCCGTGGCCAGCGTGGTGACCCAGCTCGCAGAGGAGATCCGCAGCTCGATCCACTACTACTCGACCTTGCCGGCCCGCACCGCGCCGACGAGGGTGCTGATCACCGGGGGCGGCGCGCATACCGCAGGGCTCGTCGATGCCCTGCGGGAATGCATGGACATCCCCGTGATCGAGGCGTCGCCGCTCTCATTCGTCGACATCAGCCGCATCGACGTGACGCCGGGCGAAGCGGAGTCGATCAACCAGACGCTCGCGGTCCCGCTCGGCCTTGCATTGAACGGACCCTCCAGGACGCGCTTCGATCTCATGCCTGCCGAGATCGGCGCCGAGGTGAAAGAGCGACGCCAGCGGCGGCGGTTCGCAATGGTGATCGCCGGGGTGCTCGTCCTGCTCGCCGCGGCATCGGCTTGGCGAGTGCTCGCAGTCCGCTCGGCCGAGCACCAGGTGGCCGCGTTGCAGTCCACCGTGCACACGATCAACACCGTGGAGCTGCCCCGCTACGACAGGGCCGTGCGGCTCGGGAACGACGTCACGTCGTTGCAGCACCAGCTCGTGCCCCTGGTGTCCCATGAGGTCGACTGGCTGGTGGTCTTGAACCAGCTCGGACAGTACCTCCCTGCGTCCGCCGTGCTCAACGGTCTGCAGCTGGCCGCGTCCAACCCCACCGGCGGTGCCGCGTCCGCCGGTGCGCCGGTGCCCGGTGCCAGTTCGACAGTGATCGGGACGGGAAGCACGACGGTGAACACGCACACGCTCACAGAGGTGACGCAGTTCGGGAACGCGATGGCGAGGTCACCCGCGCTCTCGGGCGTGGATCTGAGCGGGGGTGTCTCGGTGTCACCCACTGCCGTGAGCTTCCCGGTCAGCTTTTCCATCACCTCGGCGGCCCACAGTCAACGGCTCGGGCAGTTCCAGGGGCGACTTCCATGAGCGCCATGCCGACGACCCGCGCAACGCCGCGCCGCCGCATGGTCCTCGCCGGGCTCGTCGCCGTCGTCGTGGTCGTCGTGTGGCTCTTCGCCTTCTTTCTCCCACAGAGCCGAAGGCTGACGTCACTCCAGTCCCAGCGGACCACGCTCCAGCAGACCGTGGCACAAGACGACGCCCGGCTCCAGCGTCTGCGCACCGAAGCCCAGCACGTCGGCCAGATCGACGCCATGTACCGCAAGCTCCACGGCGACGTGCCGGCGACCGAGCAGCTCTACACATACATCCGGACGATCTCGCGCGCCGCCGCGTCGGCGGGGGTCTCCATCACATCGCTCCAGCCGAGCAGCCTCGTGGCGGCGACCGGGACTGCGTACTCGGCGGTCCCCATCACCGCTGCGGTGAAGGGCACCTACGACCACGTCCTCGCCTTCTTGACCGCCCTCTACAAGCTGCCCCGCCTCACCGACGTGAACTCGCTCAGCATCAGCGGAGGGGGCCCGGGCACCACTCGGGGCACCGTGCTCTCGGTCTCCTTGGACCTCGCGATCTTCACCTCTCAGAAGGTGGCGACGTCGGGATGACGAGGCACTCTGTGACTGGACGAGGACCTGTGACTGGACCAGGACGCCGCCTGCGTCGTGTGGCAGCAGCGATCGCGGCAGTCGGTGCCGGCGCGCTCGCCGCGGGGTGCGGCACGGGTGGTTCGGCCGCGTCCACGCACACACCGACGCCCGCGCCGGTGATCCGCACCGTGGCGACACTGCCGGGACCGACGTCGCCCGCACCGTCGGCGAAGAAGGCGGGCACGCCGGCGCTTGCGCAATGCGGGGCGCTGCGGGACCCGTTCGACCCGAGTGCCACGCCCCCTCCTGCAGGATCTCCCGCTCGCTGCTGAGCGAATGCGCGCCGCGGGGCTCCCGCCACCCATGCGCCAAGCAGCGTGACGACGACGGCGAGGTAGTAGTCCCAGCGCGGGGCGTGCCAGTAGGCGATCCACGTGCAGCCCGCGGCGAACCCGACGGCTCCCATCAGGCGCCAGCGGCCGGCGACACTTGCGGCCAGGAGGGCGAGCAGGAGGCCGGGGACCACGTAGTAGGGGAACATCACCGACTCGAAGACGCAGCGCAGCGACAACCCGAGCGCCGCGAGCCAGAGGACAGCGTGCTCGGACGGGCGCCGGCGAGCGATGACCACGGCGAGCGCGAGGACGCACGCAATCGCAATGAGACGTCCCGGGCCGCCGGCAACGACCTCGACGGACTTCGTGAAGAGCGGCAGCGCCCCTGGAAGCGGTCCTCGCACGACGTGAACGGAATGGGCGTGGCGGATCAACGGTGCGAGCGCCACCCACGGCGTCGGATGACCTGTCGTCGGGTACGTCGGCTGGTCGACCAGTGTGTGCAGCGTTGTCCGCCACGCGTGGGCGAGCGGTGCTACGAGCAGAAAGGCCGAGGGCGCCACGACGATCCCCGCGCATCGCAGCCACCGTCGCCAGGGAAGGCGCGCGAGCACGATCGGCACCACCAGCACCGCAAGCGGCTGAAACGCGAGCGCCACGGAAAGGAGGACGGCGCTCCGCGTCCACCGTTCGTCGAACGCGGCAAGGAGCGCATAGAGCGAGAACGCGACTGCGAGCAGGTCCTCGGGATGGCCCCAGACCGCGACCACCGGCCAGACCAGTGCGGCTGCAGCCCAGACCACAGCGGCGCGGCGCGCCCGGGGAACCTCGAAGCGCCGCGCGACGGCGTCGAGCGAGAACAGCACGGCCGTCCCGAACGCCATCTCGACGGGGCCGAGGAGGAGCCACGCCGTCGGGCGCGTCAGGAAGAGCGGGAGCGACTCACTCAGGTGGAGCGCACCTGAGAGCATCGCGACGGGCGCGAGCAGGACGGGGAACCCGGGGAAGCTCAGGTAGCCGGTCGTCCCTTGGTAGAGGTCGCCCTCACCGCCCCAGCCCACGAGATGAGCTTCTCGGAAGGTCCCCCAGATGTCGCCCGGGGACATCCATGCACCTGGGTGCCCGAAGAGGGATCCCCCGAGCAGGCTGAGAGCCATCCCGACGACGACGACGGCGGCCGCAGCCGGGAGTGGGACGGCGTGGGCACGAAGGACGTTGCCGAAAGTCCGGGCCGGCGCGTCGTTTGTGCGCGACGGCGCCCTGGGCGCGGTGCCACCTATCGATGTCACGGCCACGACTTCACGGTTGGGAGGAACGGCAGCGGAGCCCCGCCCGAAAGCGGAGCCCCGCTGCTCTGTCCTCGTTCAGGTGCCGATCAGTGCCCTGTGGGAGCTGTCGGCCACTTCGTCGCGGTGGCATCCGTCGATGCCTTTGTAGCCTTACATGTGGCTACAGGGGCAGGGACTCCCCCAGTGAAGGGCACGAAGCCATATTTCACGCCCGCTGTTGCCCCTGGCGAATTTGTATCCTTTGCTAACCAACACACCTTGGTCTTTGTCATGTACGCCGCAATCTCAAGGGTTGTTGTCGTGGCCGCGACAGAGATGGTGTCTTGAGTCGCGCTGCCTGCACTCGTGTACGAGAACTCGGGCTCGTCGCTCTTCAGCTTTGTCATCAGGGTCGTCGGATAGCTGTCGCTTCTCACATAGATGGCCTTCGCCGCGGTGACGACGTTGGTCAGGTTCGACTGCGTCGACGTGTCGTTCGCCGTCGAGGTCACCCCGAGGAACGTCGGGATGGCGATCGCCATCAGGATGCCCATGATCAGCAGCACGACCATGAGCTCGATGAGCGTGAAACCGGAATCGCCGGTGACGTCCGATTCCTCTCCCTCACGGACGCGGCGCCCGCGTCCAAGGGCAGCGGCGGCACGCGCGAGCGCACCCACCCAGGTCATTCCCATTGGTCTCCCCTTCTCGTACGCACGTCCTGGACGTGCCGTTCGCGAGTCCCCATCGACCCGTGCCGACATCATACCGCACCCGTCGCAACGCGCAAACGGGTCGTGGAAATAGGCGGCAATAGACCTCGCGCGACGCGTCCGCGAAGGGTTCGGGGCCAGGAGCGACGCGCAGAGGGTCTCGATTTCTCCTCTGCGGCGCGGTACGCTCTTACGGGGAAGATCGCCGGACACCACGCGCGAAACGCTGCGAAGAGGCGCACGTCAGCAGATCTCGCACAGTGGTGATCTCCGAAGTGGGGACGCAGAGAGGCGCCAGGGGGCTGCCATGACCATGCACGGCTCGTACGACCGGTACGAGCAGGACGACACGACGGACGACCTGGTGCGATCGCTCGCGCTCTCGTCGGCGAAGCTCTGGGAAGAGCTGTTCGAGCGGCTGCGCCGGCTCGAACGCGCACAGTCCGAGCTGCGCGAGCTCGTCACGCGCATCGAGTCTGCGCTCCCGCCCGGCCCGCACAGCGACGCGATCGCCGCGTTGGCCGGCGGCGACACGCCCGAGCGCGCCCTTGCCTCACTCGCCGCTCCCGGGGGGACGGGAGATCTCGACACGGCGGTGGACCGCGACGTCGCGGTGAGCGACCGTGTGGAGGACCAAGAGCGCCCGGACACCGTCGATGACGATGTCGATAACGATGTCGATAACGATGTCGATGACGAGGACGCGGAGTTCTTGGAGTGGCATCTTCCCGAAACGGAGCCGATCGCGCCGTCCCCCGCGTGGGCCGCCGTCCCTCCCCCCGTGTGGACATCGAGCCCATGGGAGGCCCCAGATCAGCAAGAGGAACATCACGACGGCACTGAGGCGACGGCGCTGCACGTCTCCCTGGCCGACGACTTGCCGTCCCTCGAATCGGCGGTGCTCTCCGAGCAAGAGCCGCTCGAGTGGCAGGGAGCTCCGCCGCCTTCGGGGTTCTCCCTCGCAAGCGCGCCGCCGCCACCGCCGCCGACTCCGCCCCCTCCGCCTCCGGGCTTCTACGTGGCGAGCAGTCCACCGCCGCCACCGCCGGCTCCGCCACCTCCC